>CAXTPL010000067.1:0-15993 GCA_964246065.1 uncultured Acidobacteriaceae bacterium
CCCTCAGCGAGGGCGACCCGAGCACCATCGGCACCCGCGGGCTGGTTTCTGCCGGCACCGGTCTCGGCGAGGCGATCCTGATGTGGAACGGCAAGATGCATGTGCCGGTCGCCAGCGAGGGCGGCCACTGCGACTATGCGCCGCGCACCGAGATCGAGGTCGACCTGCTGCGTTACCTCAAGAAGCAGGTCGGTGGCCGGGTCAGCTTCGAGCGCGTCGTTTCCGGCATCGGCCTGCGCAATGTGTACTCCTTTCTGCGCGACGACCAGAAGATGAGCGAGTCGCCCGAGCTGCGCGACCGTATGGCTGTGGAAGATCCGAACGCGGTCATCGGTGAGCTGGGTATGGGCAAGGATGAGCTCTGTACCCGGGCGCTTGAGATCTTTGTCTCCGCCTATGGGGCTGAGGCAGGCAACCTGGCTTTAAAGGTGCTCTCGATCGGCGGCATGTACGTCGGCGGCGGAATTGCTCCAAAGATCCTCGACAAGATGCGCGACGGCACCTTTATGAAGGCCTTTACCGACAAGGGGCGGCTGAGCGACCTGCTGATCCAGGCGCCGGTGCGGATCATTCTTGAAAGCCGCGCGGCGCTGATGGGCGCGGCCGCCTATGCTGAGGCACGCGCGGCCGAGATCAGCGGCCAGTCGGTGCGCATGGCCTCCAGCCACTTGTAACCGCGCTCTTAGAAGCCCTGGCGGCTCAAGCTGCCGGAGAAGGATGCTTATGCTTCGCACTCTGTCGCGCTTCGCCCCGGCAGCGGTTCTCACCGCCACCCTGCTCACCTCGCAGATGGCCCTGGCACACGCGGTGCTGGTGGACTCCAACCCGAAGTCGGGCGATACCATCCACGGCTCTTCTCTCCAGATCGATCTCAAGTTCAACTCGCGCGTGGATGGGAGCGGCTCAACCGTGCAGCTGGCCACGGCGGACGGCTCGGTACGCACGCTCGAGTTGGGCACGCAAACCTCTCCCAATGAGATCGTCTCGCACGCAGAAGGGCTGGCCAGGGGCAGCTACACGCTCCGCTGGCAGGCGCTTGCAAGCGACGGGCACATCAGCCGCGGCCAGATCGCGTTCAAGGTCGAGTAGCTTGGCTCGTTGCACCGCAAGCCGCGCTTCCAAGGCAAACGGTTGAGCCCGGTCCTCTGGCTGCTGAAGGACTTCGAGCTCCTGAGCGTGCTGCTCCATGGGCTGGCCATCGCCTGGGAAGCGTTGACGCTCGGCGGCCTGGCCTTTTGCCTGATCGTCGAGCAGCCTGCGCGCAGCAGCCTCGGCCTGCCGCCGCACGTTAGAGCTCGCCGCGTAGTGAGCTGGGCAGCGCTCGGGTTTGCCCTTGCGCAGCTCGCCGCTACCGGGATCACGGTTGCCACCCTGGTCTCCGGCTCCGGGCTGGCGATCGCGCAAGTCTTGCGGCAGCCGTTTCTGCTTGAGGCTCTGGCCGGCATGGCTTTTGCCCTGATCCTTGCCGCGGCTGTGCGCCTGCCCCGGGCCTGGGCATCTTGGGTTGCGGGTGTTTCCGGGGCCGGGCTCTTAGCCGCGGTGGTGGCCGGCAGCCATGCTGCGTCCCGGATGGATGGCCGCCTGTGGCTTTCGGCTTTAACTGCGCTGCACCATCTTGGGATGGCTGCCTGGGTGGGCGCCATGTTCTTTCTGCTGCTGGCTTTGCGGCGGGCAGACCTCGCCGGCGACCATACGCTGGCTTTGCGGCTGGCGCGGCGCTACTCGGCGCTGGCTATGGCGGGGGTGGCGCTGCTGGTCGGTGCCGGCATCGGCCTCAGCTATGCCTACATCGGCTCGTGGAACGGGCTGTACGGCAGCTCGTACGGCATCCTTGTGATGGCGAAGTCGTACTTGGTGCTGACGATGCTGCTGCTCGGCGCAAGCAACCAGCGGCTCATCCGCAGCGCCGGTGCCGCGAGCGGGGAGCGCTTTTCCACCCTGCGGCTGCGACGATTTTCTGAGGTGGAGCTAGGGCTGGGCTTTACCGCGATGCTGGCCGCGGCCTCGCTGACGGCGCAAGCGCCTGCCATCGATCTGCAGCCCGGCGACCGGCTGACCGGGCACGAGATCGTGGAGCGGCTGCGTTGGCAGGCGCCCCGGCTCACCAGTCCGCCGCTCGCCGCTCTCGCGCCTCCCACCACGCTTGAGGCCGCTTTACCCGACCAGCAGTTCGGCTCAGGCACAGTGAACGATGCAAATGACCGCGCCTGGTCGGAGTACAACCACCACTGGGCCGGGCTGATTGTGCTGGCAGCCGGGCTGCTGGCGTTTGCGGGCCGCGCCCTTCCAGCCGCTTCAGGCCGGCTCGTACAGTTGCGCTCGCTTGCCGGAGGCTGGCCGCTGCTCTTCCTTGGGCTTGCGGTCTTTATCCTGCTGCGGGCCGACCCCGAAAACTGGCCGCTCGGGCCTCGGCCCTTTTGGGCCAGCTTTTCCCGCCCCGACGTGTTGGAGCACCGGCTGTATGCGGCGCTCATCACTGCGTTTACCCTGTTTGAGTGGGCGGTTGAAAGGCGGTCTCTTCGCTCGCCGCGCGCAGCATATGTTTTTCCCCTGGTGTGTGCGGCCGGCGGCGCCGCTTTGCTTACGCACGCGCATGCGCTGGGCAGCATGCACCAGGAAACCCTGGCAGAGCTGAGCCACACACCCATCGCGCTGATGGGCGCCACTGCCGGCTGGGGCCGGTGGCTGGAGCTACGCCTGCCAGGCAGCCGAGCCGCCCGCCTTGCAGGCCGCGTATGGCCTATCTGCCTGGCGCTTGTCGGTTTGCTGCTGCTCGACTACCGCGAAGCTTGATATGGTGTAGGGGAGTTCGCCACGCGTGGGGAACCGACAGCATAGGCCTTCCGTATCCTCCCTCGCCCCTCACTGCTGCCGCACTGTACGACAGAAAGGCCACCGAAACCCATGCCGCTGCTCCTTCGCGCCTGCGCTGCCGCAGCGCTCCTCGCCTTTGCCCCCGTCGCCGTTGGCCATGCCCAACGGCTGCCCGGCACCGTGACTCCGCTGCATTACACCCTGGCGCTCACGCCCGACCTCAAGACGGCAACGTTTACGGGTACTGAGTCGATCGAGGTGACGCTGGCGCAGCCTTCGCCCACCATCACCTTGAATGCAGCCGAGATCACCTTCAAGACCGTAACCGCAGAGGTGCGCGGCAAATCCATGCCTGCCAAGGTCACCGTGGACGAGGCCAAGCAGCAGGCTACGTTGACCTTTGACGCGCCGCTCCCCGCCGGCGCCGTCACGCTGCACATCGACTACACCGGCATTCTGAACGGGCAGCTGCGCGGGTTTTATCTTTCAAAGTCGGACAAGCGCTCCTACGCCGTGACCCAGTTTGAGCCGACCGACGCGCGCAGAGCCTTTCCTTCGTTTGACGAGCCGGCGTACAAGGCTACCTTTGACGTGTCGCTTACCGTCGACCAGGCCGATACTGCGATCTCCAATACCAACATCGTCTCCGACACGCCGGCCGGCGATAAGCACACCCTGCACTTTGCCACCACGCCAAAGATGTCCACCTATCTCGTGGCGTTTCTGGTGGGCGACTTTGTCTGCACCTCCGGCGCAAGCGACGGCGTGCCGATCCGCGCCTGCGCCACGCCGGACAAGCTCGCGCTCACCCCGTATGCAGTCAAGGCTGCCGAGTTTGTCCTCCACTATTACGACACCTACTTCGGCATCAAGTACCCCATGCCGAAGCTCGACATGATCGGCATCCCCGACTTTGAAGCCGGGGCGATGGAGAACTTCGGCGCCATCACCTACCGCGAGACCGACTTCCTGGTCGACGAGAACCATGCCTCCGATGAAGCCAAGGAGCGGGTTGCGCAAGTGGTAGCCCATGAGATGGCTCACCAGTGGTTTGGCGACATGGTGACTATGCAGTGGTGGAACAACCTGTGGCTGAACGAGGGCTTCGCCACCTGGATGGAGAACAAGCCGGTCGCCGCCTGGCACCCGGAGTGGAATGTGCCGCAGCAGGTCGCCGCCAGCCTGAACGGGACGCTGAACTACGACGCGGGCGCGATCACGCGCACCATTCGCGCCGAAGCAGAAACGCCGGACCAGATCAACGAGATGTTCGACGGGATCACCTACCAGAAGGGCGGCGCTGTGCTCGACATGGTCGAGAGCTACCTCGGCGAGGAGGCCTTTCGCAAGGGTGTGCACAACTACCTGCAGGCACACCTGTTCGGCAATGCCACGGCAGAAGATTTTTGGAACATGCAGACCCAGACCAGCGGCAAGCCGGTTGACAAGATCATGGAGAGCTTTGTCGCCCAGCCGGGCGAGCCGATCCTGAGCTTTGCCGCACCGTCAGGGGGCAAGGTGAGCGTCAGCCAGCAGCGCTTCTTCCTTAGCCCGGGTGCCGCGCGCGCAAACGCCCAGGCAGCTGCGCAAAGCTGGACGGTTCCGGTCTGTATCACCGGAGCAGGGCCCTGCCAGCTGCTTTCCGGGGTGAGCGGCGAGCTTTCCACCGGAAAGAGCGACTTCTTTTTCGCGAATGCCGGCGGCGTGGGGTACTACCGCAGCGCTTACCCCGAGGCTACCTACACCCAGCTGCTGCCGCACGTCGAGACGGGCCTCACGCCGTCTGAGCGTATCGCCCTGATCGGTGATGAGTGGGCGCAGGTGCGTGCCGGCAAACAGCCTGTCGGCGCTTCGCTCGCTCTAGCCGCGGCCACACGAAGCGATGCTTCGTCGGAGGTTTTGAGCACCTCCATCAATGAGCTGGCGGCGATCCATACGCGGATCGCCGGCACGCAGCAGCAAAAGGACGAGCTCTCGGCATGGGTGCGCACGACCTACAAGCCGGAGCTGGACAAGATGGGGATGCCCGCCGCTGCCGATACTCCGGAAACCAAGGCACGTCGCGCCTTGCTTCTCGAAACCCTTGGCGGGGCCGACGACCCGGATGTGATCGCGATCGCTCGGCATCTGGCGGAGATGTACCTGGCAGACCCGAACTCGATCGACCCGTCGCTGGTAGGCCCGGCGCTGAGCGTGGCGGCGGCAAACGGAGATGCTTCGCTCTTCGATCAGCTCCAACAGGTGTTTGAAAGTTCGCCAGACCCGACGCGCAAAGAACAGGCGCTCAGACTGCTGACCCTGTTCAAGCAGCCTGCGCTGACGGACCGCGCCATCGACTACGCCGCCTCCGGCAAGGTACGCAACCAGGACTCCATCTTTGTCTTTGCCGGCACGCTCGGCAACCCGGACACGCACGAGGAGGCCTGGCGACACATCCAGGCGAGCTGGCCCAAGGTGCAGGCACAGCTTACCGAGATGATGGGCGGCTACCTGGTGGGCTCGACCGGCAGCTTTTGCAGCGCGGAAAAATCTGAGGAGGTACAAAACTTCTTTACCGCGCACAAGGTGCCTGCCTCAGAAAGGGCGCTGGCCCGGGCCAAGAGCCAGATCGAGGACTGCATCGACCTGCGTGCCGCGCAGGAAAGCAACCTGCAAAGCTGGCTGGCGAAGCAGAAGTAAGCAGCCGCTCTTTGCCTGCCAACGCCGCCCTGCTAGAGGGGAGGCCCCGGGGAAGCGCCGAGCCGGGGCGCTTCCGGCGCGTTTGGGGAGGAAGGGGAGTCCGCTGCTTCCGGGGAGTCCGCGGCTTCCGCCGTTTCCTGAAGCGACGAAGGCACCCCGGGGGAGGCTCCCGCTGTTTGGGCCGCGCGCCACACCCGGGAGATGGCTCGCAGCAAGAGCTTGGCAGCCGGGGTCGCCGTGCGCACCCCGGGCGGGGGAAAGAAGATCACCTCTCCTTCGCGCTTGGCTTGCGGGCGGTAGTACCAGCGCGTAAAGATCGACAGGTGGTCGCAGAGCTGCCGGCGCGAGCCCGGCCGGTGTGCCTCTGTAAGGCTCGCAAGGGCCTGCTGCAGCCGCTCCTCGAGCGGATCGCCCGCATGCGGCGGCCGGGGCCCGGAGTCGCCGGACAGCAGCGGGACCGGTACCAGTGCCACCGGGTGCGCAAACAGCGAGCTTGAGCCTGATTGTTCGTTCGGGTGGCGCATGCCTGCGACGGAAAAGATGACCGGCCCTGAGAAGCTTCCGCTCCGCAGCAGGTACAAGGCGACGTGCTCGCCCTGCGTCGGCTGCACCAGCACTGCGCACTGGTTGGCTAAGCAGCGCACGGCTTCTGAGGCAAGCGCCGCCACGGCCTCTACCTTGCCGAGCCGTGCATGGGCGGCGGCCGCCCGCTCAAAGTCGAGCTCAGCCGAGGCGGCGTCTCGCTCCGCGGCGATGCCTGCGAGCAAACTGCGGCCGCCGGTGCTGAGGAACGCATGCACGGCGTCTGCCTCTGCCCCGTAGCGCTCGTCCGTGCAGCCCGCATAGCAGGGCGCCAGGCATTTTTTCATCTCCGAGTAGATACAGCCGGGGAAAGCCGGATCGGGGTCGAGGTCCTGGTAGCAATGCCGCAGGAGAAACAGGTCAAGCACCTGCTCGGCATAGCGCTCGGCTGCTGCGCGCGAAGGGAAGGGTCCAAACAGGTCCGCCGTCGCGGCAGGGCTGATCGAGGCGGTGCCATAAAGGCGCGGGTAGCGATTGCGCATGGACAAGCGGAGAAAAGCGGGCGGCCGCAGGTGCATGCGTTTCGCTGTTCGATCGCCGAAAGCCTCCTGCGAGGCCCGGTAGAGCAGCAGTGTCGCTTCAAGCTCGGAGGCAGTTTCCGCCCAGGCGATACGCGCGACCAGGCCTGCCAGATGGAGTCGTCGCGGGTGTGCGGCCGAGGGTGTGAGCAGCCGCCGCAGCCTGCGGCGGAGATCGGGAGTGCGCCCCAGGTACGGCTCCGCGCGGGCATCGCGGCCATACAGCGCGTACACGGCCGAGGCAGAGGGCAGCCCGGCCAGCGCTGCTTCCGGCGTGGTCGGTTGAAACACAAGCTCATGCGGCCACTGCATGGGAGCTTTCTACGCGCCGGCGATGGTCATGCCGTCGATCCGAAGTGTCGGGCACGCCGTCGCGCTGCTGAACTCGAGGTCGTTGCCGATAGCGGTGATGTTGCGGAACATGTCTTTGAGGTTCCCGGCGATGGTGATCTCCTGAACGGGGAAGGTGAGCTCGCCGCCTTGTATCCACAGCCCGGAAGCCCCGCGCGAATAGTCGCCGGTGACCATGTTGACGCCCTGGCCCATCAACTCCGTCACATACAGGCCCGCGGGGATGTCGGCCAGGATCTGCTCCGGGGTAAGTTCGCCGGGCTGCAGATAAAGGTTGTGCGTGCCGATACCGGGATTGCCGGTCAGGCCGCGGACCGCGCTGGCCGTGCCGGCGAGTCCAAGCTTGCGTGCCGTATAAGTGTTGAGCAGGTAGCTGCGGAGAACGCCGTTCTCAACCAAGACGGTCCGTCGCGTCGGCAGCCCTTCGCCGTCGAAAGGCGCGCTGCCAAACAGCCCGGGGAGCGTCCCGTCGTCGACGACCGTGATGCTGGAAGCGGCAACCTGCTGGCCGAGCAGGCCGGTAAAGAAGGAAGCGCCGCGATAGATCGCGTCTCCGTTCGCAGCGCCGGCCATGGACCCGACAAGCGACCGGGCAATCTCGGGTGCAAAGACGATGGGCACCTGCTGGGTGGGGACCTTGCGGCCATCGAGCCGGCGCAGCGTGCGCCGCGCCGCTTCCTGCCCCACGGCCTGGGCCGAGTCAAGCCCGGAGATAGAGCGGGCGCTTGAATACCAGTAATCGCGCTGCATCTCGCCGCCCGCGCCGGTCGCGATCGGGCTGGTTGAAAAGCCGCAATAGGAGGTGCTGTAGTCCCCGGCAAAGCCACGCGTATTGACGAGGATGCGGCGGCTGGTCGCCGCATCGAAGCTGCCGCCGGCACTGTTGCGGACGCGTGGATCGACAGCCAGCGATACGGCCTCAACCTCGCGCGCGATCTCGATCCGCTCCGAAACAGGCAGCGAGTACACATCGTTGTAGAAGAGGCGCAGATCGCCCCCGAGCGAGCCGAAGGTCCCCGGCTCGGGCAGACTGCGCAGCGGATCGGGCGAGCTGAGCCTGGCAAGCTCCAGCGCCCCGGAGATCAAGTGCGCGATGCCTTTGGCGGATAGATCGCTCGAAGAGGTACTGGCTAACTGGGTACCGGCTGCGCTTTCAAGGAGGACGCGCAGCCCTATGCCTCGCGAGCCGGAGTTCTTCAGCGTTTCAAGCTCGCCCATCCGCACATGCGCCTCGAACTCGTCCCCTTCTCGCAGCACAACCTCGGCGTCGGAGGCTCCGGAGCGCCGGGCCTGCTCAGCGACCTCGCACGCCCGATCGACCAGCTCGGAAGTCTTCGCAGAGGAAACAGCGTCTGTCGCCGCAGCCATTACTTGCCTGTTCCGCCGACCGTCATGCGGTCCAGCTTGATGGTCGGCATGCCGACGCCCACGGGAACGCTCTGGCCCTGCTTACCGCAGGTGCCGACGCCTTCATCGAGCTTGAGGTCGTGGCCGACCATCGAGACGTACTTCAACGCTTCTGGACCATTGCCGATCAAGGTAGCGTCGCGCACGGGCGCCGTGATCCGGCCATCTTCAATGAGGTAGGCTTCCGAAGCGGAAAAGACGAACTTGCCGCTGGTGATGTCCACCGAGCCTCCGCCGAAGTTCACCGCGTACAGTCCGCGCTTGACCGAGCGAATGATGTCTTCCGGCTCGTCTTCGCCGGCCAGCATGTAGGTGTTGGTCATGCGCGGCATCGGGATCTGCTGGTAGCTTTCGCGGCGGCCGTTGCCGGTGTGCGGCATCTTCATCAGCCGGGCCGAGAGCTTGTCGCTCATGTAGCCCTTCAGGATGCCGTTTTCGATGAGCATGGTGTCCTGGGTAGGCGCGCCCTCGTCGTCGACATGCAGCGAGCCTCGGCGGGAGGGCAGGGTGCCGTTATCGACGACCGTCACCTTGGAACTGGCGACCTTTTGCCCGATCAGCCCGGCAAACGCCGAGGTTCCCTTGCGGTTGAAGTCTGCTTCGAGGCCGTGGCCTACCGCCTCATGCAGCAGCACGCCCGGCCAGCCCGGGCCGAGCACCACTTCCATCTCGCCGGCGGGTGCGGCTACCGCATCCAGTTGCAGCAGCGCCTGGCGGGCGGCTTCGCGTGCAAAGTACTCCGGCGTTTTGTCTTCGTCGAAGAAGTCGATCTCGACCCGCCCGCCGCCGCCGGCAGTGCCGCGCGCCGTCTTTCCATCTGCCTTGGCCAGCACAAAGACGTTGAGCCGCGCGAGAGGCTGGGTATCGCTCTCATAGGTGCCATCTGAGGCCACGACCAGGATGCGGCGTACTTCATCGTTGTAGCCGGCGCGCACCTCCGTGATCCTGGAGTCATGGGCGCGGGCAGCGCGATCGGCTCGCATGACCAGCGAGAGCTTCGCGCTCAAACCGGGGTCGAGTTCGACCGCAGGGGCAGGGTAAAGCCGCGGCTGCCCCGCCTCGTGCAAGCCTCCTCCAAGATTGACTACGGGTTGCGTGGCCGGGCCGCTGGCGATCAGGGCGGCGGTGCGCGCTGCGCGCAGCAGCGGCTCAGGGGCCAGGTCGTCGGTATAGGCGTAGCCTGTCCGTTCACTGCTCAGCACCCGTATGCCGCAGCCTGCGCTTACACCCTGGCTCGCGGACTTGACCATCGACTCGTCGACGCCGAGCGAGGTGGCCGCAACCGATTCAAAGTAAAGGTCGGCGTACTCGCCGCCCGCGTTGAGCGCTTCGCCCAGGCAGCGCTCCATCAGCTGCTCGCTCAGGCCAAAATGCTCAAAAAAGTACTGCTTCTGCCCTGCCGCGGGAGCCAGGGGATGAGGCTGGGTCATGAAAGGATCCTTACCTCACTCAGATGACGCTGACGGATGCTGCGATTCTAGGCCAGACTTGGCCCAAGGTAAACGAATCCCGTGCAAGGATCGGACGGCCAGGTGCGTATATGGGAACCATGGTCATGTTTTTGGCCCATTTTGATACGAGCGTGGCCCGATCTTTGCTAGGATCAAGCCCATGAAGAAGCTTGTCCTCCTCTCCCTGCTCGTCCTCTGCTCGGCCTCCGCGTTTGCACAAGGGCACCACCATCATCGCCATCATCACGGTCATCACCACGGCCGCTAAAGCACCCCGCGACGCGGGCGAGTGCTAGCCTGATTGCCATGCACGCGCCCGCGTCCCAGCCCTCTGACGAACATCTTCGCTACCCTCTCGGCAGGTTTCAGCCGTTCCCCTCTTCCACGCAAAGCCGCCGGCAGGACACGCAGGCCATCGCCGAGCTGCCGCGCAGCCTCGCTGAAGCGCTCGCAGGCTTGACCGATCGCGAACTCGACACGCCCTATCGCGAGGGCGGATGGACGCTGCGTCAGCTCGCACACCATGTTGCCGACAGCCACCTGAACGCATATACCCGGCTGTGCCTCGCGCTCACTGAAGACTGGCCTACCATCAAGCCGTACCGCGAAGCGCTGTGGGCCGAATTAGTCCCGGCTCGAAGCCTCCCCGTATCGACCTCGCTCGATCTGCTCGCGCCGCTGCATGCCCGCTGGGTGGCGCTGCTCTCTTCGCTTGAGGAGGGGGATTGGACCAGGGGCTATACGCATCCGGAGAGTGGCCGGGTGAGCGTGGCCGGGATGACGCAGCTCTACAGCTGGCATGGCCGGCACCACACCGCGCACGTCGTTCGGCTGCGCGAGCGCCTGGGCTGGTAGGCGGATTCCCGGAACGGAACCCAGACAGCTTCGCTGCCCGCATGCTCCCAAAAAACTGACCAAGGTCACCTTGCGGCGGCTTCCTCCGGCCGAGGATGATCACCACGGATGCACATGCCTACTTCATCCCCTCGGACGGGGTCGCTGCCCGCGCGCGGCGGCGCGGCTGCTTCTGCTGAGGACCTGGCGCTGGCTCTTGAGCAGTACCTGGCCATTCACCCCGGGGCGACCGTGGTGGAGGAGGGCGCGGTGCTCTTCGACCTGAGCAGGGCCCGTTACGCGGTCGAAGCCACCAACGGGCGCTGCGTGCTGCAGCTCTGGTCTGAGCAGCGCAACCTTGTGCGAACGGTGCTTTCTTTCGAGCAAAGAAAAGATGGCGTGCGGCTGCAGGTCACCCGCTTTGGTCAGGCGAGGGCGACGGCGCTGCGCCTGGTGCCCGCGCAGGAGCAGCGAACCCGCTTTGCGCGGGAAACAGGCCGCACCCGGTATGTGCGGCTGCTTGAGCGGGTGCTCAGCCGCGCGTTTGCCGACTGGAAGCTGGGGGACTTGCTCGCCTCGGCCGACCTGGAGCACAGCTTTGGGCCGGCCTATGTGCGAGGCACGCTCGAACGCGGGCAGGCGGCTTTCGCGCTGGTGGCAATCAATGCGGATGAAACGCCCAGCTCAGTAGACGGCATTGTGGCGGTGGCCCTGCTATGGCTTGAGCACTGCCGGCAAAGGGCGGGCGGACGCAGGTTGGTGGAAGGCGTCAAGGTGGTCGTGCCGGCCGGTCGCGCGCAGACGGTGCGGGCCCGCATGGCATGGCTCAACCCGGCGGCGGCAAAGTGGGAGCTGTGGGAGTTTGACGAGCCGATCGAGGAGCTGCTGCTTTCCCCGATCGAGGTGCAGGGTAACAGCGATGTGCGGCTCTCGTCCGCCTTCCGCGAGGAGGAGGCGATGGCGCGCTGCCGAGGCGGGGTGGACCGCCTGATGGCCCTGCTGCCGGAAGGCGCGCGCCCGTGCGTGGAATGCAAGGCGCGCACGCCCACGGAGGTAAGCCTGCGACTGCACGGGCTGGAGTTTGCCCGCGTCGAGCACGGGCTGGCCAAGGACTCGTTTGCACGCGAAGACCGGGTAAGCTTTGGCGCAGGCCCCAGCGAAACCCTGCTCCACGAGGGGACTGAGGCGCTCTTCTGTCAACTTACCGGGGAGCTTTTCGCGGGGCGCCGTCCAGAAGGCAACGTGCGCAATCCCCTCTTCCGGCTGCAGCCTGAACGCTGGCTGGAGTCGCGGCTGCGGCATGAGGTAGCCGAGATGGAGCCGCAGCTCTGTGCCGACCCGGTCTACTCCCAGGTGCCGGCCATGGCGTCGTCGGACCGGGGCATGCTCGATCTGCTCACGGTTACGCGCGGCGGCCGCCTCGCGGTGTTGGAATTGAAGGCGAGTGAAGACCTCCATCTTCCATTCCAGGGACTGGATTACTGGATGCGCGTGCGTGCGCTGCACCGCGCGGGCGAGTTTGTGCGCAGCGGGTACTTCCAGGGCATCGAGCTGTCCCAGGCCGCGCCGCTGCTGTATTTCGTGGTGCCCGCTCTGCGGCTGCACTCCACCTTCGATGTGCTGATGAAGCAGATTTCGCCCGAAGTGGAGTGGCGCCTGATTGCCCTGGACGAGCGCTGGCGGAAACACCTGCGCGTCATCTTCCGCAAGCACGGAGGCACAGGCAAACCGGCCGCCGGGCAGCGCGAGGCGACCCTTTCCGCGGGCTAGGCTCCGGGGCGCTCCCCGCCTGCCGGCGCCCGCTCTTCTTCTAGGAGGCGACCGAATGGAGGGGCATGGAGGCAATGAAGCAAGGAGGGGATAAAGGAGATCAAAGCCCGCGACCGCTGAGCCACGCCACCGGATTCGATCTTGCTTCATCGGAAGAGGTGCAGCCGGTTGTGGACCCTTGTATCGTGAACAGGGAAAGCAGTTCCGGGAGCCCCGGATGGTCCCAAGCACGCTAGGAGAAAAGCCTGATCGCTGCCCGGCTACAGAGTCTCGTTTTCACCGGGGCAATCACGGCTGCCAGCCGCATCTTCCGGGTACGCGACCTGGCTGCAGAGGGGTCTCGATACGCATCCGCACGGGCTGTGACCATCGAGAGCGGCTCCAGGACGCTCCACGCCTGCCTGGTCGAGCCGTCGACGCCTGCACGCGCCGGCCTGGTCATCTGCCACGGCATCGGCGAGGTCGTCGAGCAGTGGGCGCAGGTGCAGGACCTGCTGGCGGAGCAAGGGATCGCCTCGCTGGTCTTCGACTATGCGGGCTATGGCCGCAGTTCCGGTTTTATTGCCGCCAAGCAGTGCGAGCACGACGCAAAGGCTGCCTTTGGAACCTTGCAGGCGCTCTTGCCGTCCGTGCCTGTTTCGCTGCTCGGCTTTTCTCTCGGGTCGGGGATTGCGGTCGCTGTTCTTTCTCAGGTCCCGGCGCAAAGCCTGATTCTTTGTGCCGCCTTTACCTCGTTTCGGGCCGCGGCGGCGCGTATGGGGGTGCCTGCCCGGTTGCTTGGGCTGTTGCCGCCGATCTGGAGCAATGCGACAGCACTGCGCGCCGGCAGGATCCCGGTCCTGATCGTGCATGGAGACGCGGATACGCTGTTCCCTATGGAGATGGCGCTGGAGCTCAGGGAGGCATGCGCCGGCGCCGCTCAGCTGATGGTTGCCGAGGGCGCCGGCCATGACGCGCTTTATGCGCATCCGCAGCGGTCCTGGTGGCAGGCAATCGCCCACCATGTGCTCGCCAGCGGGCCGCCGGAGGGCTCGACCCCGGTCCTTGATCCGCCGGCCTGAGCTCACGATCCTGACGCGAGGTTCCAACGCTCGCTTTGGGGACCTTCCGGGGGGGCCGCGCCTTGCCTAGGTGCGTACTCCTTGCGGAACGCCGGCCCGGTCAGGCAGCGAGCCTTCTCTCCTCCGTGCGCCTTCCCTGTGCCTGTACCCTAATCTTATGGGCCGCATCCGTATCTTGACTGACCAGGTCGCCAACCAGATCGCGGCAGGTGAAGTGGTGGACAGGCCCGCTTCGGTCGTCAAGGAGCTGCTTGAAAACTCCCTTGACGCGGGCGCGACCCGCATCCGCGTCGAGGTGGAAGCGGGCGGACGCAAGCTTATCCGGATTACCGACGATGGCTGCGGCATGGGGCGCGACGATGCCATGCTGGCCTTTGAGCGCCATGCGACTTCAAAGATCCGCTCCTCGGACGATCTGCTCTCGATTGCAACGCTGGGCTTTCGCGGAGAGGCTCTTCCCTCAATCGCTTCCATTGCGCGGCTCGAACTGGAAACCCGCTCCGCCGAGGATGCCGCCGGCACCCGGCTTGAGATTGTTGGTGGCAAGCTTGTTCGGGTTGAAGAAGCAGGGCTGCCGGTCGGCACCACGCTCACCATCCGGGACCTGTTCTTCAACACCCCGGCCCGGCGCAAGTTCCTCAAGGCTGAGTCGACTGAGCTTTCGCATGTAACAGCGCTGGTAACCCATTACGCTCTCGCCCATGCGGGCAAGCACTTTGAGCTCCTGTCGCCTACGCATACGCTGTTGAGCGCGCCGCCCGTCGGCAAGCCTGAGGAGCGTATTTACCAGATCTTCGGCAAGGCGACGCTCGACCAGCTGATCCCTCTCGCCGCCGAGCGCGCGCTCGATCATGCGGGGCTGCCTGAACCGCCGCCCTGGCGCCGGGACTCCGACTACCAGCCGCCGGTGCCCGGCCACCTGCGCATCCGCGGCTTTGTTTCCAAGCCCGAGCTGCAAAAGCTGAACCGCAACTCGATCTATGTTTTCGTCAACCAGCGTTTGATCCGCGACCGGCTGGTGTTGCACGCGGTTACAGAGGCTTACCGCAATGTCATTCCGCCTACCTCTTTCCCGGTCATGCTCTTGTTTGTGGAGATGCCGCCGGAGGAGGTCGATGTTAATGTGCATCCGGCAAAGACCGAGGTTCGCTTCAGGCAGACCGCGCTGGTGCATGATTTTGTGCGGGATTCGATCCGCATCGCGCTGATGAAGGCGCGTCCGGCGGCGAGCTTTCTGGCGGCGCTTGCTTCGCATCCGCATGAGTCGCCTTCGCTGCTCCATGCCACGAGCCCGTTGCCTGGCGCGCCGTCCGAAGATGCGGACGCAGATCCTGAATCGGAGCCGGTCGAGACGATTCTTGGGGAAAGCGCAAGCTTTACGCTCACACCGCCGACCCTGCCGCCCGAAAGTGTGCGTCTGCCCTTTGCTGCTGCCACTGCTGCTGCTGCGGTCGCCGCAGCGGTTCTCGATGCGACGGCTGCCCCGGAGCCCGAGGAAGCAGAAGAGGAGCCTACCCTGAATGCGCTGGCCTCGCTGACCCCTTTAGGCCAGCTACGCGAGTCGTTCATCCTGGCTACCAATGACGAGGGCTTGTGGATCATCGACCAGCACGTGGCCCATGAGCGTGTCTTGTTTGAACGGGTCCTGCGCGAGCGCGAAGTGGAAAAGGTCCAACGCCAGCAGCTGCTGATGCCTATGCTGATCGATCTGCAGCCGCACCAGATGATTCTTTTTGCCTCCATCGCCGGCGAGCTGGTCCGCAACGGCTTTGAGGTCGAGCCGTTCGGGCCGCGCACCATCGCGGTCAAGGCTGCCCCGGTCGGTTTGGAAGGCCGGGAGCTCGAGCGCATGCTGCATGAGGTACTTGAACAGCACGAGCGCGAAACCCAGGCGGAAAACCTCCAGGCGGCGCGCGCGCGGATTGCTGCGTCGATTGCCTGCCACGCCGCCATCAAGATCAACATGCCGCTCGATGCGGAGCGGATCCGCTGGCTGCTGGGCGAACTCGCAAAAACCAGCCACCCTACCAGCTGCCCGCATGGCAGACCGATCGCGTTGCGGTATTCTTGGAAGGACATCCAGAAGGCATTCCACCGGATTTAGCTGCCGACGCAGTTCCCGGGGAAGCGTCTCCATGCCTGCATTGCTTGTACCGCGCTCAGCCGGCCGCCATCTAACATCCTGGGTACGACTAAGGGCTTCCCGTCCGTGTTTGCTTTTCGCCTGTGGAGACCATGCGGAGGGTGAGGCCGGCTGCACAACCCCAGGGACCGGCCAGGCAATCAAGGAGCGCCCGCAAAACCTCCTGAGCCTGGCAGAAAAAGGACTACTTCTTTGACAACCGAACAGCTTAACCAGGCGCGAGCCGCGATCTGGCACCAGGACGGAAACGCAATTCTTACCGCCGACGATGCATCGGCGTGGCTGCGTGAAGCGGGTGTGTGCCTGTTTGTGCCGCGCGGCCAACAGCTTGCCACCGCCGCCCCCAGCTTTGTCGAGGGGACGCTCGGCGCACCCCAGCCCAC
>CAXTPL010000067.1:16003-17216 GCA_964246065.1 uncultured Acidobacteriaceae bacterium
CCCCCGCCCACGCCGACGCGGGGCGCGATCGAGTCGGCAAACGAGCTGCTTTTCCGGGTTCTCGCAAGCGGCGACGCAATAGCACTCAACCTGCTGGGCGCGGCAGGCCCAGGGCCGGCAGGTGAGCAGCCCGACTTTCTCGCCACGCCGGAAACGCTCCCGTTTCTTTTTGCATTGCGCGGCGACAAGGAGTGGAAACGAGGGCCGCGCGGCAAAAGCTCTCCGCTCAGCATCGAGATCTGGAAGCTGCTCGGAGCCGAGGGCGCGCTGACCTCGGAAGAGGTCAAGGACAAGCTGGGACGTCAGTTGACCGAAGCCGCCGCGCTGCGAACGCTTATCGAGCTGTGGAGCCACATGCGCATTGAGCCGCTTTATGCGCATGGCGAACCGACCCGCTGGCAACTGCTTGAAACACGATTTGCCAAGCAGATGGCGGCAGGCAGCACCGTTTCGCAGGCTGTGGCGCTTTCGGCGCTGGTCTCGCTCTACCTGCAATCGGCGGTGGCGGCGAGCGGGGAAGAGATCGAGATTTTTCTTTCGCCGGTAGCTTCGCGCTCCAAGGTGCGCGAGGTGGTCAAGGGGTTGACCGCCACCCGGCAACTGGGCACGCGCAACCTGGGGGCGTCCGAGTTGCTTCACGTCGAAGGAAGCTTGCCGGAGTTTCCAGAGATTGCCCGGCCAGAGGGCGCGGTGGTGGCGGAGCTTTCGCCTGCTGCCGGAGAGGTGCCGGTCGGCACAGGTGGCATGGGAGAAGGGCGCCGGCGCTTTGTGGCGAGCCGCGATGAGGGCGAAAGGGCGCCGGTGCACCCTGGGCGTTCTCCAGAAAAGTCTCGCGACCGTTCTCCGGACCGTACGCTGGACCGTCCATCCGACCGTACGTTAGACCGTCCAGCGGACCGGCCACAGCGGGGAACCCACGCCAAGTCGCCTGCAGGGGGCCGACCCCCCCCGCCGGCCCCCCCCCCGGCGGCGGGCGCTCGGCGCCCCGTTACGCCGGGGGGCGCGCCCGCCGCAGCGCGCAAGCCCTACGGTACGCGTTCTCCTGGGGGCAAGGCTGGCTTCAACCCGCGCGAGCCGTGGAAAGAAGACCGGAAACCGGCCGCCTCGCGTGACGATGGGGGCGCCGAGCGCAAGCCGTTCTCTCCCCGGGCTGGTGGGTCTGGCGACCGCAAGCCCTTCACGCCTCGTGAAGGGGCCGGCAGTGGCGGCGGGG
>CAXTPL010000068.1:0-17161 GCA_964246065.1 uncultured Acidobacteriaceae bacterium
TAAGCAGCCCAAGAAATAAAAGTGAAAACAGCCGGGTGTTGGGCGAGGTGCGTCGCGAGGCCGGCATACTGAACATGGAAGGCAGCCAACTCCTTTGGGCGAGAAGCCAAAGCCCCTCACCGAACGCTATCACCCCGCGTCTCCATCGCACATCCTCCCTGCGGTGGAGCTTCGCTGGAGCGCACTCCCCGCCTGCCGCCGGCCCCTAGCTGATCGACCGCCTCACCGGCTTACCCTCCGGCCGGTCCACGCCTGTCGGCTCGACACCCGCATGGGTTCCATCGGGCGCCTGGTACTCAGCCGACTCCGTCGCTTTTTGCGCCGCCTCTTCAATGACCCCGCGCATCCAGTAATCGCCCTCCGCATCCACCTCGATGCCGTGCACCTCGCGCTCAAAGCCCGGGAAGCGCTTACCGAACTCCTCCATCGCCAGGATCAGCTTGATGACCGGCGTGTTCGGGCCGCCCAGGCGCTCGCCGGGCATGCTCATCGGGATACCCGGCGGATAAGGCACCAGCATGACAGCCGCAATACGCCCCGCCATCTGCTCAAATGGCAGCCGCTCGGTTTCTCCGCGCACCAGCTTCTGATAGGTCTGCGCAGGGGTCAGCACCGGGTCAAAGTCCTCATCGCAGGCGGCGTTTACCAGGCCGGCGAGGTCCATCTCAACCATGGCGTGGTGCATCTCGTCCGACAACTCTTTCAGGGTCGTGTTTCTGTAGCGCGCCGGGTACTTCGCGCAAAGCTCCGGCAGCGCCTCCTCAAGCGGCGCTTCAGTGTCATACAGGCGCTTGAACTCAAACAGGTTTTCGAGCAGCGAACCCCATTTCCCCTTGCTGGTGCCTACTGAAAACAGCACCAGCACCGTGTAGTCGCCGGTTCGTGCAATTTCAACGCGGCGGCTGTCAAGAAACTCCGTCAAAATGGCGGCCGGGATGCCCCAGTCCTCAATCACGCCCTGCGCATTGACCCCCGGCGTCAGGATCGTCACTTTGGTCGGGTCGAGCATGCAGTAGTCGTCGGCGATGTCGGCGTCTTGAAATCCGTGCCACTCCTGCCCGGGCTTGAGCGTCCAGCAGCTTGAACGCGTGCCAAGCAGGCGGTCCGGCGCCTCTTCAAACAAGTGCGTTTCGCCGTCTTCAGGGTCGGTGACACTTTCCGGCTGGTAGAGCGAAAAGAACCAGCCGTCGCCGTTCTTCTCCGCTGCGCGCAAACGATGCGCGACAGATGACATGGCTTTGCGAAAGCTGATCGCATCCTGGATGGTCTCGTTCATCAGCGTCGGCCCCGCGGGCTCGTCCATCATGGCTGCCGCCACGTCGAGCGAGGCAATCAGCGGATAAAACGGCGAGGTCGTGCCATGCATCATGAACGATTCGTTGAACTGGTCAAAGTCAAGCGGCGCCCGGTCGCTCAGCTTGATGTGCACCATTGATCCCATGGAAAAGGCAGCCAGCATCTTGTGCGTCGACTGCACGGAGAACAGTGCAGGTCGGTTGGGCATCTCGTCGGGCACGCCCATGGCGTAGCGGCCTTCGTAGATCTTGTGGAACTTCGCGTAGGCGTACCAGGCCTCGTCGAAATGCACCCGGGGCACGCTCTGCGCCAGCTCTTTCACAACCCGGTTCACGTCGTAGCACAGCCCGTCGTAGGTGGAGTTGGTCACCACCGCATACGTCGGCGTTTCTGAGCGTGCTCCCGCCCGAAACGGGCTCTTGGCGATCAACTCTCGCACCGACTCGACAGAAAAGCGCTTGAGCGGCACCAGGCCGATCATCCCGTAGCCGTTTCGCGTCGGCTTGAAGTAGACCGGGCGGGCCCCGGTCACGGTAAGCGAATGGCAGATCGATTTATGGCAGTTCGCGTCCGCCAGCACCATGTCATCTTGCGCGATGACGCCGTGGCCGATGATCTGGTTCGAGTTCGAAGAGCCGCCCAGGACGAAAAAGGTCCAGTCGGCCCCAAAGATCCTGGCCGCGTTGCGCTCTGAATCGCCCGGAGGCCCGATGTGGTCCAGCCACGATCCCAGCGGCGCGGTCGAAATGCCAAGGTCGGACCGCAGCAGATTTTCGCCGAAGAACTTGTGGAACTCCATCCCTACCGGGTGCTTCAGGTAAGCCACGCCGCCCATGTGTCCGGGCGCGTCCCACGAGTAGGCGCCCTGGTCGGTGTACTTTTTCAGCTCGCGAAAATAAGGTGGCAGCAGCTGCTCATGGTAGCGCTCGACCGCGAAATCGACACGGTTGGCGATAAACGCCGGGGTATCGCCAAAGAGGTGGATGTACTCATGTACCTGCTTGACGACCTCGAGCGGGAGTTCCGAGACCAGGGTTCGATCCGCAATCAGGAAGATCGGGATCTTCTTGTTCCGCCGCCGCACGGCGCGCAGGATTTGCAGCGCCGCGCGTTCGTCAAACTGGTTATCGCCCTCGAGATCCCAGTCCAGCAGGA
Source organism: uncultured Acidobacteriaceae bacterium (assembly GCA_964246065.1). GTDB lineage: Bacteria > Acidobacteriota > Terriglobia > Terriglobales > Acidobacteriaceae > EB88. The sequence continues at coordinate 2,452 of CAXTPL010000068.1, forward strand.
TGGCCGAGTGGGACGGGTCGGAGGTGACCAGCGACAGCCCATCCTCCGGCGTCGAGGTGCGAACCACCTCGTATCCTTCTTCCGAGATGGCATCGACCAGCCGCTCCATCGCACGGTCCGAAACAGAGTCGGTCCGCCCCACCTCACTCGCAATCAGCAGTACCCAACGACCTTCGCTCATTCCATTTCTGATGGTATCGCGGATGCGTTGCGGGCGTGCATCCCGGGCTAATCCCGGCGGCTGGGTGCGCGGCCTTGGCTTCTCGCGCCCTTATGCACCGGCTGCAGCGGGCACCCCGAGCGTGGACTGGCGCGCAACCAGGGTCGGCGCGAGCCGCGTGGTCTGCGGGGGATGGTTGGGGTGCGTGGCCAGCTCCAGCGTGAGCTCCGCGGCAAGCGCTCCCATGCGCTCGGTAGCATGGTCCACCGAGGTGAGCGGCACCTTCAGGTAGGGGGCGTACCGCAGGTTGCCGCAGCCGACAAAGGCAATGTCCTCCGGGATCCGCAGCCCGGCATCCATCGTGGCCTGCATTGCGCCGATCGCCATCATGTCGTTGTAGCAAAACACCGCATCCGGCAGCGGCGAGCAGAGCAAAAGCTCCTGCATCGCCCCGTAGCCTGCGGCATCGCCTTGTTCTTCAAAGCGTGCGCGGGTTACCACGTAGCCGGGCCGCTCGCGCAGGTCCTTCGCGATCATCGCGCGCCGATAGCCTTGCAGCCTGTCCTCTGCCGGGCTGGAGCCCTGGCCGCCGATATGCGCGATGCGCCGCCTCCCCAGCTCCGCCAGGTGCAGGGTCGCGATGCGGCCCACCTCCACATCGTCGCCGCCCACAAAGCTTGCCGCTGTGTGCGCCAGGTTGCGATCGATCAGCAGCACCGGCTTTACGCCATCGCCGAGGAACAGCTGCGGCGAGCCTGCCCTTTGGCAGCTTGCTACCAGCAGCACATCGACTCCGCGCTGCAGCAGGGTGGCAATCTCCTGCCGCTCGATCGCAGGGTCTTCGTCAGATGAAGCCAGCACAAGCGCGAGGCCGCCCTGCCGCAGCGTCGCGCCCAGCGACCGCGCAAACTCGCCGAAGAACGGATGCACCAGGTCCGGCACTACCAGGCCTACGGCAAAGGAACGCCCGCTTGCCAGCCCGCGCGCAAGCATATTCGGCTGGTAGTTCAGCTCGCGCATCCGTGCCAGGATGCGCGCACGGGTTTGCTGGCTGATGTCGGAGTTGCCGCGCAGCACCTTGGACACGGTCACCGTGGAAACGCCGAGATCCTGCGCGATGTCCTTGAGGCGAACAGCCAATGCTTTTCCTCCGTGGCAAGTGGCTGCTCTGCTTCCAGGCAAAACTTCGCCGGGCTCGATGCGAGCGGGTGCCGGGTAGCGATAGGACAGGAACAAACGCGGAGCGGCTCAGCTGAAGTCGGTATGCTTCCACAGCGCCCAGCCTCCGCCAAAGAGGGAGGCCAGCAGAATAGCACCGAGAGCCGCCATCCAGCGCAGATCCATGCGGAGCGGCGGTATGACCGCATGAAAGCCCAGCCAGAGAAACAACCCGGTCGCCGCAAGCACGATCGCCACGTCCCACCAGCGGCGGCGCCCACCCGCGCCAAACTCATCTCCGCTCTGTGCCAGCAGGGCCTCGCGGTAGCTCAGGCCGTACCGCAGGCATTCCCGCTCGAGCGCCGCGTTTTGCGAGGTGTGCTCACGCGCGGACGCAACTGCCGTGCTGATGGCAAGCGCGCCGGCGATCATCAGCACCGATCCGGCAACCACCAGCGTCAGGTGCGCGCGATCGGCCGAGCGCAGTTCGCCAAACACCAGCGCGCCCCAGGCCAGTCCCCACAGCTGGTTCGTATTTGAAAGTGGGATCCCGCGCCCAATGCCGAGGTACTTGGTAGCGAACTGTTGAAACAAGTCGCCGACTACCCAGACAAAGCCGCCCAGGAAGAGCCAGAACAAGAGCTGGCGGCTTTGCGCCAACTGAAAGACGGATGAGTGCGCCCCGCCGTCCAGCGTCCAGGTCAGCACGCCCATGGTGCCGAGCTCGCCGACGGTAAATGCAGTGACAAACGACAGCGGATTCATCCCGCTCAGGTAGGCCTTGCGATATGGAACATACATGGTGCCCCACATCAGGCTGGCACCGCCTGCGGCGAGCAGCCCCCGCACGGCATGGGGCGAGGCGCCATGGGTGCCGTGCATGGTGCTGAAGCCGAGCATGATCGCCGCGGCAACGATGCAAGCCGCGCCTGCCACCACCTTGAGCGTGTTCCTGGTGCCCGCTCCTTCAAGCTCGCGAAACAACAGCCTGCCCCAGAGCAGGCCGATCAGCGAGTTGGTATTCCACAGGGGAAAGGCCGTGGCCAGGCCTACGTCGCGGATGGCGAAGACGGTGAGCGTGTTGGCCACCGCCCACAGAGCGCCGGCAAGGATCGCCCAGACGATCAGGTGTTTGCGTGCGAGGATGTCGGCAAAGACGTAGCTCGTGCCCTTGAGCAGGGTAGGAAAGGTCCAGCGCGCGGTAAACACCCCGGCGACCATGCAGAGCGACACGGCAAAGGGCGAAAAGCCCGCATTGACCAGCTTGGTAGGAGCTTCTGCGGCTCCCAGCCAGACCCCGGCTGCCAGCCCGCACACGACCCCCAGCCGGTGCAGCGAGCCCGCGGTTGCGCGCCTGCCAGGCGTCGCTGTGCTGCCGATTTCCACGTGGCTCCCTGCTCCTTTTCAGCCGGCCAGGGCCTGCGCGCCTAGTGCAGATACACAAGCAGTGCCAGGCCTGCCGCAAGCACCGCCGCGGGCACCCAGAACTGCACATCGGTCAAGATGGCTCGAAGCATCCCGCCCGGCGCCGGCGTTTTCGTTTCCAAGCAGGAGCCTTCCTTTTTCGCGCCGGAGTGTGCGGCCGCAGCCGCCCGAGTCCGCAGCCGCCCGGGTCTACAGTTCAAGCCCGCCAACGGGATAGACGTGCCCCAGCCTAGGGTGAGCCCTCGGCCATGTCAAGCCTTGCCCGTCACTACCGGCGCACCCGAGCTGATCGGCTGCCCGGAAGTCGCTCCGAGGGCGTCGAGCTTGTGGACGATGGCCGCAGGCAGCTCCAGCGATGCAGCCGACATATTCTCCCGCAGGTGTGCCACCGAGGAGGTGCCCGGAATCAGCAGCAGGTTGGGCGAGCGCCCGAGCAGCCATGCGAGCGCAACCACCATCGGCGTCGTGTGGAGCGCCGCAGCCGCGTAGTCGAGCGTAGAAGACTGCAAAGGCGTAAAGCCGCCCAGGGGAAAGAACGGCACATAGGCCACCCCTTGTGTGTAGAGGAGATCGATAAAGGCGTCATCGTCTCGATGCGCCAGGTTGTAATAGTTCTGCACACACACGATCTTTGTGATCGACCGAGCCTCCTCATACTGCGTCGGCGACACGTTGCTGAGGCCGACGTGCTGAATCAAACCCTGCTGCTGCAGCTCGGCCAGGGCCGTTACCGCTTCCGTGAGCGAAACATCGGTCGGCGCAGCAAAGCCGGTGGACCGCAGGTTGACGATCGGCAGCGTGTCGAGACCAAGGTTGCGGAGGTTGTCGTGCACCGATGCCTTGAGAAACTCGGGGGAAAGATCCTGGATCCAGGAGGCATCCTCGCCCCGCCGTGCTCCGACCTTGGTGACAAGGGTGAGATCGGCAGGGTACGGGTACAAGGCCTCCTTGAGGATGCGGTTGGTCACATGCGGCCCGTAGAAGTCGCTGGTATCGATGTGATCGACACCGGACTCGACAGCCTCACGCGCCACGGCTACGGCGGCATTCCAGTCCTTGGGCGGGCCATAGACATGCGGCCCGGCGAGCTGCATCGCCCCAAAGCCCATGCGCTTGACCGTGATGGTGGTGCCCGGAAAGGTGAATGCACCGCCCAGCTTGTTGTTTTCGCTCATGCGTTTTCGTGTCTCCCCTGTTGGGAGATTGGATGAAGACCAGGTCGGGTTGCGATTCATGCCGTGCCGCAGGCGACCTCAACTTTAAGGGAAATGCACTTGCCACGGACGCACCTGGAGTGCTACGTTACCGGTAACTAAGCGCGGGAGCCTGTGCCCAACAATTCCCGCGCCGGTGGCGGGAGGCCAATCTCCCCACCCACGATCGAGGAGATTGTCCGATGAGTGTTTCTGCCGCAGGCCAAAGCCGTCCGCTGAGTGAGCCCTTGCGCGAGCTCGATGAGTGGGACGAGTTTCTTGAAGGCCGGTATCGCGAAGGCAAGTCCGAAGCGGAGTTTCGCCAGTACGACGCCGCCGCGGCGCCCGCTGTCGCGGAGTTCTACCGGCAGAACCACGAGAACATGACGCTCGGCTACGTACTGGCCAAGGAGCAGGAGTACTTTTCCTTGCGCAAGGGGCAGAAAACCATCTGGGAAGCGGCCGAGTTCCTCAATACGCTGGTCGACGACAGCGATCCGGACACCGACCTGACGCAGATTGAGCACCTCCTGCAAACCTCCGAGGCTATCCGCAGGGACGGTCATCCGCGCTGGATGGTACTGACCGGCTTTATCCACGATCTCGGCAAATGCCTGTGCCTGTACGGCGAGCCGCAGTGGGGCGTGGTCGGGGATACGTTCCCGGTCGGCTGTGCGTGGTCCAGGCATATCGTCTTTCCTGAGTTCTTTGCCGGCAACGCGGATCGGCTGGTGCCTGAGTTCCAGACCGAGTGCGGCATCTATGAGCCCGGATGCGGGCTGGAAAACGTGCACATGTCCTTTGGGCACGACGGATACATCGCCAAGGTGATGGAGCCGTACCTGTGCGACGAGTCGCTGTACATGCTGCGGTTCCACTCCTTTTATCCCTGGCACCGGCATGGAGCCTACGACCGGTTGTGCAACGAGAAGGACCGCGCGATGCTGCCCTGGATCCTGACGTTCAACCAGTACGACCTCTACTCCAAGGGCCATACCAAGCCAAACCTCGCAGAGCTCAAGCCGTACTATGACGAGCTGTTCGCGGAGTTTCTGCCGCCATCGATCGCCTGGTAGTTGGCCTGCCGGCGCTTTGCCGGTTGGGTCTGCGGCGAGTGACCAAGGTGCACGCTGCGAGCGAACAAGCGGCGCGCCCGATGGTAGTATCCCGGTATGCCGAACGCCTCGACACGCTTTCCTGCGCCTGCCAGGCTTCCGGGCAACACCCTTGCTGCGCTCTTTCTCGCGCTCTCGTTTCTGCTGTCGCTCGCTTTCCTGGCGGTGCGCAACACCTATGACGACGAATACTCCAACCTGAGCTATGTCGGCATGTCGGTGCCGCAGGTGGTGCATACCGCCAACTCGACCGATGTGCACCCGCCGGGCATGTATCTGCTGACCAACCTGGCGTATCGCGCGATTCCATCGCCGCGCTGGATGACCCTGTTTACCCTGCTGCTGCTCGACGCCGGCCTGGCGGTGTACCTGTTTTCACTGGCGCCCTTGTTTCCCAATCGCGGCGCCCAAGTCTGCTTTTTGCTGCTGGCAGCCCTGCATCCCCAGTTGCTGATGTGGGGCAACACCATCCGCTGGTATGGCTGGTGGACGGGGGTGGCGCTGCTTACGCTGGTGGTGGCGCTGCAGCCCGGCGCGCGCGCAGCCCAGCCCGACGAAAGCCGGGACGGCCTGCTGCCCCTTGGCTACGCGCGTTCTGCCTTGCTGGGGCTGCTGCTGGCGGCGCTCTTTTTCCTCAACTACATCACCCTGGTCTTCGGCGCGGCGCTGGCGCTTACGCTGCTCTTTCGCTACGGGCTCCGCGCGTGGAAGCAGTACCTGCTCGTGCTGGCGGTATTCTGCCCGCTTGTCTACCGGCAGATCCATCCCTTCCTCACCGTCCATATTCCCGGGGGCCAGGGCCAGCGCTCCAATCCGGTGCTCTCCCTGGCACGGCTGGTGGAGGCAACGCTTTGCTCGGAAGCCTATCTGCCGTGGCATCCGCTGGCCATCATCGCGCTGCTGGTGTTCGCCGGGTTGGCCTCCGTCGCCGTGCTGCGCGGCTGGCGGCAGGTTCGCGAGCACGGGGCTTCGGCGGCCCTGCTGACGCCCCACCGTGGGCTGGCGAGCCTTGTTCTCTTCTCCCTGCTTTTCTTCGTGCTTGTGGCGGCAGCCGGTTTCGGCGTCAAGCCGCGCAACGGTCTGCTGCTGATCCCAACGCTGGCCGTGCCCTTTGCCCTGGCGCTCGGAACTCTGCGCCCGCGCCTGCGGGTGGCTGCGCTGGTCCTGCTTGCCTTGTGGGCCGGGGTCGGTATCGGGCACCTGCTTCTCCGCGAAGGGCTCACCAAGTCCAACATGAACAATCGGCCTGAAGAACTGACCCGCTGGATCGCGGCAAAAGGCGGAGCGGACTGCTCGGTCGTCGTCACCTACGACTCGCTAATGGCGCTCACGCTCGATGAAAGCCGTTTGCCCCGGTTAGAAGTGCTGAGCCCGATTGCGAGTCCCGTCCCCGTGCACCTCCAGGCGTTTCCGCCGAGTGCGTGTCCGCGCATCGACCTTTACCGCGTTTCGTCTTACCTGGGCGGCATGGGCCTGTGGGGTCAGCAGATGCAGGGGGAAGTCAACGCGGCCGCGCCGGCCTCTTCCCAAACGCTTTACTTGAGTCGCGATCCGGACGCAGCCGCCAAGCGCAGGTTCACCTTTATTAAGGGAGCCTCGGACCTGCCCGACTACCGCTACGTGGTGACGGTCAATCCGGTGAGCCCGGCTGAGTTTGGGCAAATCGAGCAGCGCCTGCCGGACTTTGCGCCGACCGATGGCCGCAGAAAGCCGGCCTCGGCGTCCTCCGGCCCTCGACCGCAGACGGCGAGCCGGCCGCCTGCCTCGTAAGACCAGCACCTTGCCGGAAGAATGGCGACGAACGCCGCTCTTTCTTTTTCTTCTTCGGCCAAGCGGAGATCGGGGCAAGGTAAAAGGGGCTTTTGCATGCAGATGACTGAGCTGATCGCGCAGAAGAAACGCGGCGACGCCTTGAGCCCTGAACAGATCCGCTGGTGGATCGCCGAGTTTACAGCCGGAACCATACCGGACTACCAGGCGGCCGCATTGTTGATGGCGATCTGCCTGCGCGGCATGGCGGCAGACGAGACGGTGGCCCTCACCATGGCCATGGCGTACTCGGGCGCGACCGTCGACCTGCGGGGCATACGCGGCGTCAAGGTCGACAAGCACTCCACAGGCGGCGTGGGGGACACGACCACGCTGATCTGCGCTCCGCTGGCGGCAGCCTGTGGCATCCAGGTTGCCAAGGTTTCCGGTCGCGGGCTCGGCCACACGGGCGGCACCATCGACAAGCTCCAGTCGATCCCCGGCTTCAACGCCGCGCTTACGCCGGGGGAGTTCGTGCGGATCGTCAGCGAGGTCGGCATTGCGATCACCGGGCAGTCGGAAGATCTTGTCCCCGCGGACAGGCTGCTCTACGCCCTGAGGGATGTAACGGCGACGGTGGATTCCCTCCCGCTGATTGCGTCCAGCATCATGAGCAAAAAGATCGCCGCCGGCGCCGACGCGATCGTACTCGATGTCAAAACAGGGAGCGGCGCCTTTCTTTCCTCGACGGCCGAGGCACAGGCACTGGCGAAGACCATGGTGGCCATTGGCGAAGGCGTGGGGCGACGAACAGTTGCGCTCATCACCGATATGGACCAGCCGCTCGGCTCGGCCATCGGGAATGCGCTTGAGGTCAGGGAGGCCGTGGAGGTGCTGCGCGGCGGCGAGCAAAAAGGCGACCTGACCACCCTGGCCATGCGGGGTCCTTTGCGGGAGCTTTCACTGGTGCTTGCCGCCGAGATGCTGCTGGCCGGGGAGCACCAGACCGGCGGCCGCGCTTCAACCCCCGAGCAAGCACGCGCCGCGGTTGAAGACGCGCTCTCCACCGGCCGCGGCCTCCAAACCTTTGCACGGATGGTGGAGGCGCAGGGAGGCGACAGGGCTGGGATCGACAACCCCGGGCTGTTGCCGCAAGCCCTGCACCAGACGCCCGTTCTAAGTACAAAGACCAGCTGGATCACCCGCATGGACACCCAGGCGATTGGGCGAGCGGCGATGCTGCTCGGTGCGGGACGAGCCCGGGCTGGGGACGCAATCGACCTGGCGGCGGGCATGGTGCTGTTCAAGCACAACGGAGACGCAATCCGGGCCGGTGAGCCGCTCGCTATGCTGCACACAAGCCGGCCGGGCTCCGGCGGTCCGGCAGAGGTGGCCGGCAAGGCACTGATCGACGCCATCGAAACAGGCGAGCAAAGTGCCGCGCAGGCACGAGCCATGCCGCAGCGTATCGCGCACTGAGCTGCAGCCATGCGCAGCAAACATGCGGTGCGGAGAATCGCGATACCATTTCAAGCATGAGCCTTTCTCCTCTCGTTGATGCCGCAGACGCTGCCCAGCAGACTGCATCGGAAGAGCGCATTCCTGTGATCGTGGAGGCGCTGAAGAAGATCAGCTCTCTCCACGGACTGGAGGAGCCTGAGTACTTGTGGTTGGCCACTCATGGCACGGAGCGGAGCGTGTTGAGCGGGGCCACCATCTTTGAAGAAGGCGAGCCGGCGCGTAGCATGAGCATCCTGCTGCGCGGTGAGGTGCATGTGCGGCGCGTGCGCGGGGGCCCGGCAGCGTTTTTTGTCGGCCGCTCCGGCCAGATCAGCGGGCTTATGCCCTTTTCCCGCATGAAGACCTATGGCGGCCTGGGCTACGCGGTGGGCGATGTATGGGGCATCGAGTTCGACCGCTCCTTGTTCGACGAGATGCTGCAGGCGATCCCCTCTATGGGCCAACGGTGTGTAGGGCTGCTGCTGGACCGGGTGCGTGAGGTTACGCGCATGGAGCAGCAGACCGAAAAACTGGCGGCGCTGGGCAAGCTGGCCGCGAACCTGGCGCATGAGCTCAACAATCCTGCATCGGCCGCGCAGCGGGCTGCCTCCGGCCTGCTCGAGGAGCTGCGTGTGTATGGGCAGCGCAAATATGAGATGGGTACGCTGTGCCTGGATCGAGCGAGCTTTGAGCCGGTACGCGCCTGGCAGGCACGGGTGCGGGAAGCAGCCGCGGCGCGCGATGCAGAGCTGGACCCGGTCTTGTTTTCCGCTCGCGAAGACGCGATCCTGGCTTGGCTGGAGCAGAAAGGCGTGGGCGAGCCGTGGACGATTGCGCCCAACCTGACCGAACTGGGGGTCACGGTAGCGGATTTAGATGAGATGGTCGCGCTGCTTCCTCCTTCGACGCTGGGCATCGTGCTGGCGCAGTTCGCCTCGTCGGTGCGGGCCGAGCGGATGACGGAGGCGATGCTGGACTCGACCGCACGGATCTTCGACCTGATCCGCGCGATCAAGGACTATTCCTACATGGACCAGGCGCCGATCCAGGAGATCGACATCCCGCAAGGCCTGGACAATACGCTGACCATGCTGCAGTCGCGGCTGGAGCATGTGGAGGTGGTGCGGAAGTATGCGCCGGAGTTGCCGCGCATCTCCGCCTACGGGAGCGAGTTGAACCAGGTATGGATGGCGCTGCTTGAGAATGCGCTGGACGCCATTGCGGCCGGCGGTGTGGAGCAAGGCTGCATCACGGTGAGCGCACAGCTTTCAGGCGACCTGATGCTGATCGAGGTATGGGATAACGGACAAGGCATTGCAGGGGAGAATGTCGACCGTATCTTTGAACCGTTTTTCACGACCAAGGCGCCTGGCAGAGGGCTGGGCCTTGGCCTGGACACGGTGCAAAGAATCGTGCGCAAGCACCGCGGGTACGTCAGCGTGCAGTCCCGACCCGGCGAGACCTGCTTCCAGGTACGTTTGCCGGTGGAGCAGTTGCAGGCGTACTAGGGCGCTGCGCAGGCCGAGGAAGAGTTGCTGCTGCAAAGTAAACCGCGAGCCGTGCTGGCTCGCGGGTGTGGGAGTGCAAGGGAGCCAGCGCCTGACGGGCAGCTGCCTGTGAGCTGGATTGTGGCTACTTCTCGACCTCGACGCCGCGCCAGAACGCCACGTGGTTCTTGATGTTGTGCGCGGCAGGCTTCGGATCGGGGTAGTACCAGGCCGCGTCCTGGTTCTCCTGGCCGTCGATCAGGAGAGAGTAGTAGCGGGCCAGACCCTTCCACGGGCAGGTGGAGGTGGTGGAGCTGGGGCGGAAGAACTCACGCTTCAACGCACTCTCCGGAAAGTAGATGTTGCCTTCAACGGTTTCGATCTGCTCGCTTTCAGCGATTACCTTGCCATTCCAGACTGCTTTCGCCATACCTTGTATGCCTTCCTTTTCTGCGGGTCGCCGATGCTGACCCGGACTTCCCCTCCGGTACCTTACCAGATCAGGTCATCGGCTTTCCGCTCGGCCTGCGCGACCGGCTTTGATCAGGCTACCGGCTGCTCCTGCTCGATCGGCACCGGCGGGGGTGGCGCGGTCTTCTCCGGCGCATCGCCAATGCGCTCGGTAAAGGTGCACACGATGACGCCATCGGATTCTTCTGCCGCGACGATCTTCTTTTTGCTGTTTTTTGCCGGCTCGGCTGCGGCGGCCGCCGTTGTGGGCTTCTTGTTGTTCGGGCAGACCAGGTAAACCCCGGACTTCAGCGTCTTTTCAAGCAGGTAGGCCGACCCGCACGCCGGGCACGGACCGGGCACGGGCTTTTGGTTCGCCGTAAAGTCGCACTTGGGATAGTTGGTGCAGGAGTAAAAGATCGAGCCGAAGCGCGACTTCTTCTGTACGACTTCGCCGTCGGCGCACTTGGGGCAGGCCATGCCGATCGTGTCCTGCTTGATGTACTTGCACTTGGGGTAGGCCGAGCAGGAGATGAACTCGCCATACTGGCCGCTGCGAAGCACCAGCTGTGCATCGCACTTGGGGCAGTTTTCCTCCAGCGGTACAGGCGGCTTCTGCTGCTGCTTGGCCGTTAACCGGCGCACGGTCTTGCAGGGCGGGTCGTCGTTGTACCCCGTGCAGGCCATGAATGGCCCAAAGCGACCGTTGCGAAGGACCATGAGCCGTCCGCAGGCTTCGCAGAACTCCTCCTCGGCCTCGGTCTCCTCGCCGGGCTTGGCCAGGTTCGGCTTGGTCTCGTAGTTCTCCTTGGTAAAGGAGCAGCTACCCTTTTTCTTCTTGTCGAAGGCGCTGCAGGCAAAAAAAGTCCCGAACTTGCCCCACTTGAGCACTAGCGGCGAGCCGCACTGCTCGCACAGCTCGTCGGTCGGCTTTTCCATCCGCTTCAGGTCTTCCATGTGCTCGGAGGCTTGCTCCAGCTCCTGCTTCAGGTGGTCATAAAAGCCGCCCAGCAGTGTAGTCCACTGCTCCTTGCCATCCTCGATGTCGTCCAGCTCGGTTTCAAGCCTGGCTGTGTACTGGGTGTCGAAGATGTAGGGGAAGTTTTTCACGAGCAGGTCGGCAACCACCGTGCCGATCTCGGTCGGAATGAAGCCGCCGTTTCGCTTGCCGCCCACCTTCTGCACATATTCGCGCTCCTGGATGGTGTTGATAATGGCGGCGTAGGTAGAAGGGCGCCCGATGCCGCGCTCTTCAAGCACGCGAACAAGCGAGGCTTCTGAGTAGCGCGCGGGCGGCTCGGTGAACTTCTGAATCGCGTCCACGGCGGCGCGAACCTTCAACTCGGCTTCTTCTTCGACGAACTCGGGCAGCATGGCCCGCAGCACGTCGTCGTCCACGTCTTCTTCGCCGCGCGCTTCGAGCCTGGCTTCCACGCGCGCCTTTTTGGTCTCGTACTGGCGCCGCGCTTCTGCCTTGCGGGCTTCGCTCTGGCGGATCGCTGCCGCTTCAAGCGCCGGCGCCCCGGCGAGAGCCAGCGTCTGCTTTGCCGCCAGCGCGGGCAGCTTTTGCTCCTCGTCCCCGTCTTCCTCGGCCTCCTGGTACACCCTGAGGAAGCCGTCGAACCTCAGCACCGAGCCGGAAAGCCGGAAGTTGTAGGTACGGTCGGCTTTGGCGTCGATTTCGACCGTGGTGGTGTCAAAAAGCGCCGGCATCATCTGCGACGCGACAAAGCGCTGCCAGATCAGGCGATACAGCTTGAGCTCTGCGTCGGAAAGGGCGCTGCGCAGCATATCCGGGTGCATCTCCGGGTGCGTCGGGCGGATAGCCTCATGGGCATCCTGAGCGTCTTTTTTCGACTTGAAGACGTTTGCGTCCTTGGGCAGGTACTGCTCGCCGAGCTCCGTGCCGATCCAGGCGCGTACCTCGGTGACTGCGTCGGGCGAGACGCGGGTGGAGTCCGTACGCATGTAGGTAATCAGGCCGATGGTGCCTTCCTTGCCGACCTCCACGCCCTCGTACAAGCGCTGCGCCAGGCCCATGGTCTGCTTGACGCCGAAGCCGAGGCGTCCTGCTGCGTCCTGCTGCAGCTTGCTGGTGGTAAAGGGAGCGGGCGCGTTGCGCTTGCGTTCCTTCTTTTCTACCGAGCGGACCGACCAGGCGGCGCGATTGGCTGCCTCCACAATGGAGCGCGCCGTTGCGCCATCGGGTACCGCAGGCTGCGAAACGGTTTTCACGCTGATGCGCTCGCCATCGACCCCCACCAGGCGAGCGGTAAACAGGGTCGCGTCTGTTCCTGCGGGGCGTGCTCCGGGTGCTTCCAGAACGGCGTCGATGGTCCAGTATTCGACTGGCTGAAAGGCCTTGATCTCCTGCTCGCGCTCAACGATGAGGCGCACGGCTACGGTTTGCACGCGGCCGGCGGAGAGCCCGCGCCGGACCTTGTCCCAGAGCAGCGGCGAGATCTGGTACCCCACGATGCGGTCGAGCACCCGGCGAGTTTGCTGCGCGTCGACCAGGTTGAGGTTGACGGCGCGGGCGTTCTCAAAGGCAGCCTTGACAGCTTTGGGCGTGATCTCGTTAAAGGTGACCCGGAGGATGTCGTTGTTGCCGACCCCGCGCAGCTCTTCTTCAAGGTGCGCGGCAATGGCTTCGCCTTCGCGATCCGGGTCGGGCGCCAGGTAGATGTGGTCCGCCTTTTTTGCGAGCTTCTTCAGGTGCTCGACGATCTTTTCCTTGCCTGGGATCACGATCAGATCCGGCGTAAAGGTGCCGTCGTTCAGTTCTACCCCGATCTTGGACTTGGGAAGATCCTTGATGTGGCCGAGGGAAGCCTCGACGATGTAGTCCGGCCCGAGATATTTGTTGATCGTCTTGGCCTTGGCAGGCGACTCGACGATCACGAGAGATTTGCTCATGTTTTCTTATCCATCTGCCGCCAGGTCGGCGGCCTTGCCTTGAGACTGGAAGCTACCACGGGTTGCCCGATTAGGCCAGCCGCGCCAGGGTACTGCTGTTGCCGACCGGCCGCTGTTCTACGGTTTTCGGGCGTGCGCCGTACCTCCCTATCGGATGGCCGTCTGCACCCTTGGGACTCTTTGCCTCTGCTCGTTTCCGCCCCCGTCAACAGGAGATTGGCTGGAACGGGCGAACGACGCACAACGGAAACGGACAGGTCTGCCGGCCGCTAAAACGATTTTACGAAGTGCTTGCCGGGCAGCTGCTTGATCCTGCCTCCGAGCTCCAGTTCGAAGAGTGCCGTAAAAACTTCCGACGAGCTGTACTCGCCTTCCAGCTCTTCCATGATCTCGTCCAGTTGTAGAGACTCGTCATGGCGTAAGACGCTCATCACCCGTGTTTCGGTAGGCGGCAGCGCGGTTTCCTCAAATAACGATGCTGTTCCGGCAGGTTCGGATGCAATGGTCTCAAACCGGGCATCCACTTCAACCCGGGCATCGGTGGGCAGATCGTCCCACACATCTTCCCAGGTCGCGACCAGTTTGGCGCCCTGTTTGATGAGGTTGTTGGGTCCCCAGGAGTTCTTGTTGGTCACATTGCCGGGGACCGCGAAGACCTCGCGATTCTGTTCGATAGCGCACCGGGCGGTTACCCCGGAGCCGGAGTTTTCCGCCGCCTCGATGACCAGCACCCCGACGCTCATCGCGCTCAGGATACGGTTCCGTTTCGGGAAATTAGGGGGCGCCGGGTAGGTGCCGAGGGGCTGCTCGGTGATGATGACGCCGCCGCCGGCCAGGATCTGCTCGGCTAGCTGCTTGTTCTCTTTCGGGTAGATGACGTCGATGCCCGTACCCCAGACGGCCACGGTCGGCTGGTTGGCCTGCAGCGCGCCGCGATGAGCATACGCGTCGATGCCGCGCGCCATGCCGGAAAAGATGATCAGGCCGCGCTTGGCGAGGTCGCGGGAAAGCAGTTCGGCCATGCCGCAGCCGTAGGGGCTCGGCTGGCGCGTGCCGACAACTGCAATGCCGGGCCGCGAGAGCAGGCTTACATCGCCCCGAGTCCACAAAACGGGGGGTGGATCGAAGATCTCCTGCAAGCGCTCCGGGTACGCCGGCTCCTCATAGGTCAGAAAGCCGGCGCCCATCTCCGCCAGGCGTGTCGCCTCCTGCTGGGCCGCCTTCCAGGCTTGGCCATCCGCGATAAACTGCACAGCCGGGGTGGGGAAGCGTTGCGCCTCGAGCGCGGTGAGCGGGAGCCGGACCACGGCTTCGGCTGAGCCGACCCGGTCTACTGCCTGGAGGATGCGTCTTGGTCCAAGGCCGGGAGTGAGCACGAGCGCAAGCCAGGCCAGCCGGCCCGAAGGCGCCTCCACCTCGTCGGCGATCGGTGTCTCCGCCTGGCCGCCGGTGGTCTTGTAGGGGGTAGGCGCAGGAAAGGACGGAAAGCTTGAGCCGCTGGGCAACGGGATGACCTTTCGCCTGCAGATACGGAAGGGGAACGCAGGCGCACTGCGG
>CAXTPL010000069.1:0-257 GCA_964246065.1 uncultured Acidobacteriaceae bacterium
CCCCAGCGGAATGGTGCTGAAGATCTTCTCGCGCCCCGCGGGCGTGGCCAGCGCCGGGGCCGACATATCGGTCGCCACCCAGCCCGGCGCCACGCAGTTGGCGTAGATGCCCTCGCCGGCAAGCTCGCTTGAAAGGCTCTTGGTCAGCGAGATGAGCGCCCCCTTGGTCGCTGCATAGTCTGCATGAAACGCTTCGCCTCGCTGCCCTGCCGTCGAGCTGACCAGCACAATATGCCCGCGCGCCGCACCCGGCACAG
>CAXTPL010000069.1:267-17154 GCA_964246065.1 uncultured Acidobacteriaceae bacterium
GCCTCCTGACGCTTGATCTGCGCCACGGCTGCCTGCACGAGCCCGAAGACGCTGTCGAGGTTGACGCCCACAGTTGAGCTCCACTGCTCGCCGGCCATGGTGTCGATGGGCGCGTCCTGCGGCAGCCACACGCCGTGGTTGACCACCAGGCAATCCAGCCGGCCAAAGACGGCTACGGCCTTCGCTACCAACTCCCTCCCCTGCTCGGCGGTTGCTAACTCCTGCCCGATCGGCACGCATTGCGCTTCTCCACCGCACTCGGCAGCGAGCGCCGCGGCCGCACCTGCTGCCGCGCGATAGTTGAAGACCACGCGCGCACCCGCCTGGCAAAACAGCCGGACTGTCTCGGCCCCGATCCCGCGCGAGCCGCCGGTAACAAGCGCGACCCTGCCCTCCAACGATAAGGAAACTCCATCCATACGTGTGTTTGACGCTAAAGCAGCGCCAACGGAGGTGCAAGCGCCAACGTGGCCGCGCTTTAACCTTGGCGCTGCCCTGAGTGGCTGCTTTTTCCTTGCGCAGCCTGCGCCGCTCGGCGATGAGCTTCCTGCGGTCGGCCGGGGGCAGCGCGAGCGCCGCAAGGGTCTGCCGGGGCAGCTTGGCCAGGGTAAGCGCGTGGGCCGCCGCCAGCAGTCCGGCCAACTCCGCCGCCGAAAGAGCATCCCAGCGCTCCAGCGCCACCCAGTGGATGCGCGCCATGTACGGCGCCGGAATCACACCTTCGTGCTCCAGCAGTTCGGCGTACCGTTCCGGCCCGGCGCTGAAGCTGAGAACCGCCTTTCCATCGCCGTCGAGGTCAGCGAGCGCAAACATCTTGCCGCCGATCGCCTTATCGCCCACCCAGAAGACGAGGTTCGCGCCCCACTGCATGGTCTCTTCCACATGGGGGAGCTTGCGAACTATGCTGCGTACCTGCTCGGCGTCCATGGCTCCGTCGGCGTATGTCCGCTAAAACAGCCCACCCTAACGAAGCCTGAGCCGGATGGGCCCCTTGGCGCGGGAAGGATCGACCACCTGCCCGCCCTGGGTGATCAGGATGCGGCCAGCGGCGACGAGCCGGCGCGCGGCCGCACGGGCCGGCTCCATCAGCGGCTCCCAGGCGGCCTGGTCCTCGCCCCCCACCCGGCGCGCCGCCTCCGACGGGCAGATGGTTTTGCCTGCGCCGCGCGCTGCCAGCAACGCGAGGATCGCCTGCTCAAGTGCCTGGTCCTGCGCGCCGGGCTTGGCCTTGCGGCAGCCGTCTGAGCAATAGCGCACCTGCTCCCAGTCGCGCTCCCATTTTTTGCGCCACTCTATCGTGCGGCCGCAGGTGACGCAGGTCTTCGGCGGCGGAGCAGCGAGTTTCGGTCCTGGTGCCATTCTGCCCTTCCGCATTCGCGCGCTTATCGGAGCCTTCAATCTACCGCACCGCGGCACCCGGCGTGCGGCCGCTTCTATACTGAGGATCGAATCCTATGGCTACTTCGCTTCCAGTCGCTTTCGCTCCTGTCGACGAACAACTTGACCTGCTCCAGAAAGGCGCCGCGGAGATCATCCGCCTTTCCGAACTACGCGAGCGCCTCGAACAGTCCCGCCGCACCGGCGTTCCTTTGCGTGTCAAAGCCGGCTTTGATCCCACCGCGCCCGACCTGCACCTGGGCCACACGGTGCTCATGCGCAAGCTCAAGCACTTCCAAACGCTTGGACACCAGGTCATCTTTCTCGTCGGCGACTTCACGACGCTGATCGGGGACCCTACGGGACGCTCCGTCACCCGCAAGCCGCTTACCCGCGAGCAGATCGACGAAAACGCAAAGAGCTATACCGAACAGGTCTTTCGTATCCTCGATCGCGAGAAAACCGAGGTCCGCTTTAACTCAGAATGGCTGGACGGGCTCGGCTTTGAGCAGATCATCGGGCTCGCAGCCCAGTTCACCGTGTCGCAGATGCTCGAGCGGGCGGACTTTCACAAGCGCTTCGAGGAGGAAAAACCGATCTCGCTGCACGAGTTCCTCTACCCCTTGGTGCAGGGTTATGACTCGGTCGCGCTGCGAGCCGATGTGGAGCTGGGCGGCACGGACCAGAAGTTCAACCTGCTGGCCGGCCGGGAGCTGCAGCGCCACTATGGCCAGCCCTCGCAGATCGTGCTGATGACGCCGATCATCGAGGGCCTCGACGGCGTGCAGAAGATGTCCAAGTCGCTTGGCAACGCCATCGGCATCCACGAGCCTGCAAGCGAGATGTACGGTAAGATCATGTCGCTCTCTGACGAGTTGATGTGGCGCTACTGGACCCTGCTCACCGATCTGCGCGCGAGCGAGATCGAAGCGATGCAGGCCGGCGTTGCAGCGGGCGGACTGCACCCGATGGAGGCGAAAAAGCAGCTCGCCCGGACCATTGTCGGCGGCTTCCACAGCGCGGAATCCGTGCGCACGGCCGACGAAGGCTGGGCGCAACAGTTCCAACGGGATGAGCTGCCGGGCAACCTTGAAGAGTTCCCGCTTGTCGCAGCCGAGCTCGGTTGGACGCCCGCTTCGCAAAGCGTGTCGCTGGCCAAGGTGCTGGTAGCCCTGGGCATGGCTGAGTCCACCACCGAGGCTACGCGCAAGATCAAGCAGGGTGCTGCGCGGGTCGGGGGTGAGCCGGTCCAAACGCCGCACCTGCGCGTGGGCGTACTGCCAGCCAGGCTGTCTGTGCGCGTGGGCAAGCGGGCGCGGCTGGCAGTCTTCAGCTAGTCGCAGCGCTGCCGAATGCGGAGAAAAGCTTTGCGTCTCACGACCGCGGCGGCGGCGGCAGGGTGGACTCCGCCGCAGTCGACGACGAAGTCCCCGCGCCCGGTGCGGGAGCCGTTTCCTGGGAGTGGGCCTGCGTGGCTGTGGCCGCTGGGCTGCGCAGCGGTGCGCCGGGCTGAGGCGGCAAGGTGCCGCTGCCCCTCTGCGCAATGGTGCGCGGCCCCTTCGCCCCTTTTGCGGGCGACGCGGGCAGTGACTCCAGATCGAGCGTATTCACCACCGCTGGATTGTCGCGCAGCTTCACATACAGCTGCCCACCGAGGCTATGCGGCACCTCGAGCGTGGTCCCCGCAAAACCGTCAGGCACGATGGCCGGGTGCGCAAACTGCGCGTCGGCTGCAATCGAGTCGATCAGGTACAAGCCTGTTCCGGCCAGCGAGCAGGCTGCATTCGGGTCGGCGGGGCAGTTCAGCGCTGTAACCGCCGGTAAACGAACCAGGGTCGCCAGCTTCTGCCAGTCGCCCGTGCTGCCGTCCGCCAGGATGGGCCTTACCTCGAGAGGTCCGAAGGCGGACGCCCCGAAAGCCTTCAATGGGTCAAGGGTGGCGATGGCGGTCTTTGCGTCCTGGAGCACCAGTTCGCCGGACGACAAGCTGAAGGTGACCGAGGCCATGCCGTCTTCGGTCGCCACCTCCACCGACTCCCCGCGCGCAAACGCAGGGGGCGTCTGCGACTTCAGGGCAAAGGTCAGCTTGCCGTCGAGCGGGAGCTCATCCGCGCCGGCTAGTTCTACATGCGGGGTGCCCGGAGCAGGCGCGGGCGGCCCCTGGACGCTCTTGTTCAGCACCAGCACCTGCGGCCGGGCGCTCGCAATGCTCGCAGGCACATCCAGCTTCCGCCCGTCTTTCAGCACAATATGCGCGGTCAAGTGTTCCCCCGCGGTAAGGGTAGGCTTCGGCGCCTTGCCCGGGGCTCCGGGCTCATCCAGCGTCAGCTCATCGGTAGTCCCGGCGCGGGTCAGCCTGCCCGGCACAAAGCCGGCATCCTTGAGCGTGAGCTTCGCCACCTCATCGAGCCGCGTGCCTTTCAGCGTTCCGGTGCGGTCGCCCACGTGCATGGAGAACGCGTCGAACTTTCCTGCTTCGCTGAAGCTTGCAACCGTCAACAGGTTCGGCTCCTTGGCACCGGCCTGCGTGATCTGCAGGGTCAACTCGCCGGGCTGCGCGTCTTTCAAAGGCAGCTTCGCGGTAATTTCATCCGGCTTGGTCAGCTTCCAGTCGGCTTTTGTCTCCTTCCCCTGCGCGTCTTTAAACGTGATGGAGTCGACGCAGGCGGCGGACGGAGAGGTCAGGTGCAGCTCGTCCTCGCGGCCCACTACCAGCGCGTTCGCGTCCGCCTCCGCGACTGCCCACTGCGCATCGGCCGTGCTTTCCAGCTTGAACGTCGGCCCGGTGTAGGGCTCAAAGCCCCAATAGCCGTGAATGGTCGCGCTCACCTCGCTGCCCAGGTCGCTCGCCGCCAGCGTCTGCATGGGTACGGCAAAGCCGCCCCGCCCCGCGTCCGGCTTTGCCGGCAGGTCGAGACTCTTGCCGTCTTTGCCGACCAGGTGCAGCGTAAGCCCGTGCGGAAACTGCGTAGCGAAAAAGGCCGGCGCGCCCTCTACCGGCAGCACCAGCGGCTCGCGCTCCATGCAAAGCGCCTGCTTCGGATCGACCGGATGCAGGGGCGGAGTCTGCGGCGGACCTACCGGCGGGAGGGCGACGACCAGCACTGACTTTGGATTATGAAACGAGGGCGGCGTGTTCAAACGCAGCTTCATCGTCAGGTCCTCGTCGCTCGAGAGCGCCGGGA
The DNA here is from genome assembly GCA_964246065.1 of uncultured Acidobacteriaceae bacterium. Lineage (GTDB taxonomy): Bacteria > Acidobacteriota > Terriglobia > Terriglobales > Acidobacteriaceae > EB88. Next base: position 4,830 of record CAXTPL010000069.1, read on the forward strand.
TGTATTGATACTGCGCCGTGTGGAAATTGTCGAGGATACGCGCAATATCCATGGCCGCGGCTATGTAGGAGTTGTAGTAGCCGTAGTTCATCGTCGGCGCGGCCCCGGCCTGCAAGGCCAGGTCGCTTGCGGGTCCGTTTGTCAGCGTTGCAGCCATGCTGGCACTGCGCCCGTTATCGAGGATGAGCTGGTCCTGATTCTGCATCAGGCATGGCGCCTGCTGGTCGCTGGCACGGTCAAAACACTGCTGGTCTACCTTGAGTGCGAGCGAACGCGCCAGCATCGTCGAGGTATCCTTGGTCTTCGCCGGGTCGTCGAGCTTCCGCAGCGAGTCCAGATAGGTATCGAGCCTGGCGCGGTCGAGGCTGGCAACATTGAGGTCCTGCGAGGCTCGCACGAACGAGCCCGGGCGCCCCCGCACCGCGTTCTTGATCGTCGTGAAGTCTCCGCCCGTTTCCGGCGCGAGAAACACTACCGCCTGCTCCGCCCCAGGAGGCACGGTGACGTAGATCCCTTCATCCATCACCTTTTTGTCCCAGGTTTCCGCCTTGATAAACCAGTCTTCCGGCGGAGGATTGGTCGATCCGCGTAGAAAGGCAGCCACCATGAGGTAGCGGACCGCCTGGTGGTCGGACAGCACAGGATGCAGCCAGATGCGGTCGCCTTCTGCCAGCGTGGGCACCTCGGCGATCGGCAGCGTGCGGCCTGCGCGGTTCACCTTGACCTCCAACGTGGGCCCAAGCAGGTCGAACTGGCCCGCCTGCGCAAACGCCGGGGTTGAAGCTGCAAGCAGCGCGGCCAACACGACAGCCGCAAACTGGATGGTGCGAGATCGTAAAAGCATGCCGCTTCCTTAGATTCAGATTATGGGCCGCGGTCACCCAAAGCTCTGTCAACAACGCGTAACGAAGGTGTATGCGCCCCGGATTGGAACCTGAGGGACGCGCATTCCCAAATTCAACCGCCGCTCAGGCGCGGCTCCGCGCGCGATCTTTGGCGCCCTGGTTGACCAGGAACAGCAAAACGGCAACCAGCGGAAGTCCGAGCCCGACCAGAAGAGTTGTGCGCCGTCCATGATCCTCGGCCACCGCAAGCGTCACCGTCATAGCCTGCGCCGCACAAGCCGCGCCGCCTTGCCGAATAGAGAGCACAAGCGTGTAGGGGCCGGCTGCAGGGAACGCGGGAGCCGCCAGGAGCAGCAGCGGATTGGCTGCGGAAGACCGTGAAAAATGAACGGCAACGGCCGCCGAGCCGGCCTGCTGCAGCGTTCCTTCTGCGGTCGCATCCGGCAAGGGCTGATCTGTCTCCGCCGCTTGCACCAGGAGGCTAAGCTCGCCCCGCCCTGTGACCAGGGGCTCCGGCGCGGTAAACAGGGTGACGGTGCAGGAGCCCTGTGTAGCGTGGAAGGCGATGTGGCCACCGTCGGCCCGCGCGGGGCAGCCGACGCCGAGGGCGGCTGAAAGCACGAACAGCGTGAGGACTATGCGGGACACCAGGCGTCGGGCTAAGCTCACATCCCCATCATCCCACGCATCTGCATGGGCTGGAGCAGCACCCAAACGCCCGCCGCATACAGCAGGGCGTTGATCGCCGCCCAGGGAGCAAGCGCAAGGACGCTCGATCGCACGCTCCATGGGAGGCCCGATTGGTGGCCCGATGGGAGGCTCGATCGGAGGCTCGATGGGAGGCCCGAGTGGACGCTTGATTCGACGCTCGATCTTGCTCCCCCCGGCCCGCCGGCGCGAGCCGGACGCACCAGCCTCCAGCCAAGGTACAAGGCAAACAGCAGCCCCCCGTCGAGCAGCAAGAGTTGGAGCCGGAGCAACGCATTGGGCGCAAGCAGGCTATGCTCCACTGCCCAGTCCGGGCCTGGCAGCGCACTGGAGGCAAAAGGCAGGTCGCGCGCGGCCTGGAGCAGTGCGGGCACGAGCGAGTTCCAGCCCGTTATGAGGTGAAAGCTGAGGTGAGCCGCCCACATGCCCAGCCCGAGCGGCAGCAGCGCCAGTGCTCCCCGGCAAAGGCGCGCGCTGCGGGTATCCTCGGCATTGCGAGGCGAAAAAACCGCGGCGGACCGCAGATTGCGTGCAGCCGGCGCGCCCAAGGCCAGCAGCGCACATACGAGGGCCGGGACAAGCGCAGCCAGCGCCAGGCCGGCTGTGGGAGCAAGCCAGGCAGGCAGCCGGTGCGACATGCGGCTGAGCGCATCCGCCAGCGGAACGACCATCACCGCGGCGCTCGCGAACCCGGCCGAAAGTACCACCAGCGCAAGCGCTGCTACATCGGGGCGGCGGCTCAGGTGTCCAATCGACGATCGCTGCGGGTCGACGAGGGCGAGCTGCACGAGTTCCCGCGCGGGTGGCTGCACGAAAAGGCCGATGTTGTCATGCGGACAGGCCTTGACGCAGTCCATACACAGCGTGCAGTCCAGGTTGCCGCTCTTGAGAGGCATAAAAAGGTCGAGCTCGCAGCCGCGCTGGGTCAGTTGGCCGGCGGCGTCCTCGGTGCCGGCGATGCAGTTGCGCGTCTCGCAGGAAGAGCAGGTCGCAAGCGAGCGAGCCTGGAGCTCGAGCGGCGAAAGCAGCGACGCGACGAAGTTGAACTGCCCGACCGGGCAGACATACTTACAAAAGCTTGCGCCTCGAAAGATCGAATCGATAACGATCACTGTTACAAAATAGGCGAGCAGGAGCCACGCCGTGCGTGCAGGCGAGTCCCACAGCGCAAACGCCTCGTAGGCCCAGAAGAAAAGCCCCAGCAGCGCCGCGGAAAGCCACTTGTTGCGCAATGCGCGCGGCCAGGGCAGGCGCGCAAAGCCAAGTGCCGCAGCGAGCTTCTTGGCCACCTCGCGCGGCAGGGTGAACGGGCAGCTCATACAGAAGAGATTTCCCACGGTGAGCAGCCCAAGCACAAACAGGGCCCGCGCATAGGTCCAGGGCACAATGCCTGCCAGGTTCATGGAGCTCATCGGATGCCCGAGGAAGCCGTCTACCACGACCGCGGCCGCCACCAGCAGCAGGATTGCCTGGAGGGTCTGGCGGCCGTAGCGGGAGCGAAAGAAGGCACCCACCGGCCTCATGGAGAACAGCTCACCGCGGGAAGACGATGGCGGGCCCGCGGCCGGCCGGGCGGGTCGCAAAGGCAGCCGGGCATCGTTTGTCCGGTTCCGGGTGAGCGGCGGGAGGAGAGTCGCCATTTGCAGGGCGGGCCCAGCCTGCGAGTGAGCCTGCGTGCGGCTTGGGGTCGAGCGGTCCTTGCGATGCGAAAGTTGTCGCACGGTGATCCACATGATGGGGAACAGGAAAAAGCTCGACCCGGCCACCCACATGAGCGACCCGGCAGCGACCTGATCATTGAGCGCGCTGATGCCGAAGAGCCGCGGCGCGTTCGCATAGCTGGGATACACGACGCGCCCGGAAAAGCTGAGAAACGCCGAAAGAGCGGTGTTCACTATGTCGGCTGACATGAGGTAGGGCAGCAGGAGCCAGCGCGAACCCTTGTAGACCGTTGGCCACGGCTCAACAATCGGCCACCAAAAGAGCAGGCTGGTGAAGAAGAAACAGCCGTGCTCGACCTCGTGCAGTTGCGGGTGCGCCAGCGCTAGGTCATACGCGCGAGGGACGTGCCAGGCAAGAAACGCCAGGTTCATCAGGAGCCACGCGACGAGTCGCGACTTGAGCAGCCGTTGCAGCGCGTGGACCGGGGCAAGCGTGAAAAAGGGTCCCAAGCCTTCGCGAACCCACATCTTCGGCAGCCCTCGCAGCAGCGGCACCTGCGGCGCGCCAAGCGCCACCAGAGGCGGCGCAACCGACATGAGCAGCAGGTGCTGCGTCATATGCACGGCCAAAAGCAGATTGGACAGCGAATCGAGCGGAGAAGCGATGGCGAGAAAAAGCGCGAGGAGGCCGCCAAGGAAGCAGAAAGCGCGCCAAGTGGGGAAGAGAGCAGGCCGGGTGCGGCGGATGGCGCGAAAGCCCAGCAGATAGACCCATGCCGTGAGCACCAAACCGAGCGTCGGCCAAAAGGGGATGGTCCAGGTCGCGAATGAGGCTGTGGAGGCAGTCGGCATTGGATGAGGTGGGTGACGGCCCTGGCTGGCTGTGCGCTTAGCTTGCTGCACGCAGAAGCGAGGAGAAGGGGGACGGCGGCTCTTTCGCTTGGCTCAGGATGACGATGGGTGAAAGAGCGTGGCGGCGACTGCGCGCCAGGGGCAGGATGGACATCGTTTTGATGGCGAATGAACTGCGCGTGATGACGCGGGGATTGGTCCCAGCCTCCCGAAACAGTCCACTTCGCTGAAGGAGGTACATACCCTCCTTGCCCGAGGGAACGGCCCGCGGGGGCGGCCACCCGTCCCCCTTGCAAGTAGCCGCCCCCTGCGCCTAGCTAGAACGTCTCCTGGCCTTTGCTCTTCTCCTCTGGAGTCGCCCCGGTCAGTGCATTTCCGCGATTGTCCGGGTTGTTTTCCGCCAGCGAAGGATCGGCCGCCGGACGCTCATTGAGCGGGTGCAGCGTTTCCAGAAACTGCACCAGCGCCGTGGTCTGCGCAGGCGACAGGTTCTTTCCATACGCCGGCATGTTGCCGCCGCCTTGCAGCACCTGCCGCACCAGCTCATTGTAGGTAAGCTTGGTCGCGACGTTGTCCAGGTGTGGTCCGCGCTGGCCGCCCAGGCCGCCGATCATGTGGCAGTTGCGGCACTGTTTGGCCTGAAAGACAGTAGCGCCTTCGCGCTCGAGCGGCGTTTCCGCATGGATGTATTTCACTGGCAGCACATCCCCCGACCAGGCATCCATGACCGGGCTCCACGGCTCGTAGGTGCCAAGGTGCGTGAGCACTGCAAGCGAGATGGCGATGGTGGTCAGCGTCAGCACGGCCACAGGGCGCCGCGACCAGTGCTTTTCCCCCTCGCCCGCGACAAACGGCAAGCCGACCAGCACGGCGATGCCGATCACCGGTGCGATCAGGATGAACGGCGTTTCCAGGGCGTCCGGCAGGTAGGAGAGGACCGAGTAGATCCACAGGAAGAAATAATCCGGCTTGGGCGCGGTCTGGATGATCGTGGGATCAGGCTGTCCGCCCGGGCCTATCGGGCCCAGGACAAAGGCACACAGCGCCACCGCTCCGTAGATGGCTGCTGAAAAGAAGAGGTCCTTCCACAGCGCGCCCGGCACAAAGGGAATGCCGTGATTGTGCGACAGCTCGTTGTACTCCTGCACATAGGTGGAGCGGCGAACGATGCGGCCGGGCATCGGCCACTCATTGATGCCAAGCTTGAGCACCAGCCACACGTGGAGGCTGGTAAACAGGATCATCAAGCCGGGGATGACAAAAACATGCAGCGTGAAAAAGCGCGTCAGCGTGGCGCCGCCGATAATAGGCCCGCCAAGCAGCGCATGGACAAGATAAGGCCCGATCACCGGCACGCGGCTTGAGATGGAAGCGCCGATGCCGAGGCCCCAGTACGCATCCTGGTCAAAGCGCAAGACCTGGCCGGTAAAGCCCATGCCCAGCGTCATGAACAACAGCCCGACGCCCAGCAGCCATGTCAGTTCGCGCGGAAATTTATAAGCCCCAAAGAGAAACACCTGCGCCATGTGCACGATCACGACGGCGATCATGAAGTTCGATCCCCAGCCGTGCATCGCCCGCAAAAACCAGCCAAGCACCAGCGAATTATCGAGCTGGTTCAGGCTCTTCCACGCCTCGGCAGCCGAGGGTGTGTAGACCAGCGCCAGCATCACGCCGGTTGCGATCTGAAGGATCAGCAGCGCCGTCGCCGCCGAGCCGAAGACGTACCACCAGCTGGCTGTCGACTTCGGCACCGGGTGCATGACGGACTCCTTAACGAAGTCCTCCACCTGCACCCGCCGCTCGACCCAGTTATAGGTGTCGCGCCCCGCACGTTCTGCTTTTTCGATTAACCGAGACATGGGCCCTTCCTCTTTAAACTCGCCTGGGTTGACAGGGTTGGGAGCTGGCCGGCATTGATCTGCAGCTCACCGTTGACAATCTTCCACTTGTATTCAAATAAGCCGCGCTCCGGCGGCCCGGCCGCACGCGAGCCGTCCTGGTAGTACACCCCGCCATGGCAGGGACACATAAACAGGCCGGACTGCGGAAACCAACGGACCGGGCAATCAAGGTGCGCGCAGTTGATCGCAAACACCTGAAAGTTTGTCCCGGAGGTCCGGCGCACCCAGCAGGCCTGGTCATCGGTCTGCCCGTCGGTGGGCGTTTTGTAAGGCTCGGTAAAGGTGGCCAGGCGCGTTTCCCCATTGGGATACTTGTCGATCGCGCCGAGCGTTACCCAGTTCTTGTAGTAGCCCTTCTTGCGCAGTGCAGGCCCAAGAATGTAGCCGACCACTGGAGCCGCTATGGCAAGCGCCACCACGCCGTTCAGTGCTGCGCCAATGGTCAGCAGCAGGTTGCGCCGGTTGAGCGGGTGCTGGACAAAGTCTGCATCGAGCAGGCTTTCGCTCCGATCCATCCCATGGCCTTCGGGCAGCGTCACGCTTGGGCTGTCGCCGTGGCTTTCTCGGTCGACATTGGTCTGCTTTCGGCTTTCGGTCTCGATCTGGTGCAGGTCGGTACTCATTGCGTTCTCCTTTCGAGCTCCGTCACACCAGGCTTGGGCGCGGTTTGCGACGGACCAGCGGGGTCGGGGTAGCTTTGGCCGGGGAGCGGCTGGCGGTGGCTTGCGACCCATGCGACCACATCGGTGATCTCAGGTTCTGTAAGGGGACGCCCCGGGATGTCGCCGCGCCAGTCTGGCTGGCCGATGTCCGGCCGGCCGGCAATTGTGATGGTGCGCAGCGCCTGATCGCTCAGCAGCGCGAGAAAGGTCGGATCGACGATCGAGCCCGCCTTGCCGGGCCTGGTGGCCGACCCGGGCTGGGCATCAGCGCCCGCGGGTGCAACCGCGCCGTGGCAGCTCGCGCAACCCTGCGCATACACCTGCGCTCCGTGCGCGACGTCAGCCTTGCCGACGGCAGCGTACGGCGGCGGGTTGAGCCCGGGCATCGGCTTGCCCCAGCGCTGGCGCATCCCTGCCACAATCACGTCGATCTGCGTATCCGTCAGCAGGCCGCCTGCGCTCCGGCCGAATGCCGGCATCAGGGTACCCGGCTGCCCGTTCGCCGTTACCTGGCGAATCTGCGCGTCGGTCGCCACGGCCATGTACACGGGGTTATTCATCGGGATCGATGTGCCGTTTTTGCCGTCGGCCCCATGGCAGGCAGAGCAGTTGCGGCCATACAGGTCGTTGAAGTCGTGCACCTGGTCGGGGCGCATCTGCGCCGCGTCCTCCTGGTGCGGACCGTTGAGCATGCGCTGGCAGCCGGAAACACACAAGCCTGCCAACAGAAGGGCCGAGCCGGCTGCGAGGCTTCGCAGCCCGTTGCCCATGGAGACGTTGCGTTGCATCAGTGCTTGGCCCCCCGCTCGTGCGCGGTCAGCCCGCGTGCTTCCAGGCCCAGGCGCAACGCCAGCGGCAGGCTTTGCGCAGTGCGTACTGAAGGGCTGCGCGAAACCACATAGCCGGCCACGACGCCGAAGACAAACTGCGAAACGGTAAACCAGCGCCACTGGATATGTGTCGCAAACTCAGGGTTGATGATGTGCAGCGAGGCGTGCAGCAACCCGGTCCACAGCAAAGGCGCAACAATGCCGCCAAGGATGATCGGGTGCCTCGGCAACACCGGCAGAATGGCGCCATACAACAGCCCGATCAACGAGCAGGAGATGACGTGGATCAGGATGGCGATACCGAATGCCGTCGGGTGGAAGCGGTCGATGTCGGCAAGCGAAGGATTGGTCCAGCCGGCCACGCCGGCACCCCCGAGCAGGTTTACCGGGTACCAGATGCTGTGCTGCGCGATCAGCCCGTAGGCCAGCGCAGGAAAGATCATGGCGATCCCACCGGCAACGCCGCCCTTCAGTCCTGAAAGCACTGGAAAGGTTTCAAGCGGCAGGTGAGCACGGTTTTCTTCGCCAATCACAATCCGCTCAACCGACCGGCGCGAGGAGACTACAGCAACCTCCTGCGTGGTAACGGCGATATCTTCGTGCGCCTCATGCGGCAGCACTTCCTTGAACCAGCCGACGCAGCCGGCAACCATGAGAACGCCGCCAAGAATGCCGATGCCGTACTGGGTCAGGATGCCCGCAACCGCGAGCGTAAAGCCGAGCGCCAGCACGATAGGCCACGCTGTCGGTTTGGGCAGGTGCACCGCGTGTCCGTGTGCGTCGCCCTGCTCCCGTGCCGTCTCGCCATAGACGAGCGCCTGCGCGCCATGCGATTCGTGTGAATTCATCTTGCCCCCTTACCGACCCAGCACATACACAACGGTGAAGACTACGACCCAGACAGCATCGACAAAGTGCCAGTACAGTGCCAGCGTCTGGATACGCTCGGAATGCGCTCGCGTGACATGGCCCCGCATGCTGAAGACCCAAAGCATCCCCAGCAGGATGAGCCCGATGATGACGTGCGAAGCGTGGAGCCCGACCAGCGAATAAAACGTGGTGCCGAACAGGTTGGTCTGCAGCGTCAACCCGTCCTTGTAGATCAGCGTGTACCACTCCTGCCCGGTGGCGACGAGAAAAAGGATGCCGAGCAGGATGGTGATGCCGAGCCACAGGCTGAACTTTTTGACCTTGCCATGTTCGATCGCCTGCTCTGACAGCCAGATGGTCACCGAGCTCGAAAGCAGGGCGATCGTTGAAAAGATGGGCAGCTCCAACACATCTTTCGGCTGCGGGCCGTACGCGCTTTTACCCGTATAAAACAGGTAAGCGATGACAAACATTGCAAAGATAGCCGACTCGCCGATGATGAGGCAGAACATGCCGACTTTGCCTTTGTTCGGCAGCACCCATTCTTCATCCGCACGCTGATCGATCACAGGAACGGTGACGGCGCTCATGCGTTCACCTGTTGGGCGCGCGTACCGGCGCCTTTTCTACGCAGGGCCACCGCAGGTCCTTCGCTTTGCTCAGGAGGACATTCGTTCCATGGATCGAAGCTCGGCATCGTCTCAGTTCCCTTATGCAAACTCGCTCGTGCTGCTAAATCGCTGCTTGCCATGACAGATTCGCTTTTGCCTCTGGCGACATGGTTGCCTGCCTTGTGGCGCCGAAGGCGCGGTCGACTGCCACGGCTAGTGGCTACTCGTACTTCCAGTCGGGGTCGTCAGGGTGCTTGAGATCCCACAGCGGCCGCCGGCTGGAGACCACCGGGTCGGTCGCGAAGTTGTAGTCGGGCGGCGGCGAACTGGTCGCCCATTCCAGCGTCCAGGCGTCCCACGGGTCTGCACCCGCTTCTTCCCCTCTGAAATAGGAGTGGATCAGGTTGTACACAAAGATCGAGATAGCGATCCCCTGCACAAACCCGCCAAAGGAGACGATCAGGTTCCAGCTCTCCCACCCGCGCGATGCCTCATAGGTGTAGATTTGGCGTGGCATGCCGAGAATGCCCGGGACGTGCATGAAGTCAAAGGTCAGGTGGAAGCCGATGACGAAGAGCCAGAAGTGCCACTTGCCCAGCCGCTCATCGAGCATCTTGCCGAACGCCTTGGGGTACCAGTAATAGATCCCGGCAAAGATGTTGAAGACGATGCCGCCCACCAGCACATAGTGAAAATGCGCGACGACGAAGTAGGAGTTATGCAGCTGCCAGTCCCAGGGAGACGATGAGAGCATTACGCCGGTGAGCCCGGCGATCAGAAACTGAAAAACAAACGCGGTGCAAAAGAGCATCGGCGTGGCAAAGCGCAGCTTGCCGCCCCACATGGTCGCAATCCAGTTAAAGATCTTGATGCCGGTCGGGATGCCCACCAGTTCTGTCGAAAGCACGAAGAAGGCATTGGAGACAGAACTCATGCCCACCGTGAACATGTGGTGTGCCCACACGCCGAGCGAGATGAAGACGATGCCGACCGAGGCGGCAACCATGGCCGGGTAGCCGAAGATGGCTTTGCGCGAAAAGACGGGGATGATCTCGTTGGCGATGGCAAATGCCGGCAGCACGAGGACGTACACCTCGGGGTGTCCGAAGATCCAGAAGAAGTGGACCCAGACCAGTGCCGAGCCGCCCATCTGCGTGTCGAAAAAGTGTGCGCCGAGGTAGCGGTCGAGCTCCAGCATGACCTGCGCCGCGGTAAGCGGGGTGATCGTGACCAGCGTGAGCGCCGAGACGCAAAGCATCAGCCAGCAGAAGAGCGGAATGCGCATCATCGTCATGCCTTTGCAGCGCATGCTCACGATAGTGGCGACAATGTTGATCGCCGTGCCAAGCGTGCCCCAGCCGGCGACAAAGAGCGAAAGCGCCCAAAAGTCTACCTGGTGGCCCTGCGAGTAGGTACGGGAGGTAAGCGGCGCATACGCGAACCAACCCACGTCCGGCGCCGTGCCCGCGCCGTACAAGCCGAAGCCTCCAATAAACGAGTAGTAGAGGAGCAGTCCGCCAAACGCCGTCAGCCAGAAGGAAAACGCATTGAGCCGGGGAAACGCCATGTCGCGCGCCCCGATCTGCAGCGGCACAACATAGTTCGCAAAGCCAAACAGGATCGGCATCCCCACCAGAAAGACCATGGTCGTGCCGTGCATGGTAAAGATCCGGTTGTAGCCCTGCGGCGAAAGAAAGTGGTTATTCGGCACCGCCAGCTGGATCCGGATCAGGATGGCCTCAAGCCCGGCGACGACCAGGAAAAACAGCGAGTACAGGATGTACAGGATGCCGAGGCGCTTGTGGTCGACCGTGGTCACCCAGCCGTGCAGCCACTCACGGAAGGTGCCCTTGTCGACGCGCTCGGGCGTCAGATCGAGAGCGCCGATCGGTAATGAGATATCCGCCATACGCGTGTGTGCTCCTTGCTTTTTGCTGCTCGCCCGGACCCCGGAGCGCCAAGTGCGGTTGCGGGGCCTGTTTCATCGTTCTCGGTAGCGCCCCGCCCAGTGCGGAAGCGTCCAACGCTTGCGACCTTGTGCCGCGCGCGTCGCTATTTCAAGCTGGAAAGGTAAGCCGTCACCTGGTCCAGCTGCGTTTCATCCAACTGCATGGCCGGCATCAGCGCCCCGGGCTTCAGGTCGTCTGGATTGCGGATCCAGGCCTTCAGATTTCCCGGGTTGTTCGGTATCGCGCCTGACGCCAGGGTGTCGCGCTCGCCAAAGTGGGTCAGGTCCGGCCCAAAGCGTCCGTTGGCCGGGGTTCCTTTCACCGCGTGGCAGTTCATGCACGACTGCGTTTCAAACACCTGCCTGCCCATGGCCACCTGCTGCTCGCGTGGGCCGGGCAGCTGCTGGTTGGCCACCCAGGCTGCAAACTGCTGTGGCGTATCCACGTACACCCGCAGGAGCATCTTCGCGTGCTGGGTACCGCAAAACTGCCCGCACTGGCCTACATAGGTGCCGGGCGCGTGGGGGTCGATCCACATTTCGTTGACATGGTTCGGAATCGCGTCTGTCTTGCCCGCCAGCTGCGGCACCCAAAAGCTGTGGATCACGTCAGCCGACATCAGCTTGAGAAACGTCGGCGTCGGATGGCTGGGGTCGGAAAGCGGTACATGGAGCTCATTCGCGGTCACAATGCCGTACTTCGGATAGCGGAACTCCCACCAGAACTGGTGGCCGACCACGGTGACATCGAGAGACTGCTTGGTCTTGGGGCTGTCCTGGATCGCAAAGATAAAGCGCGCCGTGGTAAGAAAAAGAACAACAACGATGATGACCGGGATTACCGTCCAGGCAAGCTCAATTTGCAGGGAGCCAAAGACCTGCGCGGGCTCCATGGTGTCAGGGCCCTTTTGCCGGTACTTGACGACGGCATAGGCGCCCAGGCTGGCTACCACAACAAAGATGCCGCCCGTAATCGCCAGCACAAACATCGACAACTCAAACTCGCTCGAAGCCGGCGTAGAAACAGGCGAAAACATGCTGGGCGTGGCCTGCGGTCCGTTCGCAAAGGCAAACCGGCTAGCGAGCAGGAGCCCGAGCAGAAGGCCAGGAAAGCGATATTTGGATACACGCGTCATAACTCTCTCGTACCGACGTCTCTCGTAGAAAGCCTTGCGCCGGTTTGTCTTGTACCGGGACGGTAATGGTTGCGCACACATGTTCGGATGCTTTCCTCTGCCGCCACGTACGGCCTGTATGCCCGTTTCGTCCTACCCTGTTCCAACGCGCTAACCAGGCCTTTCGGTGCAATGCAATCTCCAGCCTGGAAAAAGACTTTACAACCCTCGCGAAAGAAGCTTATACCCGTCATCATGAGAAGTGCGGGCGCTTAGCCTTGTTGCTGGGCGCATGCGGATCGGGGCCTTGCTGTTTCTC
>CAXTPL010000070.1:0-670 GCA_964246065.1 uncultured Acidobacteriaceae bacterium
CTGATTGCGGGCAGCTTTGCGCGCTTTGTCGAGCCGGATGAGGTGTGGAGTTTTTCGCCGTTCGTGGACCTGAGTATCTATCGCTGGGTGCGGAGAAATCTGCGCCAGCCCCGATTCGATCGGCAGGTGCTGCTGCTGGTGTTGATTGTGGGGCTCGAGATCGCTCGGGAGTGGGTTTCAGACGCTTACCCTTCCGGGTTGTTTGCGCTGCCGGCGCATAGCTGGCCCCTGCGGCTGGCGGTGTGGACCTGCGCCGCAATGGTGGTAGGCATTCCCCTCAAGATATGGAATGCCATCCGCATCGAGCAAAAGCTCGAAGAGCAGAAGCGCCTGCTGCTGGAGGCGAGGCTGGATGCGTTGCAGCGGCAGATCAACCCCCACTTTTTATTCAACACGCTGAACTCGATCGCCTCGCTGATACGGATGCGGCCGGAGGAGGCTCGCGAGCTGATTGTGAAGCTGGCGAATATTCTGCGTGCGCTCTTGAAGGAGCATGACTCGCATGTGCCGTTTCGCGAAGAGCTGAACTTCACAGAGGACTACCTGGGGATCGAAGTGGTCAGGTTTGGGGCGGAAAAGCTGCGGGTCGTCAAGGAGATCGATGCCCGGACGCTGGAGTTGCCGGTGCCGAGCATGCTGCTGCAGCCCCTGGTCGAAAACTCGATCAAGC
>CAXTPL010000070.1:680-2795 GCA_964246065.1 uncultured Acidobacteriaceae bacterium
AGCATGGGCTGGAGCCGCGCATCTCAGGCGGTACGATCACGCTGCGTTCACGGCTGGAGCGGGGAGCGCTGATCATCGAAGTTGAGGATGACGGCGTGGGGATCGCACCGGAGCGAGCGCTCCGGACCGGGGTACTGGAGCAGCAGGGGACCGGGATCGGGATGCGCAATGTTCGCGAGCGGCTCGAGGTGCTGTACGGGGGAAGCGCTGTGTTTGAAGTAACCAGCCGGCCCGGGCGCGGAACGCTGGTCCGGCTCCATATGCCTGGGGGAGACTTAGCGGAGTAAGAGCGAGCTGCTGAAGAATTCTGCTTGACCACGCGGCCTGACGTAACTCTGCCACGCTGCCGCAATAGCGACAGCAGAGCGAGGCAGCAAGAGACAGCGACGAGTCACGGGAAGCGAACGTGTCTCGTCGCAGACCCGCGCGAGTTCGCCTACAAGTGGTTGAGCCTCGTTTGCTAAAGGTATGTTTCTAAGACTGCTGGATCTTTAATCCCTGAATCAGCCTCATGGGCCAATCATTCCGCTTCCTGCACGGATGCTTTTCTCTCTGCAACTTTGCCTCAACTCCGTCCCGCGCTCGCCGATAAGCCCAGCAGACAGCATTCCCCAGAAAGCTGTCCGGAGGGGTAGCGAGCATGACCAGGGTAAGAGAAATCGCGGCGGCCGCGCACTTTGATGCGCCGGTCAAAACGCGATGGATGTTAGGCGAGATGGTGGGCCGCAGCCCTTCGATGGAGCGGCTGTTTTTGCAGATGCGGTACCTGGCAAATCATCTGAGAGTAGGCCTTATTGAGGGCGAGTGTGGCTCGGGCATGCTGCGCTCGGGCAATACGCTGGATGCGCTGGCTACTGGGCGAGCGGAAGGCTTCGTGCCCTGCGCGGCCGCGGCTTTTCTGCGCGGCACCTGCCCGGGCGCGCTCGATGAGGCGCGCGGGGGAACGCTTTACTTGACACGCGCTGGAGCGCTTACCGCAGACGAGCAGGGCAAGCTGCTGCACCTGCTTGAGTGGCACGGGCACCAGCATACGCGCAGCACCGCGGATCAGGCGCCGCGCCAGATATTGGTCAGCTGCGAACAGCCGCTCCGAGGGCTGGTGCTCCAGGGCAAGATGCGTGCGGATTTGAGCTACCATCTGACCTCGGTGCGACTGCAATTGCCCGCGTTGCGTGAGCGGCGAGACGATCTGCCGCTGCTGGTCGATCATTTCCTCGAACAGTTTTCGCGCCGGCACGGCAAGCAGGTGCGGGGCCTGGGGCCGGGCGTGCTGCAGCATCTGCTGTCGCACCATTGGCCCGGCAACGTTCGTGAGCTCGAAACAACGGTGACTGGCGGCGCGATGATGTGCGAAGGGCAGTGGCTGCGACTGATCGATTTGCCGCTGCTGTCGGCGACGGCTCAACAGGAGCCCAAGCCTTTTCTTACCGCGGCCGCCATGTCTCCGCAGAACGAGCCGACCGAGGACCCGGAGGATCCTAACCTCGATCGAGCGATCCTGCGTCACATCCGAAGGGTGCTGGCCGGGGTAGGAGGCAACAAACTACGCGCCGCGCGGCTGCTCGGGATCAGTCGCTCGACGTTATATCGGCTGCTTGATGCGGGCGGCATGGACCAGACGCGGCCCGGCGAACAGGGACGATAAAGGCAGCTGACCGAGGCTGCTTTCCTCGGTCGCTGCTTCAGAGCTGCCCGGCGCTTCCAAGCTGCGGGCGCTGCAGAGCTCAAGGCGCTCGAGAGCGAAGCGCCCCAAAGCTTCAGCAGCCGGGCGCCCTCACCCAGCGCATGACGCATCCTTGGCTGACTTGGATCGCGCAGCCTTCGCCCACCTATGCCAGGCATCCCCCGCCCGACCTGTGCCCGCAGCCTCACCGCCCGCGGGTGCAATCGTGATTTACACTCGGCTGTACGGAAAGCGACTCGCGCTTGCGCGCCCCGTGGCGCAGCGGCGCTTTCCACGGCCAGCCTATGACCCTCACGCTTTCCCCTCGATTGTTTTCGCTGCTGGTTGCAGCCACTCTTTCTTTCGCCCCAGCCGGCGTTGCGCAGTTCAGCCTCGTGCCCCCTGGTTCGCAGTCCCAAGGCAACGCAGCCGAGCGCGGCAAGCCACTCAAT
>CAXTPL010000070.1:2838-9122 GCA_964246065.1 uncultured Acidobacteriaceae bacterium
GCAAGCGGCTTGCCCGAGCAGGAGCAACTGTCGAAGGAGATGATGGTGCGCCGCTTGATCGAAGACGAACAGGAGGCCGTCTTCAAGCCTTGGGAGATGCCGGTCAACCAGTTCTCGGGTATCCAGAGCGGTCTGCCGCAGCTGGTCGGGCTGTTGTCTTTTACCAGCGTCAAGGATTACGACGACTACATCGCTCGTCTGCATGCCGTGCCTACGGCGTTCCAGCAGGTGACCGATGATCTCGAGGCGGGGATTGCGGACAAGCGCACGCCGCCCCGGTACCTGCTTGAAAAAGTTTCCACCCAGACCAAGACCCTGGCTGCGCAGAAGCCGGAGGAAAGCCCGTTTGCGCGGCCGCTGACCAGGTTTCCGGCCTCCATCCCGGCTGAGGAGCAGGCGAGGATCAAGGCGGCGGTCCTGGCGGCCATCGCCAAGCAGGTACTGCCGGCGTACGCCCGGTTTGCGCGGTATCTGGATTCGACCTACGTGCCGGCGGGACGCGAAGAGCCCGGAGCCTGGTCGCTGCCGGAAGGGGACGCATACTACCGGTTCCAGGTAAAGCGCCAGACGACCACCTCGCTCACTCCGGACCAGATTCATCAGATCGGCGTCGAAGAAGTGGCGCGCGATGAGCGCGAAATGCTGGCCATTGCGCAGAAGCTCGGGTTCAAGTCCATAGCCGACCTTCGTGCCGCTATTGCCAAAGACCCAAAGCGGCATCCGGCCAGCCGTGAAGCGTTGCTGGGGGTGTATCGACAAGACCTGGACCAGATGCGCCCCAAGCTACCCCAGTATTTCGGGCGGCTACCCAAAGCCGAGCTCCGTGTTGAGGCTGTTCCTGCCTACATTGAAAAGGAGCAGGCTCCTGCGTACTACGAGCATGGCACCCCGGACGGCTCGCGGCCTGGAACGATCTTTATCAACACGTATGACTTCGCGGATCGTTCGCTGGCCAATGTCGAGTCCATCGCTTATCACGAGGGGCTGCCAGGGCATCACCTGCAGATCTCGATCGCGCAGGAACTGGAAGGCCTTCCGGAGTTTCGCAAGTACGGGCACTACGGCGCATTTATCGAGGGCTGGGGGCTGTACTCAGAGCGCCTCGGCAAGGACATGGGCTTCTACCAGGATCCCTACTCGGACTTTGGGCGGCTCGAAACAGACGTCTTCCGAGGGGTGCGCCTGGTGGTGGATACAGGCGTGCACTCCCAACACTGGACGCGGCAGCAGATGGTGGACTACTTCCATGCGCATTCGGGGCTCGATGAGGCAAGCGTGCAGTCTGAGGTAGACCGCTACATCGCCTGGCCCGCACAGGCGCTCAGCTACAAGATGGGCCAGCTTGCGCTGTTGAAGCTGCGCGGGGAAGCGCAGCAGGCTCTGGGACCGAAGTTCGACTACCGCAGCTTCCACGATGAGGTCCTAGACTCAGGTGCCATGCCGCTCGACCTGCTGGACGGGCGGGTCACCGCCTGGATCGCGCAACAGAAGGCGGGCAAGTAGCGATGGTCGAGAGTCCAGGGACGAGCCGGAGCATTGCTGTTCTGGGCGCGGGTAAGATGGGCGGCATCCTGCTGCAGGCCTTTCTGACGCAAAAGCTGTTTGCGCCTGGGGCCATCGCGGCTACCGTAGCGCACGAGGCGCGGGCGGCCTCACTCACCAGCCAGTGGGGAGTGGCCGTGTCCACCGATAATGCCGCAGCCGCTGCAGGCGCAGAGATCGTACTGCTTGCGGTCAAGCCCTTTCAGCTGGAAGACCTGGTACGGGAGATCAGCCCCGTGCTCAAGCCGGGAGCGCTGCTGATCTCAGTGGCGGCTTCGGTCAAGACTGCGGCGATCGAAGCCGCCGCCGGTCGTGAGATTGCCGTCGTGCGGGCGATGCCGAACACCCCCTCAGCGCTGGGAGCAGGAGTGGCCGGGTTGTGCCGCGGGCGTTTCGTCGCGGACGAACAGATGGCCCAGGCGGTGCGCGTCTTTGAGACCGTGGGCCGCACGGTAACAGTTGATGAAAAACACATGGACGCGGTGACCGGCCTTTCCGCTTCGGGCCCCGCGTTTATCTACATCATCCTGGAGTCGCTCGCCGAGGCCGGGGTGAAGGTCGGGCTGCCGCGCGACGTGGCCACATTGCTCGCGGCGCAGACCACGTTCGGCGCGGCAAAGATGGTGCTGGAGACCGGCTCCCACCCCGCCCTGCTGAAGGACGCCGTAACAACGCCGGCAGGGTGCACGATCGACGGCATCCTCGAGCTTGAAGAGGGTGGCCTGCGGGTGACGCTGATCAAGGCAGTGATGCGGGCCACGGCACGGGCAAGGGAGCTGGCCGGCAGCTAACGACTCGGCAGCACATCCTCATCGCCCGGGATGAGGATGTACGGCATCCCAGACCGAAAGTCACGCGTGTTGTGGGAGACCAGCATACGGCCGGTAGCGAGCGCAGTCGCGCGGCTGATCGGAGCAAAACCGCCTGCGCGGCTGGCGCCCACTTCGTGGGGAACTCCTGGCTGCGGCGCTTTGCCACGAAGTGGCGACTCCTGTGTGTAACCGGTTTTCTACTTGCTAGTGCGCACCCGCCGGCGCTTTGCTGCCCGGCTTCACTTTCTTGAACATCCACACCAGCAGGACGCAGCCGAAACAAACCAGCGCCAGCCAGCGGAAGACGTCGACGAAGGCCCACAGCAGCGCCTGTGCGCCGAGTTGGCTGTATAGCTGGCCCTGCGCGGCGCCTGCTGCGTTTGCGGCATTGGTCTGATGGCTTAAAAAGCCGGTCAGGCTGCGCATACGCTGCTCAAACCAGTAGCTCGACTGCGGCACGGAGTTCAGGATTTCGTTCTGGTGAAGGTCGGAGCGGCGGGTAAGCAGGGTTTGCGCGATGGAGATGCCGACCGAACCCCCGATATTGCGCATCAGGTTGAAGATGCCGGAGGCGTTGCCGATCTGGTCGTTGCGCAGGGTACCGTAGGCCTGCGTCGTGATGGGTACAAAGACAAAGCTCAGAGCGAAGCCCGAGGCGAGGATAGGTACGAGCAGGGTCCACGGGCCCAGGCCGAGGGTAAGATTGCCGAAGACCAGCGACATGACGCCGAAGATGCCGAAGCCGAAAGAAAGCAGAATGCGAGGGTCGACCCGGCTGCCGAGAAAGGCGATCACCGGCATGCCGAGGATGGAGCCGATGCCACGTGGGCCGACCACCAGCCCGGCCGTAAAAGCTGTGTAGCCGAGGAGCTCCTGAAAGAAAAGCGGCAGGATCGTCACCAGCGAGTAGATGGCAACGCCGAACATCATGATCAGCGAGCAGCCGATAGCAAAGTTCCAGTCCTTGAGCGTTTTCAGCTGCACGAGCGGGTGCTTCGAGCGCCAGGAGTGGACAACAAACCAGACAAAGGCGACAACGCAGAAGGTGACCGCCCAGCGGATCCAAAGGGCGCCGAACCAGTCGTCCTCCTGCCCCTTGTCAAGCACCACCTGCAGGCAGCCGGTCCATACGGCGAGCAGTCCGAAGCCCAGGTTGTCAAAGGGTGCTACCTTGGCGTTCTTGACATAGGGTGGGTCATGCACAAAGCGGTTGATCATTACCACTGCCAGCGCGCCCACCGGGATGTTGATGTAAAAAGCATAGCGCCAGGAGTAGGTGTCGGTGAGCCAGCCACCGAGCGTAGGCCCGATCACCGGGGCAACGACCACCCCAAAGGCAAAGACCGCCATCGCCATGCCGCGCTTGGCCGGCGGGAAGCTCTCAAGCAAGATGGATTGCGAGAGCGGCTGGAGTGCGCCGCCGCCTGCGCCTTGGATCACGCGTGCGATCAGCATGAAGGCCAGGGAAGGTGCAGCGCCGCAAAAAAAAGACGCAACGGTAAAGATGATGACGCAGGTGATCAAAAAGCGCTTGCGGCCGAACTTGAGCGAAAACCAGTTGCTTGCCGGCAAAATGACGGCGTTTGCCACCAGGTAGCTGGTCAGCACCCACGTCGCCTCATCGTTTGAAGCAGAAAGCGAGCCGGCAATGTAAGGAAGGGCGACCGAGGCGATGGCTGTGTCGAGCACCTCCATAAAGGTGGCGAGCATGACAGCAAGAGCGATGAGCCAGGGGTTTTCGCCCTGGTTCTGCGCGCCTGTGGCGGCGGCTTGTTGGGAGTCGTCGGGCATGGCGTCGGGGATGGGAGCCATCGTCTGCGATAGCGTCCGCTGGTTGGATGCAAGCGAGTCTTGTGTTTGCGGGACGCCTGCGAGAGACGGAAAGCGATTCCACGTTGATCGAAGACTGCGGGACCGGCTTTTCGCGGGGGCGGCCGACCTTGGCGCGGTTAGCCCGGGCCGCGCGCTGCTCGGCCTCGGTTTTGCTTGCCCCGCAGAACCTATCGCGAAGCTGCCTACCCTAAAGGGGCCTGGGAATGCAAGCAGGTCGTGGACGTATACGGGAGAAAGATGCTTGCACCCTGATGGAACTATATGCATCAGATAACTTGACAGCAAGTCACTCAAGTGAGATGCTGGAGATGCGGCAAACCCCGGCAGAAAAGAACAAGCGGAGACACAAGCAATGGCGAAGATTATTGGGATCGATCTAGGCACGACAAACTCAGTGGTCGCGGTGATGGAAGGCGGCGAGCCGAAGGTGATAGCGAACGAAGAGGGTGGGCGCACGACCCCCTCGGTCGTCGGCTTTACCAAGAGCGGCGAGCGGCTGGTAGGGCAGGTAGCCAAGCGGCAGGCCATTACCAACCCTGAGAATACGGTGTACTCGATCAAGCGCTTCATGGGCCGTCGCGCCAATGAAGTCAACGACGAGATGAAGATGGTGCCGTACAAGGTCAAGCAACAGGGCGATCACCTGACCGTCGAGGCGCAGGGCAAGGACTACACCCCGCCCGAGGTTTCGGCCATGATCCTGCAAAAGCTCAAAAAGGCAGCCGAAGACTACCTGGGCGGCTCGGTGACCGAAGCGGTCATCACCGTTCCGGCGTACTTCAACGACGCGCAGCGCCAGGCGACCAAGGATGCAGGACGCATTGCCGGGCTGGACGTCAAGCGGATCGTGAACGAGCCGACGGCGGCTGCGCTGGCCTATGGGCTCGACAAGAAAAAGGATGAGACGATCGCGGTCTATGACTTCGGCGGCGGTACCTTTGACGTTTCGATCCTCGAGGTAGGCGACGGCGTCATCGAGGTCAAGGCGACCAATGGCGACACGCACCTGGGCGGCGACAACATCGACCAGAAGATCGTCGACTGGTTGATCGACGAGTTCAAGAAGAAGGAAGGCCTGGACCTGCGCGCCAAAGGCAACGAGATGGCGCTGCAGCGGTTGAAGGACGCGGCCGAGCGGGCCAAGATCGAGCTGTCGACCGCAATGGAGACAGAGATCAACCTGCCCTTCGTCACTGCCGACGCCAGTGGGCCCAAGCACCTGGTTGAGAAGCTTACCCGCGCCAAGCTCGAGCAGCTGGTCGATGACATCCTGCAGCGGTCGCTCGAGCCGTGCAAGAAGGCGATGGCCGATGCCGGCGTGACAGCCGCGCAGATTGACGAGGTAGTGCTGGTCGGCGGGCAGACGCGTATGCCGAAGATCCAGGAGATCGTCAAGCAGCTCTTCGGTAAGGAGCCCCACAAAGGCGTGAATCCCGACGAGGTGGTCGCGATCGGCGCCGCAGTGCAGGCCGGTGTGCTCTCGGGCGATGTGAAGGACCTGCTGCTGCTCGACGTGACCCCGCTGACGCTGGCGATTGAGACGATGGGCTCGGTGGCAACGCCGATGATCCCGCGCAACACCACCATCCCGACCAAAAAGACCGAAACGTTTTCAACGGCTTCGGACTCACAGACCGAGGTGGAAGTGCACGTATTGCAGGGCGAGCGGCCTATGGCTTCGCAGAATCGGACGCTTGGCAAGTTCAAGCTGTCGGGCATTCCTCCGGCGCCGCGTGGCGTGCCGCAGATCGAGGTCACCTTTGACATCGATGCGAACGGCATCCTGAACGTGACGGCGAAGGACAATGCTACGGGCAAGGACCAGAAGATCACCATCACGTCTTCGTCCGGGTTGAGCAAGGAAGAGGTCGAGCGCATGGCCAAGGAAGCCGAGGCGCATGCTTCGGAGGATAAGGCGCAGCGTGAGGAGATCGAAGCACGCAACGGACTGGATTCGCTGGTCTACAACATCGAGAAGATGTTGAAGGACTCTGGCGACAAGGTGGGCGGCACCGAAAAGTCGGACGTTGAGGCGGCGCTTGCTTCGGCCAAGTCGACGCTGGCCGGTTCGCCAAGCGTGTCTGACCTGAAGTCCGC
>CAXTPL010000070.1:9132-16801 GCA_964246065.1 uncultured Acidobacteriaceae bacterium
GGTCTGATCGACGACGAGTACGTAGACGTCGAGCATAAGTCCTAGCCGGACGGGCGGACGCGCCTTTGGCGCCGAAAGGCAGGCGCGCGTAGAACAAACGCGCGCCCCGAGCCCGCGCCCTAATCCTGAACGCGCTGCACGCAAAAGGCATGCCACGACGGAGCCGCGAGCAGTGTAGGCGGATTGGCTGGTGACTTGTAACGAAGCGGGGCTCCTCGAAGTGGGACTGAGGTGCCCCGAATCTTTCTCCGGGGGCGAGTGTTCTAACAAGTAGAGTGCTGTGCGCGAGCGCATAGTCAGAATCGAAAAGCAGGACGAACAGCCAGCCACGCGCGGAGGTGAGCTGGAAGGAAGCAGCAGAGGCACACGATGAATACGCTGTGGAAGTGCGAGCAACTGCGGGCAGGGCAGATTTGCAACAAGCTGCTCTTCAACACGCAGCAGGAGGCGGAGCAATTTGTCCGCAAGATGCGCAGCGTCGAGCCGGATATCTTTTGGCGGATGGAGGCAGTGCCGGTGGCGGCTGTTTGGAATTAGCCTGTAAGCTGGCGGTGCGCTAAAGATCAGCCAAGGAGTTGCTCACAAATGAAGGTCCGAGTCAAAGAATTTGACGTCGCCATGGAATTGAAGACAAACGGAATCGAGTTTGAAGTTCGTGACAATGATGACAATTTTCTCGGTGATCTAATTCTTAGCAAGACGTCGCTTGTCTGGTGCGAGGGTAAGACAACTCGTAAGAATGGCAAGAAGCTGACCCTCTTACAGCTCCGAAACTACATGAACAATTTATGAGTAGCCATGCCTGAGGGCCATGAGATTCATCGTTTCGCCCTGCGGCATGCACGAGCGTTTGCAGGGAAGAAGGTCCGTGTCGAGTCGCCCAACGGGGGCTTTGCGGATGCCCCAGCGCTTGATGGGCGCAAGCTGCTGCAAGTGCTGGCAATCGGTAAGCACCTCGGTTACAGATTCGGCCGCGACCTGACCCTGCACGTGCACCTGGGTCAATATGGCGATTTTTGGGAAGGCACAATGCCGTACCCGGAGGCAAAAGGCGCGCTCCGTCTGCGTTTATGGTCGAAAACCGAGTGGATCGAGCTGCGTGGGCCGACCGACTGCTCTATCTTTTCAGACGCGGACTGGGAAAAGCTGGCGGCGCGCATAGGCCCTGACCCACTCGACGCCCAGGCTGATCCGAAGCGCGTCTACCAGGTCATGGCCGCGAAGAAGACCCCGGTCGGCGTGCTGCTCATGGACCAGTCGGTGGTAAGCGGCATAGGGAACATCTATCGGGCAGAGCTGCTGTATCGCGCGCGACTCCACCCGGACAAGCCGGGCAGGGACGTACCTGCGGCGACACTGAAGAGCATCTGGCGCGATGCCGTAACCCTGATGCAGGATGGGATGAACGATCGGCGCATGGTGACCACGCGCCCAAAAGACAGACCGCACCCGCGCGGTGCAGCGCTCGATGAGGAGACGCACTACGTGTACCGGCGGCAAGGCAAGCCCTGCCGTGTATGCGAAACGACGATTGAGAGCAAGCCGATGGCGGGCCGAACGGTGTACTGGTGCCCGGTGTGCCAGCCGGGTTGATCGCCGTAGCTGACCCCGATCTGCAGCAGGTGCGGGTCAGGACAGCGAAACTAGCGCCACGAGGACAGAACAGCGATGGCAGCACCGCAGCAAAAAGATTATTACGGCATGCTCGGCGTCAAAAAGACGGCGACTCAGGACGAGATCCGCAAGGCCTTCCGCAAGCTTGCGCGCAAGTACCATCCGGATGTCAACCCGAACAACAAAAAGGCTGAGGAGAAGTTCAAGGAAATCTCTGAAGCAAACGACATCTTGAGCGATGAAAAAAAGCGCAAGGTCTATGACCAGCTCGGCTTCTACTCAGACCAGATAGACCCGGCAGCAGCCGAGGCCGCGGCGCGCGGCGGCTATGGCGGGTTTCCCGGGGGCGCGACGGGGGGATACGCGCAGACCGGGCGCGGCAGCGCACAAGGCGCACCCTTCGACTTTGAAGGCTTTGATTTTTCCGACTTTGCAAGTACCGCCGGCAGCGCCCGTACGCGAACCGCTCAAACAAGCGCGGGCGCGGGCGGCGGCTGGCGCGATATCTTTTCAAGCATGTTCACGGGTGCCGGCGCTGCCCAGGGCGCCCAACAGGGCCCACAGCCTGGTACCGATCTCGACTACCAGGTGGATGTGGACTTTTGGACCGCCATTCGCGGCGGCACCAAGCGCATCCAGATCGAGCGGCAGGAGAGTTGCCCGACCTGCAAGGGTAAGGCGAGCGCCGGCGGTCCGCGCCAGTGCCCTGAGTGCAGCGGCACGGGCCAGGTGACGCAGATGCACGGACAGATGAAGTTCAATGTGCAGTGCAAGATGTGCGGCGGCACGGGCAAGGTGGAAAATGCCTGCCCGACCTGCCATGGCGAGGGTACAGTGCGGCGCGCGGAACAGGTAGAGTTTCGTATCAAGGCGGGCACACGCGATGGGCAGCGGATTCGCCTGGGCGGCAAAGGCAATGCGGGCACCCACGGCGGCGCGCCGGGCGATCTGTATCTGGTCATGCGAACAGGTGCGCACCCGGTCTTTACGCGTCAGGGAGACGACATCCTGGTCAAGGTTCCGGTGACGATGGTCGAGGCGTCTCTCGGCGCAAAGATTGAGGTGCCGACGGTGGACGGGCGTACGCAGCTCAAGATTCCTCCGGGCACACAGAGTGGGCAAAAGCTTCGTATGCGGGAGCGCGGGGTACTTTCAGCCGCGGTGGAAGGCAAGCGAGGAGACCAGATGGTGACCATCGAGATCGTGGTGCCGCAGGTGCGCGATGAGCGATCCAAGGAGATTCTGCGCGAGCTTGCGCGGCTGAATCCGGACGATCCTCGCGAAGCGATGTGGGCCCAGACCCAGTAAAGGCGACATGCGGTTGCGTAGCAGGGAAGCCGAGCGAGCAGCGCGGCTAGAAAAACGGAACGACGAGGCACACGACCATGCCGACGAAACGAAAGACACGCGGCGCCTACATGATCTCCTCGGTGGCCGAGATGTATGGCATTCACCCGCAAACGCTGCGGCTCTACGAGCGTGAAGGTTTACTCAAGCCTTCGCGCACCGAGGGCAACACGCGGATGTACACCGATGAAGACCTGGAGCGGCTGGAGTTTATTCTGAACCTGGCGCGGGACCTGGGCGTCAACATCTCCGGCATTGCAATCATCCTGCAAATGCGCGAGCGCATGGAGGAGATGAACCGGCAGATGCAGGGCTTTGTGGACTACGTCCGTACGGAGATGCTGGCCCGCATGCAGGGAGACTTTCAGCCGCCGCAAGGAGCCATTGTGCCCCTGCGGCGGCCGGTTGTGGTGCCGCCAGCCAAGAGCAAGCGCTGACGACCATGGTGCCACCGCGCAGGCGTGCATACCTTAAGGGGGCTCGGTTTTGCTTCGATGCACCGTTGCGTACACTGCTGTGAGGTTTGCTCCGGTGGATAGCTCGCGATGACTGCTGTTTTTTTATCTTTGCTGGGCGGCCTGGGCCTGGTTAGCTCGACCATTTATGCGGGCATTGTCTTGGCGGGCGTCCAGCGCTTCGCTCGACAAGGCCGCCGCCGCCGCCCGGCAACTTTTGAGCCGCCACCACTGTCTCTCTTCAAACCCTTGCATGGCGCTGAGCCCGACCTCCACGCGCACCTGGCTTCTTTTTTCGAGCAGGACTACCCGGCTTACGAAATTCTTTTCTGTGCGCGCGAGGCGGACGACGCAGGGCTCGCGATCGCGCGCGCCGTGGCGCAACGGTATCCGCACGTGCCGACGCACTTCCTCACCGTGGAAGGCACGCCCTATGTCAACGCGAAAGTTTCGTCGCTGCAGCGCATGGAAGCCGCGGCGGCACACGACCTTTTCATCATCAGCGACAGCGATGTGCGGGTTACCCCGAGCTATCTGCGCGAAGTTGCCGCGGACTTTGCCGACCCGCGTGTGGGTGCGAGTACGTGCCTGTATCGCGGCGTCGCGGAGCATGGCTTTTGGGCGCAGCTTGAGGCGGCCGGGATGTCGGTCGAGATGACCGCGGGGGTGATGGCCGCGAGCGTGATGGAAGAGATGGCGTTCTTGCTTGGGCCAACCATGTCGGTACGGCGCGCGTGTGTGACGCAGATGGGCGGCTTTGGTACGCTGGGTGCCTACTGCTCGGATGATTTTCTGTTGGGGCGAGAGATCGCGGCGCATGGGCATAAGGTTGTGCTTTCCCGCCACGTGATCGATCACATCGTGCTCAACCTGAGCTTCGCAACCTCGATCAAGCACCAGATCCGGTGGATGAAGTCGACGCGTTTTTCAAGACCCAAAGGCCATTTCGGTACCGGCCTCACCTTCAGTGTGCCTTACGGACTGCTGGCAGGCGCGGCCGCGCTGGCTCTGGGCTACGCGTGGCTTGCGGCGGCAGCGCTGGCTTACTCGATCGTCGCGCGAATGCTGCTGGCCTGGGTTGTGGCGCGGTACGCGGTCGAGGAGAGGCATACCCTGCGCACAGTCTTGCTCTTCCCCTTGCGAGACCTGATGGGGTTCTTTTTCTGGGCGGCGAGTTACACCGGCGGCACCATTCTTTGGCGCGGACAGGTGTACCGGCTTGGCGAGCATGGGCTGATGCGTGCTGTTGGGGAGTGAGCCGGAACGCAGCATCACGGATGGAACGCAACATCATGGATCGAACATAAAAGACCCAGCCTGACCAGTTGGGACTGTCGCTTTGCCCGCTTCTGCGCTACACCGGGCGGTCCGTGTAGAGGGTGCGGTCGGAGACGACCTGCAGCCGAAAGAGCTTGGCGCCGAGGAGCGCCTGCACGTGCGCGTCCCACTCCGGCGGCACGAGGAGAAAGTGTCGCACGCCACGCCCCCAGTCTGCGACCAGCTCCGGATCTTCAAGAAAGATGTGCGGCACGTCCGGGTAAAACGATCCCCAGATCATGGAGCTCGATCGCCCGTTGACCAGGAGCGCCTGGCGATGCGCATAAAAGAGGACCGACGAAAAATTGGCCTGGTCTCCATAGACGATCAGCCGGTCCTGCCCACGATCGACCGGGCCATCGATCCGATTGATGGTTTCGGCCATGGCGCGCGAGGAGAGCAGCGGCTGAAAGCGGACCAGCGCAATGTGGGCGGCGACGAGAAAGGCTGCCGCAGTAAAGCCGACGGAAACGGTGGACTCAAAGCCATGGCCGCGGCGGCGCAGAAGCAGGGCGAGAACAGGGCCGAGCAGCAGGGTCACAGCGGCGATGGCGGCAGGGAGCCGAAGCGCGGCAAAGGAGGCGCCGGTCAGGTCGAAAAAGTGCGACATGGAAAGTGAGTAGTTGCCGACGGCGCGATGCGCAAGCAGGGCCCCGATATCGGAGACAAAAGGCAGGTGGCGCGAGGTCCAAAGGCCATAAGCAAGCGCGGCGGCACTCAGCAGGCCAACAGCAGCGAAGACGGCATGCGCGCCCAGCAGCCAGCGGTTGCGCGTCGGGGCTTGTTCTGCGGCTTGCTCGATCATGGCGAGGGCGCCGGCGGTAAGCAGCAGGATGGGGAAGTAGGCCGGCCAGGTGTAGTACTCCTGGTTGGTCGAGATGGAGAAAAAGAGAAGAATAAAACCCCCGTAAAGCGAGAGCAGCAGCCCGGTGCGAGCCCGGAAGCGAAGCTGCGCGGCAAGTGCGGCAGCGTCCGCGGCGGTCGCGCGCGGATCAAGAAAGTGCAGCGTATGCGACGCATCGTGCCGCAGGTCGCTCCACAGCAGACGCCGGTTGTGCCATGCACGCGCCAGGGCTGCTGGAAAGAAGAGGCACCAGGGAAAGAGCCAAGCCAGGTGCCCGGCCCAGAAGACCCAGGCAGGCTGCTTGTTATAGTCATGCGGGTAGCGCTTGCCGAGGAAGCGCAGGACGTGTTCGTTGATGAAGTAGAAGTAGAGGAAGCCGTGCACGTGGCCGAAGCTGGGCACGTTGCCCTGGGGGCTGCCGTGGTCCGGGTTGCGGAGCGCAGCCAGCACATGCCAAGGCGCGGCAATGGCGAAAAACAGCAGCAGCCCGGAAGCGAGGCGAAACTCGCGCCAGCGTCGCCACTCACCCATGATGACGAGGTAAGGTACGGCCGCGGCCAGGAAAAACACCGGCGCGATGAGTCCCTTGGCGAGCAGGGCCAGCGCGAGCGAGGCATAGCAGAGGTAAAACCGCTTGGGCTTGCGGTCTTCAAGCGCGGTCAAAAAAGCATACAGCGCAAGCGAGAGCAAAAAGGTGAGCAGCGCTTCAGGGATAAAGATCCGCGTGAAGAGGAAGACGCCGACGGTAGACAGGATAGAAAGCGCGGTATAAAACGCTGCACGCTCACCATAGGCGCGCCTTGCCCACAGCCAGCCAAGCATGGCGCAGGCCAGCACCGCGAGCGTCATCGGCAGGTGAGTCGAAAAGACGTTATAGCCAAAGACGTGATAATCGATCGCGGCCAGCCAGTAGGGCAGTGGCGGCTTCTCCAAATAGCGCACGCCATTTACGTACAGGGTGACCCAATCGCCTGTGCGCGCCATGTGCTGCGCCGCGTTGGCGTGGGTGGCGTCGGCGTCATCGAGGAGCGCGGGCGAAAAGAGCGCAGCCGCATGCACCGCAAGAAAGATCAGTAGCAGCAGCACGGAGGCCTGGCGCGGCGAAGATAGCAGCCGGGGCGGGTTCGGACACGGAAAAGGCGCGCTGGTACTTGGAGAAGAAAGGGCAGCAGTCTCGTTCATCACGCTCAATCGTCAAGGATAGCAGTGCAAGAGCCAAGACCCCCTACGCGGGCCGCGGGACCTGCCGTCCAGGCAGACCGCGCTTCGCGCCAAACCACAGAACCCCCCCCCCCACCATGTACCGTGGCTGCGTTTGTCGCTGCCCGGAGGCCCGGGGAAATGTCACGAAGTGACCGCGGCCCGCGTAGGGGGGGCTGGCTCTTGGGCTTAAGACTTGCGCGTGACGCGGCGGCGGACGGTCTTGGTGGCATTGCCGTAGACGCCGCGGAGGATGCGCGGGTCGACCAGCCAGTGGAGAGTGCCGGGGCGGCGGGTGCAGTCAACACGGGCGATTGCGCCTTTGCGGAGCCGGACGGCCGCACGCCCGGGAGTGGTGATGAGGGAGCCGATAAAGTGAGGCAGGTTGGGGTTGTGGCCGACGAGCAGCACATTGTCACGCCCGTTCAGTTCGTTGAGCATCTCCTGAAAGGCGGCGAGCGACGCTTCCGGGGCCAGCGCATCAGTGACCTCGATCTTGGAGTCGTAGCCGACCTCGGTGCCCACCAGTGAGGCAGTCTGGAGCGCCCGCTTGAGCGGGCTTGAGAGAACAAGGTCAAACTGCAGCTTGAGCGCATTGAGGTAGCTGCCGATCAGCATGCACTGCTGCTTGCCTTCTTTATCGAGAGGACGTTTGACATCGATGACGGGGTTAAGACGCCGGGTACCGGCGCTGGCATGGCGAAGGACGTACAGGTTCATGACGCAGGGATCCTTATGCGCGCACTCAGGCGTGCAAATTCATCCGATTGTAACAATTCCTCGCAAACGCTGCCCGCGCTTCTGCACCGTTGTTGCTCCGCGCCTCTGCCCCACTCGCCTTAAGTCGTGATGGGCGAGATGCCGGGGAAGGGGTCGACGGGGAAGCCTGGAC
>CAXTPL010000071.1:0-12526 GCA_964246065.1 uncultured Acidobacteriaceae bacterium
CTCTTCTTCAAGCGCACGAATGTAGCCGGAGCGGTCGTTGATAAACCGGATCAGCTCCGGCAGGGTGGCCGGGTCTCCCGGCTTGCGAAAGGCCGCGGCCGTTTCTGCCTCGCGTGCGGCCCGCGCCGCGTCCGCCGGGGTAAGCGGCTGTGCCGCGTTCGCACGTGTGCCCGCGCGGTGTGGCGTCGCCGGCTCTTCGTCCGCAAAAGGGTTGAACGCCGCAGCGTCGATCGGCTGCTGGGAGGGCTGCTCGAGCTCCGCTGCATCGCTGAACGCTTCTGGATCGAAGCTGTCATCGTCCTCACCGCCCAAGTCAAAGGAGGCCTGCACGGCATCGCCGAACTCAAAGCTGGTGTCGTCCCCTGCGTGATACGTGGTATCTAACTCAACCGGAATGTCATCGCGCGTCTCCGCAGTATGCCCCGCGCTCAGTGCCACAGTTGCGTCTGCGTCGCCCGCGAGGTCGTCCCTTAACTTGCCTGCAAAATCAGGCGCGAGCATGGCGTGCGCATCGCCGATCATGCGGCGGAAGTTATCAAGCGCAATCAGTGCGCGCGAAGGCAGCAGACGCTCTTTGAGGGCGCGGCCGATCGCCGTCCAGGTGCTTGTGCCGGTCTCTATCGCGAGCCGCTCGAGCGTGTCCATGGTTGTCTTGCCGATGCCGCGCGCGGGCGTGTTGATCACCCGTTGCAGAGCGATCGAGTCATGCGGGTTCTGGACCAGCTTGAGGTAGGAAAGTAAGTCCTTGATCTCAGCCCGCTCATAAAACGAGAAGCCGCCGACCATGGTGTACTTGATCGCGTAGCGCCGCAGCGCCTCTTCGATCAGGCGAGACTGCGAGTTGGTGCGGTACAACACGGCAGCCTTGGGAGTCTCCTGCTCCTCACCCGCTTTACGCAGGTAATTCTGGATGTAGTCAGCAATAAACAGCGCTTCGTTCTCGCCATCGGGCGCCTCGTAGTAGCCGACCTTGCCGCCTCCCTCGCGCGAGGTCCACAGGTCCTTGCCTTTCCGCTGCTGGTTCTGCGCCACCACCGCGCCGGCGGCTTCAAGAATAATCTGCGTGGAACGGTAGTTCTGCTCCAGGCGGATCGTCTTGACGCCAGGGAAATCCTTTTCAAACTCGAGGATGTTCTTGATATCGGCGCCGCGCCAGGAGTAGATGCTCTGGTCTTCGTCGCCCACCACGCACACATTGTGCTCCGGGCCGGCAAGCAGCTTCATCAGCTCATACTGCGGGCGGTTGGTGTCCTGGTATTCGTCAATGAGCAGATACCTATAGCGGCGGTTATACCTTTCTCGCACATCGCCGGCAGCCTTGAGTAAGTGCACTGCCTCCAGAAGTAAATCGTCGAAGTCAAGCGCGTTCGCCTTGCGCAGCTCTTTCTGGTACGCCTCGTAGATATGGGCAACCCGCTCGGAGATAGGATCCGACGATTGGAGATAGAACTCCTGCGGGTCGAGCATGTGGTTCTTTGCCCAGGAGATCTTGCCCATCGCGTTGCGCGGGGTGAGCTGCTTGTCATCCAGGCCCATGCGCCGGATGATCTGCTTGGCCAGCTGCTGCTGGTCGGCATCGTCGTAAATGGCAAAGGTACGGGTAAGCCCCTCGCCAGGGCCGTTTACGCCGACGCCGCGCAGCGCCTCAATATCGCGGCGCAACATCCGCACGCAAAATGAGTGGAAGGTCGCAAGCACGGGCTTCGCGAGTGAGCTCGCGCCCATCAGCTTGTCGACCCGCTCGGCCATCTCCTTGGCCGCCTTGTTGGTAAAAGTCACGGCAAGGATTGAGTCTGGTGCGACCCCGCGCTCCTCGACCAGGTACGCGATCCGATGCGTGATCACGCGCGTCTTGCCTGAGCCCGCGCCGGCCAGGATCAGCACTGGCCCGTCCACGGTCTCGACCCCGGCAGCCTGCTGCGGGTTCATGTTTTGGAGTAAGCGATGCAAGCGGCGGTCTTTCGCGGAGGGCAATAGGATCACCACCAGTTTACCGCGCCCGCCCCTGGGCGACGCCTTCCCAGTCAGGTGAAGCTTAGGCCAGGAGTGTATTCGGCCGATCGCGCCAAGATCGGCACGGTAGTTGGCGTCTTTTAGGGCATCGGGCCGCTCGCGGTAATGAGGGCGGTGGTCGTCCGGTGCCGCGCACACGCTGTTTCAGGCACAAGTGTTGGCTTTTCAGACCTGCTACATCGCTGTGCCTGTCCATGCGGCCAGGCGGACGGCGGACGGCATGCGATGACCTTCGATCGGCGGGCTTCCAAGCTGGCCGGCCCCGGCAAGGAACTGCTCTCCTGAGTTCCCTGCTGCGTGGTGCGTGGGCCCGCAACTACGCACCCCCGGTGTGGAGCCAGGCGCCCGCCGACCTTCCCCCCTCAAGCGTCTCCTTGTACCCTGTACCGTGCACCGTGCACCGTGTATCTTGGGACCCGCTGACTCGAAAGCACCGGCTGACGGCGGTGTATCGTGGTGTCGCATGAAAAAAGCACTGGACGTCCAACTCACGGCGCGCGGCCCCCGGGGCGCCTGGACACACATCCTGATCCCCTTTGCTGCCGAGGAAGTCTTTGGCAGGCGCGGTCTGATCCCAGTCGCCGGCGCCATCAATCGTTACCGCTTCCGCAGCTCGCTCATGCCGGAGGGCGAAGGGCGGCACTACCTTGCGGTCAACAAGGCCATGCTGGCCGGCGCACAGGCCGCTGCCGGCGATACCGTCCACCTCGTCCTTGAGCTCGATACGGCCGAGCGCACCGTCGCCGTGCCTGCCGAGCTTACAGCTGCGCTCGCGATCGACCCGTCGGCTGCCGCGCGCTTCGCCGCCCTTTCCCATTCCCATCGCAAGGAGTACGCCGACTGGGTCGCCGGCGCAAAAAAGCAGGAGACCCGCGAGGCTCGCAGCCTCAAAGCGCTCGGCAGGCTCCTCGCCGGCAAACCCGCTCGCTGATCTCCCCCCATTCGGCATCCCCCAAGCGCCTTCTCCCCGCTCCCAAGTTGCGCTTGCGCACCGTCGTCGCGCCCGCAGAGCTGCGCCAGCCGCTGGCAGTCGGCTAGAGAGATGCTTGTGCTATTAAAGTGATATCATTGCGATAGCTTTTGTACCAGGAGTGTCACCATGCAAGCTGATCGCACCGCCACCACCCCGTCCATCGTCCACACTGAGCGCCCGCTGCCGGTTGTCAGCGGGCCCCTTATGCTAGCCGTCCTACTCTTCATCCTGGCCGCGGATGCCGCCTGGCTGGTACGAACGCAGCCGGAGGGCTATCGGCTCATTCTCGGCATCGCGCTTGACGTAGCCGCGGTATTTTGTCTGCGCGGGCTCTTTATCCTGCAGCCGAACCAGGCGCGCGTCCTGCTGCTTTTCGGCAACTACAAGGGAACGGTACGCACCAGCGGCTTCCACTGGGTCAACCCGTTCTATAACCTGGGCGCGCCACAGGGGCGGCGCGGTGGGCTGGTTCAGCTAGCCCGCGCACGCGCGGTAGCGCCCCGACCAGGGACGCGCGCGCCGGGCTACACACGCATCTCGCTCCGCGCCCGCACGCTGAACGGCGAAAAGCTCAAGGTCAACGACAAGCGGGGCAATCCGATCGAGATTGCGGCTGTCGTAGTTTGGCGCATCGAGGACACGGCGCGCGCCCTCTTTGATGTAGACGATTATGAGAACTACGTCCCGATCCAGAGCGAGTCGGCCTTGCGCCACATCGCCAACCTGTACGCCTACGACCATGGTGGCTACGACGATGGCGAAGGCACCGAGACGACGCTGCGGAGCAATGTCGACGTCGTCTCCCAGGCCCTTTGCGACGAGTTGCAGGCACGCCTTGCCCGCGCCGGCGTAGTCGTCGACGAAGCGCGTTTGACGCACCTGGCCTACGCGCCGGAGATCGCCCAGGTCATGCTGCGCCGGCAGCAGGCTGAAGCCGTCATTGCCGCACGGCAAAAGATCGTGCAGGGCGCGGTCGGCATGGTCGACATGGCGCTGAACGAGCTGGCCAGCAAGAACGTTGTCCAGCTCGACGATGAGCGCCGCGCCTCCATGGTTTCAAACCTGATGGTTGTGCTTTGCAGCGAGTCCGAGGTGCACCCCGTGGTGAACACCGGCACGCTGTACAGCTGAGGTCCGCCATGGCGGCCGACCCGAAGGAGCGTAAAGCCTTTCTGCTGCGCGTGGACCCGGCACTCTGGACCGAACTCGAGCGCTGGGCCCAGGAAGAACTGCGCAGCGTCAATGGCCAGGTAGAGATGATCCTGCGCCAGGCCATCGCCCGGCGCAAAGGCGCGAAGCCGGAAACTGAAAAGACCTAAGCCCCCCTTTGCGCGGGAGGTGCTCACCTCGTGACGTGTGTCCTCGCCTGCCGGTGGCGCTGCAAAAAACCGCAGCTCCGGTCGACCAGCCAGGCAGGAGAAGTGCATTCTGCGCGAGGGGAGCTTAGCTGTTCAGGCTCATGTTCATGACGGGGCACTTTGCGGCGGCTGCGTCTGAGCCGCTCACACGGCCAAAGCCGAAGTCCTGGGTGCCCAGAAAGCTCATGCTGTGGTGTCGCGCCATGGCGCTCAGCTCATTGTGGATCATGTGCATGGCCATCTGGATCGCATGGACCGAGTCTGCGCCGCCGGCCGGAGTAATGTGTTCGCGACCGAGTGCGGCGATGCGGTAGGGGCACGCCCACCCTTTGCCTTCGACGTAGAACGGCCTGGCGAGCGTCACGGTGAGGGTAGCGGCCTTGCCTTCGTGCTCCAGGTCGAGCAGGCGCTCGGCGATCGGGTCAAACGGGATCTCTTCGAGCCCGGTCCAGTTTCCCGCGGCACCGGGCGCCACCATTGCCACTGCTGTGTCTCCAGCCATATGTTTCGGGCCTCTCCGTGGCCATTGTATGCCGTCGGCTCCCCAACGATGCACGCCAATCCACGCCGTGCATGGTGCCGTTGGTAGACTCGTGCGATAGGAGCAACATGCGGCAGATTGCAGTCTTTTGTGCGTCGAGCGACGGGGCGCGCCCGCTGTTTCAAACCGAAGCGCGCGCGGTAGGGACTGGCATCGGCGAGCGCGGCTGGGGGCTGGTCTATGGCGGAGCCTCTGCGGGCTTGATGGGCATCCTGGCCGATGCGGCATTGGCCGCCGGAGCACCGGTGATCGGCGTGGTGCCATCCGTGCTCCAGGACAAGGAGATCGCGCATGGCGGTCTGACCGAGCTGCATTTTGTCCGTACCATGCATGAGCGAAAAGCCCTGATGGCCGACCGCGCCAGCGCCTTTCTGGCTTTGCCTGGCGGCTATGGAACGCTGGACGAGTTCCTCGAGATTTTGACCTGGGCACAGCTGGGCATCCACGCCAAGCCTTGCGTGCTGCTCAATGTGGAGGGCTTTTACGATGGTCTGCTCACCTTCTTCGACAGAGCGATCGAAGAAGGGTTTTTGCAGGCAAAGAACCGTGCCCTGATCCACGTGGCCCACAGCGTGGACCAGGCCCTGGACGCCATCGGGAGCGCGATGGGAGGGCTATAGACGGACTCGGCTCCGCTCCGTGGTCGGCGCATTTACGGCTCCGCGGGCTTTGGGCTCCACGACTCAGGGCTTCGCGGCTCAGGGCTCCGCGACTCAGGGCTCCGCGACTCAGGGCGCGGCCGGCTCGGCCTTGGCACGCCATTGCTTGGCAAGGGCCTCATCGGCAAGCGCTTTGATAAAGACGCCGCCCACCACCGACCGCGCCTGGAAAGGCTCCTGTCTGCCGGTCACCGTGTCGTACCAGTCGGTCAGCGGCACACGGGAGGGCGTCTCGTTGACCCAGCGCATCAACGGCGCCATCTCGCGGGCAAAGTCCTGCTGCGAGCCGGCAAGGGTGGCGGTCCACACCTCCCAGTCCAGCTTTGTGTAGTCCTTGCGGTTGTCGAGCGGCAGGCCGTAGACGTTCTCGTGCCGGAGATAGAAGCGTGTCTCGGTCTGCTTGATCGCCGGCGGAAACAGGTGCAAACCCAGCAGGTCATCCCACACCAGGTTGTACTTCTGGCTCCAGCTCCCGGGCTTGTCGAAAGCCAGCTTGTAGTGGGCTCCGCCCGAGGAGTCGGCAGCCATGGTCTGCCACTGTGCGGCCATGGCTTCGGCTGCCTTGCGGAAGCCCTCCGCGTCAGCGGTCTTGCCGAGCATCCGCGCCATGTCGGCATAGGCGCCCAAGGCGTCGATCGCCTTGATGGAAAGATTGGCGTTATGCGCCAGGTGACCGGCAAAGTCATCCGTCGATAGCTGATTTTCCGGGTCCAGGCCTTTCTCGCGCAGGTAGTCGGCCCACTTTGTAAAGAGCGGCCAGTAGGTCTGAGCCACGTGCGGGTCGCCCTGGGCGTGCGCAAGCGCGTCAGCCAGCAGGATCAGGTCGCCGGACTCTTCAACCGGCATCTGGTCCTCTTCAGTCTGCTCCCCGCCGCCATATTCCTGTCCGTTTGCGAGCGGCCAGCGGCCCAGGTCGTGCGGGGCAAAGGGGAACTTCCAGCGCGGCAGCATGGCATAGCGCAGCACAGGAACCACCTGCGCCTCAAGCAATGCAGGGTTGAAGAAGAGCCAGATAGGCGCCGAAGGGTAGAGCACGTCTACGGTGCCAATGTCGCCATTGGAGAAGTTTTCCTTGGCAAAGAGCAGCGGAACCCCATCCGTATCGGCTGCGAGCTTGTGCGCGGCGATCGACTGCCGGTAGCTGAGGATGGCCAGCTGCGCATAGTCGGCGCCGCCGGCGGTGGTCAGGTCGCGCAGAAGATCAGCGTCGTACTGGTGCCCGTATGCGTCGAGCGCGGGATACTCCTGTTCGGCCCGGTCGAGCATGGCGGCAACCTTTTGCCCGTTTCGCTGCCAATAGGGGCGCAGCCGCTGGTTCAGGTACTCAATGGAGAAGCCGTCTGTATAGGAGACCAGCACGTGGCGCGCGACGGGCTGCGCTCCGACCATGCCGAGCGAAAGCAGCGCTGCCTGGTGAGCGGCGCCATCGCGCGGGGTCGCAGGCTGGTCCAGGTCGTCGCTGGCCGGCAAGGTGCCGCTCGCGGCAAAGCTTTGGAGCACTCCGCCGGCGTTCGCGACCGCGTTCGGCCCCGGACCCAGCTCGCTCTTTGGCACGCCCAGATGAAAGTAGCCCCAGTCGATGCGCAGGTTATCGCCGCGCTTGTCGAGCACGCGCTGGTCGCGCGACCCGACGCTCAAAACCTCGAGCGCGCCGGTTGTCGCAGCGCCCCAGGTCACCGCGTCCCAGTCCATGTTCACCGCGATCACCGGGTTCACGTCGAGCAGGACCTGTGTGGAGTGCGATCCGCCGTCGATCGCGTGCGCGGTCCATGTCAAGTAGGTAACCGGGCGAGACATCAGCGCCATATCCTGCGGGAAAGCCGGGGTAAAGAAGGCCAGGGTGATCTCAACGCCGGCGCCGGCAAAGGTGTAGGTGGTGTGGGTGGCTCCCAGGTCGAGCCGCGTCTGCGGCAGCGCCGGCACCGTGTTAGGCCGGTCGCCCATCAATCGAAAGGGCTTGCCGTCGATGCGGACGATGCTCGTCAAGGGCTGAGGAGCGCCGGTCCAGTGGCGAGTGGAGCTGCCGTTCAGCGTGTCAGAAAACGACCAAACGCTAAAGTAGGGATCGTGCGTGATAAGCGGCACGGCGGGGGGCCGCGGACTTTGAGCGAGGGCTGGGACGGTGGCCAGAAGAAAGAGCGCCGTGAGGTTACGCATCTGACTGGAGTTTAGCTTAGCGAGAGGTACCGGTGAAAGGGGGAGGGAACGCGGTGCTCGAAACGGAAAGAGAAATGGTGCGGGCACGCTACAGGCGACGGTCCGAGGCCGAAGGTACAAGACCTCGGGAGGCCGACCCCCCATAAAGAAGGAAAGTGCAGTCGCTTGCTTGATCTATGCGACGTCATTGCGTGCACGAATGGTACTTAACTTCGACCGCTCCCGGTTTCGCTGTGACATGGTGGCGAATCGCAAACACCGCCCCATCGCCACATGGCGGAAACTCTGCCGGCTTGCCGTTCCTGTCTTTAATTGTCAGAGGATTCTGGCCATAGCTGGTAAGCGGTATCAGAAGAAAAGA
This sequence comes from uncultured Acidobacteriaceae bacterium, assembly GCA_964246065.1. Classification (GTDB taxonomy): domain Bacteria; phylum Acidobacteriota; class Terriglobia; order Terriglobales; family Acidobacteriaceae; genus EB88. Next base: position 8,063 of record CAXTPL010000071.1, read on the forward strand.
TAAGAACAGTAGTCTTGCGAAAGACCTTTGCACGCAGCCTCCAGAGTCGTCGCGAAAGTCAATTGTCGTTGTCATGCACTTCCTTCATCACTGCGGCAACAAAGTCGGCGTGACTCATGCTTGCATAAGGAGATTTTCCCAATCGCGCAGCTTGGATGTCAGACGGCGCAAGAGGCGTGACAGAAGACTTGGTGTCTTCCCATGCCTTCACAACTTCGAAAGCATTCAAATCATCGTTATAGCGAAGAAAGAGGATATATCTTCCGTTAATTTGCAGGTCCACTTCTCCGGACGGGACCGGGTCCTTACTGACGCGCCCATCAGCAAGTCTTATTGCTCCCCCTCGCTCGACAATCAAGGCAGGTTTGTTGGGTATGACACTTCGGGTTGTATCTTTAAGCACTTGCTGAGAAGAAAACGAAATCTCCGTGAAGATTGAAGTGCGGTCCTGAGAAAAATAGGAGTGATATCCGCTAATCGCTCCTACAACGATAGTCGTACTCTGCTTAACCGGAATCGGTTCTAACTTAACCCTATAGACAGAGTGCCCAACTCCGCTCAAACCGGATAGCGAACTTTCAGAATCCAGCCTGACGCTTGTCGCGGTGCTGTCGTTAAAGTGAGTCGATCTGCGAGCAGACATCGCATCAGAGGCTTTGTCCATATCCTGCCCAGCAGGATTGACCGGAGTCCGGCTCCACACGCTGGTGGGGATGAGTGGCGCGTCGGCAGACTGTCCGTGGGCCAAGGGACACATTAGCAATACGGTATTGGCAAGGGTGAATCGAAGCAGATTTCTCACGAGATTCTCCGTTTACAAAAGCATCACTAGTTCTGCCTAGCAAGCTTCGTAAATGAAGACAACCTCGCAAGTCAACGAGCGGCTTCAGCAAAGCACAGGGAGAGCTTAGCTGAGAAACCAAGTTGCAAACGAGGGTTCCGCATTACAAAAGCGCACGACAGTCAGAGCACTGGCACTGCCTGCGCAGGTAGTCCCAGGAGTAGATCCCGCTCGTATGCCCGTCGTTCCAAGAGAAGCTGATGGCGTATCGGCCGACCTGCTGGGCGGAGTCGGGCCGAGCCGGTGCTTTGTACATGGGGAGCAGACCGGTGGCGGCGGCCGGCTTGGGCTCACCGGGCGCGCGGCCCTCCTTTTCGCGCTCTTCATGGCAGGTGGCGCAGGGGCAGGCCAGGCGCAGCCAGGGGAAGCTCCAGTGGCTCTGGTGCCCGTCGCGCCAGTCGATCACCATGCCGGTGCCTTCGGTTTTAAGGACGCGAACTTTTACCGGCTCGGTCGCCTCCGGCGGCAGCTCGCGATGTGCGGCCGCATCCTGCCAAGCCTGCTCTTCAGAAACAAAGCGTATGCCCTCATGACTCATAGGAAAAGGCTATCAGAGCCGGGTTTGGTGGCCTCTTTGCCCCGAGCCTGGGCATCACGGTGGCCGCGCGGGAATCTCCGCGCCTTCATAAGCCGCCGTTACGCCAAAAGAAGTACCCGGCCATGCTGAAGCCGATCACCGTGACCGCGGCGCGCATGGCGCGCGGGTTGACGCGCCGGGCACTGCGCGCGCCCAGGTACCCGCCCAGGGCGCCCGTGACCATCATCAGCAGGCAATGCTGCCACAGCACCTGCCCCTTCACGATGAAGAGCAGCACGGCGACGCCATTTGCGAGTGTGGTCGTCACCACCTTGAGCGCGTTGATCTGGTTGATGTTTTCTATGCCGAAAAGGGCCAGAAGCGCGATGATGAGAAAGCCCGCGCCCGCGCCAAAGTAGCCAATGTAGCCGGCGACCAGGAGCATGCCGAGAACAAGCGGCACCACAGACGGGCGTGCCATCAGCGCTTCACCCTCGGCCTCAGTGAGCGCGCGCCTGGCCTTGGCGCGCAGCTGCAGCGCGCGAGAAACAGGCCCGCTCGCCGCAAACAGCGTCGCGGCCGCCAGCAGCAGCCAGGGCACGAGTTTGAGAAAGGTTCCTTGCCCGGTATGTAGCAGCAGGGTTGCACCCAGCACGCCGCCCAGCGCCGCGGCCCCGCCCAGCGGCAGTACCAGGTGCACGTTGACGCGGAGATCGCGCGCGTATCCGAGCACCGAGGCTGCCTGCCCCGGCCATAAAGCCACGGTATTGGTGGCATTGGCCTGGATGGGCGCAACGCCGAGATTGAGCAGCGCCGGAAATGAAAGAAACGAGCCACCGCCGGCCACCGCATTCAGCAGCCCTGCGATCAACGACGCGCAGCAGAGAGACACCGTGCTCCAGTTAGCGCGGAGCTCCCACGGGACCCGCAGCCCGGCTGCCTCCCAACCCCCTCCGTGCATGGTCACAAGCATGGGTCTGATTCTAGCGGGGCTCGATCGCGACACCTCCGTCACCAGGCCAATCATGCCTTGTGTGCCAAGATCGAAGAAGAGGTTTATCGAAGAGGTTTACCTCGGGAGGACGCAGGCGTGGCGCGGAGCATAGGTAGAAAAAACCGAAGTGTTGCACGAGGAGGAAGGGCCCTGCGCGGCTTATGGCTCGCAGCGGGGCTGTTTTTGGTGCTCGATACCCTCGGCCATGCGCAGGCAACCGCGCCGCACCACGCGGCGGCGTCCAGAAAGATGCTTGCGGCGTCAGCCGAGAGCGACTCCGCGCACGGCTCCTTTGAGCAGATCACGGTGCATGGCGAAGCGCTTGAAGGCAACCTGCTCGGGGACACCGCGTCGCCGGAGGTAGGGGTGTACCTGCCCCCGGGGTACGCGGCGCACCCTGCTGAGCGCTATCCCGTCGTGTACTTCCTGCACGGCTTCACAGATTCCGAGCCGAAGTGGTTTAACCCTCCGCCGGCAGCCAAGCCCGAGGACCGCCACCCCAGCATGCCGGAACTGGCAGACGCCGCCATCGCGACAGGCGCGGCGCGCAAGCTGATCATCGTAATGCCCAACGCGTTCAACACCTTTCATGGAAGCTGGTACTCAACCTCGGCCGCCACCGGCGACTGGGAAGGCTACCTCACGCGCGACCTGGTGCACTACATCGACGCGCACTACCGCACGCTGGCGACGCCCGCGAGCCGTGGCCTTGCGGGGCACTCTATGGGCGGCTACGGCACGCTGCGTATCGGCTTGCGCCATCCCGAGGTCTTCTCCAGCATCTACGCCATGAGCCCTTTCGGCGTGATGTGGGGCGAGGAGTTCATGCCGACCCCCGATGGTCCCATCCCGGCCGTCGATGCCGTGCGCTCGCTCCCTGCCATCGACCGGCTTGAGTTCCGCGACCTGGCAACCATGGCGCTCTCCGCCGCCTGGTCGCCCGATCCCGGCAGGCCGCCCTTTTTCCTGGACCTGCCCGACGGCAGCGGGCGTCCCCACTTGACTACCCTGGCCCGCTGGAGCGCCAACCTGGTGCTGGCGCAGCTGGATCAGGACCTGCCGCGCACACGGTTGCTCCACGCAATCGCCTTTGACGCGGGCCGCGCCGATGAGTTCAAGAGCATCCCTCCAGGCGTCCAGGCGCTCGACCAGTCCTTGACCGAAAACAAGATTCGGCACTCCTTCGAGCTCTACGACGGCACCCATAACGGACGCGTTGCCGAACGGATCAAGACGCGGGTGCTGCCTTTCTTTTCGCAGAATCTGAGCTTTAAAGGTAGCGGCGAATAACCTCCCGGCGCGGAGCGAGGCACGCCGGGGGTCAAGGCGAGACGCGGAGCTCGGGCGTAGCCGCCATAAGCGCTTGCGTATAAGGATGGCGCGGCGCCGCGGTGATCTCGGCGCAGGTGCCCAGCTCCAGCATTTCTCCACCTTTGAGCACCGCGACGGTTGTGGAGAGATAGCGCACCAGCGGCATGGAGTGCGAGATAAACAGGTAGGTAAGACCGAACTCCTGCTGCAGGCCCCGCAACAGGTTTATGATCTGCGCGCCCACGCTTACATCGAGCGCGGAGACCGGCTCGTCGAGCACCAGGAGTTCCGGCCTGAGCGCCAGCGCGCGCGCGATATTGATCCGCTGGCGCTGGCCTCCCGAGAACTCATGCGGGTAGCGCTGGAGTGCCGACTCGTCAAGACCTACGGTGCGCAGCAGCTCGGCGCAGGCGGCGCGCAGCGCAGCGGGGGTCCGAGCGCGCTCATTGCGGTGGATCAAAAACGGCTCAGCCAACACCGCGGAGATGCGCATACGAGGATTGAGCGCCGCAAAGGGATCCTGAAAGACGGGCTGCATGCGGCGTCGCATGGTGCGCAAGGTGCGGCCGGAAGCACCCGTGACCGGCGCGCCGTCAAAACGTACCACGCCGCTCGTCGGTTCCACCAGCCCGAGCACCATGCGGGCAATGGTGCTCTTGCCCGACCCGGACTCGCCCACCAGCCCCAGCGTCTCCCCCCGAGGCAGGCTGAAGGACCCGTCGCGCACTACCGGCACGGCGCCCGTGGAGCCCGGGCGCGGATAGCTTTTTGAAAGACTGGCGACCTCGAGCAGCGGCATAC
>CAXTPL010000071.1:12578-16524 GCA_964246065.1 uncultured Acidobacteriaceae bacterium
AGCCGAACGGGCTTTCGCCGTCTCGAGGCTCTGCCCTGGCGAAGCAGCGCCCGGAGCTCGGCGCCCGTGCGGCTTCAGCGGGGCCCGGCGCTTCCGGCCTCCTACCCCCGCCAACCCACGCCTACCCGCGCAAACCAGCGCCGATCAGCTCGACCGGCCCCGGACAGCCCCGCCAGTCCCGTCAGCCCACCAACAGACCAACCACGCGCGAGTCCCGGGTCCCGCGCATCTCGGCCCGCGCCCAACCACGCGCCGGGATCCCCTATGCGTGGCGCCAGCCGGCCGGGGCACTTGCGGAACCACACGGGGCGGTCGTACAGTGAGCGGGCGTTGAAAGGACCTTTACCGCCATGTTGAAGAACACGCTTTCTCGTCGTCACCTGCTGTCGCTCGCGCCCGGTGCCGCGGCCGCCGCGGCTTCCCTGCCCTCCCTGCTTTCGGGCTCTGCGGCTCAGGCGCAAACCGTTTCCGGGTCGCTGCTGCCGGACGCGGAAGCGCTGCTTGCTTCAGTGGAAAAGGCGTTTGCATTTCAAAACTTGATGATGGACGCGTACGCGACGGGCGCACCCGTGCGGCTGGCGCAGAGCTACAGCGATGAGGCGCTGGGGGCGACCGCCTTTACATACGACAATGCTGTTTCCATCCACAGCTACCTGGCCAGCGGTGTTGCGGTGAACCTCCTTCGCGCGGAGGTGCTCGGGGCGGGTCTGCTGTATGCCCAGGCCAACAACTTTCCGGTAAGCGATGGGCGCTTTGCGCAGGCCTACTTTGTCGATAAGCCGGCGATGGATGGCAGCGGGGCCTGGATTGGTCCAGCCGCGGCACCGTACTACTTTTACGGCAGCGCCGTGGGAGACCAGGCCTGGGCCGGGATGGCGCTTGCGCAGCTGTATCGCCGCACCGGCAACAGTCGCTACCTGGCCGGGGCCCTGCTGGTCGCCAACTGGATCGTCACCAACGCCTACAGCGTGTCCGGCCCGGGTGGATACTCCTTTGGCACCTATATCGACCCGAATAACAAGTCTCAACCGTCGCTCAACGGGAAGTCGACCGAGCACAATATCGACACCTACGCCTTTTTCACCATGCTCGATACGCTGACCGATGGAGGCAAGGCAAACAACGGCATGAGCTGGGCTGCACTTGCCCAGCATGCGCGGCTTTTTGTGCAGGCGATGTTTGAGCCGGCCGGACCCTACTTCTACACCGGTACGCTGCCTGACGGCGCAACCATCAACGCTTCGCCAATCCCAGAAGATTGCCAGACCTGGTCGTACCTCGCGGCATTTGATCCTCGATCGCGCGGCACGATCGATTGGGCGCTCGCGAACCTCCAGGCAACCGACACCTCGGCCTCGGCCCACTCCAGCCTCACCGGGCGGGAGACGCTGCGCGGCATGGTCTTCGACACGGCAAGCCTGACCACCAAGGCGGACGATCCGCATGCGGTCTGGCTGGAAGGCACTGCGCACACCATCGCCGCACTGGTGGCACGCGTGCTCCAGGCAGGGCAGCCGATTCCGTCGCTGCTCGCCGACCTGACACAAGCCGCGACGCTGCTGGCGCAGTGCGTGGCGGCGCAGGCGCAGCTCGGCCTCGGCAAAACGGCGGGCGGCCACGCCATTGCACCGGGACTGGGGCTAGTGGCAGCTACCGGCGTCCTCGACACCGGCTTTGGCTATACCTACGGGTCGTCGCTGCACATCGGGGCGACGGGCTGGTATCTGCTGGCCGCGCTGGCAGCCAACCCCTTTCAGCTCGACTACCGTGTGCTGGGGTAAGCGCAAAAAGACGAGGCGCCGTCGGTCTCGTCGGTCTCATCCCGCCGCCTCCCTCTAAGTCTTCTCCCTGGGGCTCCTTCGCGGGCCCTGCAGGCTCTTTTCGCTAGAGGCTGGGGTGCAGGCGCTCAAAGCCGGTCTTCTCCTGGTAGGCGCGGGCCAGGGCGCACACCCTGGCATCCTGGTAGTGGTTGCCCAGGAACGTCAGGCTTACCGGGGTGCCGAGGCCGCCGATCGAGTCGTCCTCGCCGGTATCGACGTGAGGCGGCGTCGGGGCATCCGGCCCGCGCAAGCCATTCGGGACAATCACTGCCGGATGACCCGTCAAGTTGGTCACCACCAGCTGCTCGCCGCTGCTCGATGCCACAATCACGTCGTACTGCGAGAACAAGGCGGAAACCTGGGCGATGGCGAGGGAACGGGCGCGATTGGCCTGGATGTACTCGACCGCCGGGTAAAAGCGAGCGACCCGGAACGTGTTCGGCCAGTCGTCCGGGCTCTGCTCGGTAAGCAGGCGGTCGCGGCCAGACATGGTCAGATCATCGAAGGCGGCAGCCGCCTCAGCCTCGAGAACCGGGACCATCTCGCCGTAAGGAAGCTTGGGAAGCTCGATCGCGGTCAAGGTCAGCCCCATGCCTCGAAGGGCTTCAAGCGCGGCTGCGTCGTAGCGGTGGTCGTAAACACGGCGCGCGTGGCCTTGTTCCCGTCGAGCGGCAGCCGCCCTGCGGCGCTTTCCCGCTTCCGGGGTCGCATCGGTCTCTTCTTTTTGCGGCTGGAGCGGCTTGGGAGCTTCAAAGTCGCTGCCGAGATAGGCCACGCGCAGCTTGCGCCAGTCCAGCTCCGCGTCCCAGTTGAAGGCTGCTTCGCGAGCGGCGAGGTCGTGCCCGTCCGGCCCGTGGATCACGCTCAACACCGCCGCGCAGTCCTCAACCGCGCGAGCGATCGGCCCGAGCTTATCCATGGTCCAGCTGAGCGCCATGGCCCCCGTACGCGGAACAAAGCCAAAGGTAGGCCGCAAGCCAGTCACCCCGCAGCGGGTAGACGGAGAGGAAATCGAGCCCAGCGTTTCTGAACCGATGGCGAAGGCCACGCACCCGGCCGAGACCGCGGACGCAGAGCCGGCCGAGGAGCCGCTTGAGCCCTGCTTCGGGTTCCACGGGTTGCGCGTGCGCCCGGCAAACCACTTGTCGCCCATGGCGAGCGCGCCCAGCGTCGTTTTGGCGACGAGGACGGCCCCGGCAGCGTCGAGCCGCTTGACCACTTCGGCGTCCTCATTGAAGCTCTGGTGCTCGAAGCCGCCTGCTCCCCCCGTAGTGGGATAGCCTTTGCCCGCAAGCAGATCCGTGGCACCCCCGGGCAAGCCGTGCAGCGGCCCTTTGTAGCGGCCGGCCGCGATGGCGGCGTCGGCTTCGCGGGCGTGGCTCATCGCGCGCTCTTCAGTAAGGGTGATGACGAAGTGCAGCACGGGGTCGTAGCGCTTGAGGCGGGTCAGGTACATTTCCGTCAGGTTTACGGAGGAGATCTTGCGTCGACGCAGTAGCTCGGCCAGCTCCATGGCTGGGGCAAAGGCCAGGTCTTCAAGGTTCGCAGGTACGGTTGCAGGAGCAGGCGCCTTGCTGTAGCGAGCCTCTTGCTGATCGGTCGGCGGCCGAACGCCCGCCGGCAAGGGGTCGAACACAAATGCGGGAGCGATGCTGTTGGGCATGTGGAGGTCGCGCATGGCCGCATAGGCTTCGCGCTGGCCGTTGAGCCGCTCCAGCATGGCCGCGCGATCGCCCGGCGCGATGGTAACCGCGGCCAGCGCCGCGGCCGCCTCCAGCATGCCGTCGGTCACGTGAAATGGTTCTTCCGCACTGGGGCTGGCGGCGTCCTGCGCTGCCAGCGCGTACAGTGCCCCGGGAAACAAGGTCGAGCCAAGGCCGAAGGAGCCCGTGATCGAGAGAAAGGTGCGGCGATCCAGTGTCATAGGCGGGAGCAAGCCTCGCGCGGGAGGGATAGAAGGTCTGCTGGAGTATGCCATGCGGCACGCCCGGCCGAGCGAGGAATCGGCAGGGCGGGGTGCAAGGGGAGCCGGCAGGCGGGCGAAGAGGCATGGGGGCCGGAAATAGGCATGGGGGCCGGAACAGGCATGGGCCGTTACGAGCGGCAGCGCTTGAAGGAGAAGTTCC
>CAXTPL010000072.1:0-13448 GCA_964246065.1 uncultured Acidobacteriaceae bacterium
TACGAGAGAACTCCAGTTTCAAATGGAAGAGATTATCGGGGGCAGGTCAAGTGGCAAGCAAAGGGCGCTGCGGCTCGCTCCATAGCCGCCGCATTAGGAAATTAGTAGGTCCAATCAACATCGTTACAGGACCGAGTGCAAGGCACTGTTACAGGACCGAGTGCAAGGCACTGTCGGTCCCATTTCCAATCCTAAGATGAGTCGTGAAAGGTATCTTTCAGCAACGAAGAGAACGAGGACGGCGTTTGGGGCGGGTTGATTACAAGGGTGACGCAGGGATTTGAAGCGTCTTGGCCGCACCGTCCGCGAATGAGGGGCGCGCAATGACGTTCCCGGCGCTAGAGACCCTTAGAACGCGGGGCAAGTAAAAGAGAAGCGTTGAACCGAAGGCGGGAGCGTCTACTACGCTCAGACATATTCTGACCACAAACAGTTCGCAGCTTGCGTGTATGCAGCCGTTCAAAAAGGTTTTGCAGGTTGGACGAATGCTTCAACAATATCGCTGCAGTCAGCAAGCTGACCAGACAGGAGATTTCACCGAAGAGGTTTCCGATATTGAAGCAGCGATGAACCTGTAGAGCAACCTGCTTTGCTTTAAGGCAGAAAACGGGTGAGGCCCGTATCGTCTCTGGCAATACAAGGGCAATCCTGCGTTCAAGGCTGGTTGAGCCTTGCGAGGTTAGGGGGGCCGATGCCGAGACATGGAGAGTGGTCCGGAGTTGAACAGAGGAAAAGTGATCGATGCTGCGAGGAGACCGGCAAGCGACGCGACGCCTAGTGCCCATCGAGGCCCGAAGTGGTTGGCGACCCAGCCTACGAAGGGAGCTCCAATGGGTGTTCCTCCGAGTGCAATGGCAACTCGCAGGGCCATGACCCGGCCCCGCATGGCGGGTTCTGTCGAGAGTTGCATGAGGCTGTTCGTTCCAACTGTAAAGGTAATCGACGCCGCACCGATCAACGCCAGGGCTGCTGCAAAGCCCCAATATCCCGGAGCCAAGGCCGCCAGCAAACACCCAAGGGCAAAAACGCCCGCGCCGGTCACCAAGGACGCAAGGCGCGGCCTGCTCTGGGCAGCTGCGATGAGCGCTCCGCCCAGCGTGCCAATAGCCATGTAGGACGAAAGCAGGCCGAATGCCCGCGCATCCGAGTGGAAGACGTTGACGGCCATAGTGGATATAAAGATCGGGAAGTTCAAGCCGAAGGTGCCAATCAAAAACAGCATGATGAGGACCACTCTCAAGCCAGGCCGTCCCCATACATAACGAAAACCTTCCAGGAAGCCGGACGTAGCTCGCCGTGCCCGAGCGCTTGTGCGAAGTTCGGAGATACGAAAGGCCGCCATAGAAAGCAGCACAGCGCCGAATGAGAGCCCATTTAGGAGGAACGCCCATCCAATACCGACCTTCGCAATGATCAGTCCTGCAGCGGCAGGTCCGATCATCTGCGCCGCGTTAAATGAGGTGGAGTTGAGGGCGACAGCGTTTGACAGGTCGCCATCCCCAACCATTTCCGCAACGAACGTCTGACGTACGGGTGCGTCGAAGGCTGCAGCGCAGCCGGATAAGAAGGCCAGCAGATACACATGCCAGAGCTGAATCACACCGGCAAGGGTCAGCGCTGCCAAGAGCAGAGCAAACACACCCATGCCAGCCTGTGTGGTAATCAGCAGCTTTCTCTGGTTGAGCCTGTCAGCGGCAAGGCCGGTCCAAGGCAGCAGCAGGAGCTGCGGCGCGAACTGCAGGCCCATCACGACACCTAACGCCGACGCGTCGTGATGGGTGAGCTGCGTGAGTACAAGCCAATCTTGAGCGACACGCTGCATCCACGTGCCGACATTCGAGATAAGCGCCCCTGCCGTCCACAAGCGGAAATTGTAGCTCTTCAATGAGCGAAAGATGCTATCCGACTTGCCTACTGGAGCGATGGCTTGTTGCCCCCCTGGAACTGACCGAAGTGATGTGCCAGTTGCAGGCTGATCAGCAGCGCGCCCAAACCGAACACAAGCACGTGGATCGTCGTCCGAAGGTGGAAGTCACCAACACGTGCCACAAGCAGATAGGCAACGATCACATTGAGCGCGCCCCAGAGAACGTTGACCTTCGAGGAGGAGAGCCCTTTGCCGGGAGGCGAAGCAAAGGGGCTCTGAAACGAGCGACCCATGATGCCCGCCACATAGTGTGGAACGGCGTTGGCGGTGAAAACGCCTCCAAAGAAATACAAAACCAGATGAATCCAGTTCATGCGTGTGCGTTCCTTTTCTCCAGCATCAAAACGATCTCTTCGGCGGACCCCGTTTCACCCAGGCGCGGGAAAACATTTCGGATGCTGTACTCCTGCGCTTGTTCACGGATATCGGTCATCGCGTCGAGTGCCAAGGTGACGTGAAAGCCCTGCTCATAGGCCTGGCGTGCTGTTGCTTCAACCCCGACAGACGTCACGACGCCGGCTACAACCACCTGAGTCACACCACGAGTTCTGAGCTGGTCTTCGAGATGGGTGTTTGCGAAAGCACCCCAGCTCCGCTTGGTGACCACGATGTCCTCGGGCGTTTGGTCAAGTTCCGGCAGCAGATCGGTCCACCCTTCGGTAAAGGTGGCATTGCCCCGTGAACCCTGCTCCGTGCGCCCCGGTGCTCGCGCAGACACGTTGACCAACACGACAGGCAGGGAGGCTTTTCGGAATGCCTCCAGCAAAAGGCGTGTCTTCTCTAGCACACCGTCGAATGGCTGTAAAAAGGGGTGGTTGGTAAGACCTTTTTGCAGATCGACGACGAGCAGCGCCGTGACTGGATCGAGAGTGGTTAAAGGCATTCAAAGCTCCTTAGGTTTGCGTTGGTGTAAGCGCATCAGTCCTCAACCAGCCTGCCCAACAGTGCCATCGCTTTACGAAGCTGTTCCTGCTCCCGCATAGAGAGCTTTCGCGTAATAGCTGTCGTGAGCCAATCCTGCTTGGCAGCTCTGCCTTCTTTGAGCCACTTCATGCATTTGGGCGTCAGCGACATCAGTGTTTGCCTGCCGTCGTTCGGGTCTGGAGCACCTTTGACCAATCCCGCTTTCAGCAGCGCGCCAACGGCAGCGCTCATGGACTGTGGACGCACACCCTCTGCTCGCGCCAAGGTCGAGACAGCCGCTGAGCCGACGTTTTCCAGCCGGAGCATGATGGATACCTGGGATCGGGTGAAGTCGTGATCGGCCCCGTGTTCCCTCAAATGTCGGCGGAGCTTTCCAGCGAAGGCACGAAGCTCACCAGCCAAAACCGGAGAAAGATCGTGCAATCGGCCATCGGTAGGATTGCTCACAATTCCAGCTTCTCATATTTACATAAGGCTGTACAGTCTTCTGTATACGTTGCAGCTGTAAACCTCTCTGTGAGAGGTCCTGAAGAACCCTCTTCTCGGAAGTCGGCCGCATGGGACGGATCGAACCCTGCCTTGAGACGTTACTGACGAGAATGCGACATAGCAGAACTAATCCAGTGTGCTGCTGAATCTGCACCGTTCGATAGATCATCTTTATGTGCCGGAGGCTCCATGGTTGAAGGACAGGTTGTTGCAATTACGGGCGCAAGCAGTGGGATAGGAAAGGCGACAGCGGTGACGTTGGCTGGTCTGGGAGCAAAACTCGTCTTAGGGGCGCGCCATGAGGAAACTCTTGTACAGGTAGCTGAGCAAATTCGCCTTGCCGGAGGCGAAGTGGTCTATCGCTCGACGGACGTGAGTAAGCGCCAAGACCTAGCTTCTCTGGTACGCCTTGCTCAGGAAAACTTCGGGCGGCTGGATGTTCTATTTAGCAATGCCGGGGCGATGCCTATCGGACCCTTTGACGAGCTTGCTGTTGAAGATTGGGAAACGATGGTGGATGTCAACATCAAGGGTGTCCTGTACGGGATAGCAGCTGCTCTCCCTATCTTTCGGGAGCAAGGATCTGGCCACTTCATTCATACGGCATCCACGGCCGCTAGGAAGACCGTACCGAACCAGGTGGTATATTCGGCCACGAAAGCAGCAGTCCTCGCCCTCTCGGATGGTCTTCGACAGGAGCTTGCTGGACGGATCCGGGTGAGCACCATTCTGCCGGGCTTTACAGACACGGCCTTCAGCGAGCACGTAAAAAGCCCGGAACTGAAGGTCCAGATGCAGAAGGCAGGAGAGAAGTTTGCCATGTCACCTGAGGCCGTAGCAAACGCCATCATATACATCCTCCAGCAGCCTGAGGAGGTAAACATTGGAGAGGTGACCATGCGCTCGAAAGCGCAGGCATAAGATTTAATGACATGCATAAGTTCCTGATAAACGCCCGTCATCGGCAGCTAGCTTATCGTTCACCTTTGGTGGCTCTGAGCGGGATGCCAGGGAGAATGCGACTTCGCGTTAGCGATTCTTCAAACTTTAATGTATCGGTCGGGCCCGTAGCGAAAAGCATAAGAAGCCGCCGGCAGCAAGAAGACGAGAAAAGGGATGGCGGCATCTGCGAAATCACGAGCGAGCAATTGTGATGCTGTGGCGCGGCAGGCATGCTTGTATGAACTTATATGCCTTTGACAAGGTGAGGGGTTAAGAGATTGAGCACTGAGATCGTGTCTAGAAAGCACTTTGGGTCGGGCGATTTTCACAGAGCTGGAGAAGGTGACACGAAAGTTCGAAGCTTCTTCGCTGCCGTTTGAGCAATTTGCGGTGTTGCTGTATTGGTGGATGAGCAAACTTTTAGCATACCATCAACCGAGGGATTGGGAGTCTGGCCGTTTCTTAATAGAAGCTCTGTCTGCCACGGCCTATCTGGACAACAGCAGTGATCACGTATATCAGCACCTATCGCAGGCTTGGACGTTTGACTGGGAAACGCGGCGAAACTGCAATCGAACTAGACGGGGTACGAAGCGACATTTCTTCAATTTCTGTAGTGGCCTGACGTGACCCTATTTTACGTCCAATTGGGTGACTGAAATTATAGCGTGATTGTTCTTTCTGTTTCTTCCTTGTGGAGGTTTGGTCTCGGCAGGCGAGAAGCTACTGCTGGGTAAATTCTTCAGGCGTTCGGTAGCCGAGTCATGAGTGCGGGCGGTGCGAGTTGTAGTCCAGCCGCCAGGTGGAAATCTTTCTGCGTGCATCGAACAGGTTCCAGAACCAGCTCACGTTCAGGCACTTATCGCGCAGCCTTCCGTGAAAGCTCTCAAATATGCCGCTCGAAAAACTACCAAGTTTTTGGATTGAGTTGAGGGAGCGTGAGTTCCTCGTAGTCAGCTAAGCTGCTATTTTCGTCGACCTCGATATAGAACGGAGCACGCTTCAACTCAACCTGAGTGATCTTACGGCTCTCGGAATCCCCGGCCACGACAGCGAGATCAAGCTTACATAGAATAACCTCAACTTCGAGTTCCGCAGAGGACATACTTGAAAGACACACCTGTAGCTTCGGAAATAGCGGAAGAGAGATCGATTTCAAAACTGATATCAGGTATGGGTCCGTGTACTGGGTCTTGCCGATATCGAGTAGCGTCTGCGCACCTTGTTCTGCTAATCGCGCTATGTGGATCGCTCGTTCTGCATGGAAGAGACTCTGCTTGGCCTCTTCCAAGATCTGCTTGCAGGCATCGGTTAGCTCCACAAACTGTGTAGATCGCAGAAACAGCGGGAAGCCCACAAAGTGCTCTAGTTTCAAAATCCGCTTGGTTAGAGTCGGTTGCTGTATCCCCAACTTCCTGGCTGCTCTCGAATAGTTCCGGACTTCCGCCAGCGCGATTGCCGCTTGCAAGAGATGAGTATCAGGGAGTTTCATAGCCCAACTCCGCGTAAAGCTCTGTGTGCATGCCGTGTCGTCACTCCTTCACTAGCGAGTGATCGGAAGTATCCACCCGCTCTCTGAAAGCCGTCAATGGGACTCATGCCAATTTGGAATAACCAACATTGCAAACGGAATTGGACAACGAGCGTACCGGGCTTGGATGGTTAGGCAGCGGCTGTGCTTCACAGTGAACGCCCGGAGGTGCCAGAGCCTTCACACTTCAAGGCGAACCGGGAACACTCATTCGGAGACGTCCTATGTCCACGTCGAACATCTTTCCAGCACCCGGTTTCGAAAAGCGCCAAGCTGCCCCTACGCAACCTGAAGACCACGCCGACTCACAGCGTCGCAAGCCGCCTCAGAGAGTCACGGCAGAGGAGATCTCTGACCCGCTTCTAACCGTTGACGACGTTGCACGCAGACTCAATGTCAGCAGGAGTTGGGTGTGGGACCACTCATCACGAAAGACACCGCACCTTCCGGTTATTCGCCTGGGAGACGGCACCCTTCGCTATCGCTCAAGCGCCATTGAAGCCTTCATTACAGAGCGAGAACGGCTCTCACATTTCCGCGTTGCACAGCGGTAAAGTGAAGGAGCCCACTGTCCTCCCCCACAGAATGTTGAGCAACCAATGGCCAATCGCATTAAACGGGGTCACTCGTTCTTCGCGGCAAACGCTGGTACGGCTACTACCGTAGAGAAGTAATTGACCCCACAACCGACACCGTCCGAGTCGTACGCGTTGTTCTTCGACTCGGCCTCAAATCGCTAACGACGAAGCTCGCAGCGCGCGAAGCACTCCGAGCTGAGATCGCCAACCAAACTGGAAAGATCGCGGACGGCAGGACGCTGCAAGATGGCGCTGCCACCTTCGAATGGTTTGTTCGGAATCGCTACCTCCCGCTTCGGCAGGGAGACTGGCGGCCCGGAACGGCGAAGGAGAAGACGGCCCAAATCGAGATTGACCTGGTTCAGAAGTTTGGAGCAGAGTCGATGGAGAGCATTGACAAGTTCGCGTTGCAAACACATGTGAACGATCTAACCCGGCGCTACTCGCAGGACAGAGTCAAGCAGGCCCGCTCTTATCTCAAGTCCATCTTCGATGAAGCAATCGAGCAGGAGTTCCTGGTCAAGGACCCAACCCGAAAGCTGAAGATTCCCAAGAATCTCCGGCCGAAGGACAAGCAAGTTTTGACCTGGGACCAGTTGCGAGCCGTACTCGCGACAGCTGCTCGATGGGATCGGCTCCTGCTCATGCTCGATATGACAGAAGCACTACGGCCCAGCGACGACGAAAACACGTTGTCGTTAACCGAAACCGTCTACCGGAGGCAGATAAGGCCGTTCGGGAGACAACGGAGAGCCTTAGTAAAGTCCATCTGCCGGATGGACTCGCGGAAGATCTTCGGGAGTCGAAGCGAGAGTGTCCCGATGGGTCACCCAAGGCGTTCATGTTGCCGAACGCTGACGGAGGCCTGCTTGATCCGGGCAACTACCGCAACCGAGTTCTGAAACCTCTCGCCGAGGCTCTGGAGCTTCCCAAACTGACCTTCCAGGTGCTCCGGCAACGATGGCGACCAGGGCACAGAATCTAGGGTCAGTGAAGGACATCCAGGCGCACTTGCGGCACTCGCGGGCGGACACCACCGCCAACGAGTACATGCAGGAGCTCCCCGAGAGCGTGCAGCAGATGGTCGGAACGGTGTTTGCAATGCTCACCAGTAGCAAGGCTCCACAACCCGTCATGTAGTGCGATGACGTTCGGATTTGGTGCCAAGTTCGTTGAATGGCACCAAATGGCACCAAATGGCACCAGGTCTCCTTGGTGCCATCGGCTAAGTTACTGAAAAGATGGTGGGCACAGCAGGATTCGAACCTACGACTTCCACCGTGTGAAGGTGGCACTCTACCGCTGAGTTATGCGCCCTTTGCCGGCGGGGATGGAACAAACGTCAGCATACCATCGTGCGCCTTGGATGACCAACGCGGCTGCGCCCGGTACGCGCCCCGTTTACAATGCTGGGAGCGTGATGAGCCAGAGCGATCCCAGGCCGGAGGTACCGCCGCTTCGCCCTGCGACCGCCAGCGCCCGGCGGGCTTCCGCGGCGGCCGCCGGCACTTCCGCGGCGGGCGCCGGCACTTCTGAGCGAAGCTCCGGGTCGGCAGAGGAGTGGGACCAGGCACCCGAAGGCTTCCCCGCCGAAGATGCCTTGCTCGCGGATGACCAGGCCGACGACCTTGACGAAATAGTACCGCAACCTCCAGGCCAAAGTGGTGTCCATACCGGCATGGCAAGCGCGGCATGGCATGCAGATCCGGGGACGGTTCGGCCAGGCGGTTCGCAGGCTGCGGCGCGTTCGTATCTAGCGCCGTCTGAGGCCGGCGAAGCCTCCGATGCTGCCATCATGCTTCGGGTACGTGACGGCGATCAGATCGCATTCACCTACCTGATCGAGAAGTATCAACGGCCGATCGTGCACTTCATGTTCCGGATGGTGCACAACCAGGCTGTGGCTGAAGAGCTGGCGCAGGAGGTTTTTCTCCGGATTTACCGTTCGCGGGAAAGCTATCGCGCTGAGGCCAAGTTCACCACCTGGCTGTACCGAATCGCGACCAACCTTGGGGTGAACCATGCGCGCGACCACAAGCACGAACGCGCTGCGCAAAACATTTACCTCGACCAGCCCGACGCCGAAACCGGAACCACGCCGGACGTTGCTGACAGCCGGGCTACCGTCGAGCAGCAGCTGCTTCGCGAAGAACGTTTGAGCGCTATCCGGCAGCATGTGCTGGCTTTGCCGGAGCGCCAGCGCGAGGCCGTGCTCATGCACAAATATCAAGAGATGGATTACAAGCAGATTGGCGACGTGCTTAAGCTGAGTGAGTCTGCTACCAAGTCGCTGCTGTTTCGCGCGTATCAGACGCTGCGCGAAAGGTTGAAAGATTATGTCTGACTGGAGGTACCCGATGGACATGCGTAGCGCGTTGCATACGATGGATTGCAAGGCTTTGCAGGCAAAGCTGCCCGCCCTGCTGCCAGACCTGCTGCTCGACCCGACCGCTGTTCCTGCCGCGGCGACCCGGCACCTGGGTGAGTGCGCGCCCTGCCGCACCCTGGTCGACCGCGAGCAAACCGCGCATGCGGCCACGCTGCACCTGCTGGACGGCTGGCAGGCACCGGAGGTAAGCCCCTACTTCGCCCCGCGCATGGCAGCCCTGCTTCGCGAAGAGCAGGCCAACCCGCGCGGCGGCCTGCTGGCCCGTGCGCGCACCTGGTTCATGCTCACCGACCTGCAGATGAAGCCGATGGTGAGTGCAGCCGCGCTTGGGCTGCTGCTTGCTGTTGGCGGCGGCGCCTACCTGGACCTAAGCCAGCAGGCCCCCGCGCCTGCCCCGGCCTCCTCTGCCACCGTTCGCGATCTTCAATCTCTCGACGAGAACGCGCAGGTCTTTCAGCAGATGAACTCGCTCGATGCGGGCGACGCGGAAAGCAGTTCCGGCAGCAGTCTTTAGCCGCTGCCACATACCGGCGGCCTGCGGTATCGTAAGCGGTACGGCTGTTCGCCGGCAACTTTTGGAAGCGAGATAAACAAACGCCATGCAGACGAGCAAGGAGAGCAGGCCCATGCGGGTCCAGGCAGTGCAGCCTGCGAGGCCGGCCGCTTTCCTGCGCCTTGCTCTGCGCAGTCTCCGGCGCAGCTTTGCCAGCGGCGTCCTACCCCGCGTTCCGCTCCAGGCCCGCCTTTTCCCGGCCGGCCCTTCCCTGCCCCACCTTTTCGCGGGCCGCCTTCTTTTGCCCTGCCTTCTTGTGGCCTGCCTTGCTGCTTTTCCTGCATCCTTGCAGGCCCAGCATGGCAGTGGCGGCCAGCAGCCGCATTTCGCCTCGCCACGGCCGGCCTTGCAGCGGCCGGCCTCGCAGCCACCGGCCTCGCAGCAGCCCTCGCCTGCTCCCGGCGGCAACGGCGCTCCGCGCTTTGCACCCGGCGGGACGCATCTCCCCCAGTGGCTGCAAAACCACCAAACCCTGAATCCTCAGCAGAAGGAGCAGGCTTTGCGGCAGGAGCCCGGCTTCAGCCATCTACCGGAGCCGCAGCAGCAGCACCTGATCGATCGGCTGCACAAGCTTGACAGCGCTCCTCCTGAGGTTCGCCAGCGCATCCTTGCCCGCAACGAGATCTTTGAGCGCATGGCCCCGGAGCAGAAGCAGGAGATCCGCGGCGCCAGCCAGGCTCTATCGCAGATGCCGCCCGAACGCAACCAGGCTGTGCGCCATGCTTTTCGCGATCTTCGCGGCCTGCCTCCCGAGCAGCGGCAGGCGGTGTTGAACTCGGCCCGCTTTCAGGCCGAGTACTCGCCCCAGGAGCGCACTGTGCTTGGCCATCTGCTGTCTATCGAACCCTATCAACCGTAAGCCCAGGCCCGCGGCCAAGTCCGACCCAGGGATGCTTGCCGGGAGTCGACCGCCGCAAGCCTGAAGCAAGCCTGCCGCTAGCCTGCCCTGGCCGCACGCCCGTATGAGCGCGTCCAACGGCCACAGCGTCGCGCAAAAGGCTGCACTCACCCGCTCTTTGGAAACACCAGCGCAGGCTGCCGGGCTAGCGGGGTCGACAGCACCACGCTCGTGGTAGGGCTTCCATAGGGCAGCAGGCTCTCGATCAGCGCTTCGAGGTCGGCCATCGAGCACAGCATCACCTTCAGCAGAAACGCGTCTCCGCCGGTAAGGTGATGACACTCCTGCACAGCTTGCAGCGTAGGCAGAAACTTCAGGAACTGCCGGTAGCGATTGCCTTCGCACGTCAAGCGCACAAAGGCGGTAATCGCATAGCCAAGCATGGGCAGGTCGACCTCGGCATGGTAGCCGCGGAGGATACCGAGGCTTTCCAGCTGCCGGACCCGTTCTGCCGCGGCAGAGGGCGAAAGGCCTACTTTGCGTCCGAGTTCGGCAAAGGGGAGGCGTCCATCCCGGACCAGTTCCCCCAGTATCTTTTGCCCAATCTGATCGAGCCCGTCCGTTCGCTGCACGTCCTTACTCCTGTCCACGATGCTCGCCGAAAACAGCCGCCAGACGAGACAAACGCAACCCTATGCTGCTTCGACCGTGGAATCAATGCCAAAGGTAATCAGAATCGCTTGAATCCCCATTCCCCTGCGCTGTCTTCTTCCATACCATCGCCAGCATGCTTGAGCTCGATGGCTCCACGCTTTCCATCCAGGATGTCGTTGCGGTCGCAAAACACGCCGCGCACGTGCGTATCGCGCCTTCGGCCTTGCCGGGGATGCGCCGGTCGCGCAGCCGGGTTGAAGCGGCGATGGCGACAGCGCAGCCGGTATATGCGCTGAACACCGGCGTAGGCCTGCTCGCCAATGTCCGGCTCCACGCATCGGAGATCGATGCGATGCAGGTCAACCTGGTCCGCTCGCATTGTTGCGGAATAGGCGCCCCGCTCAGCGCACAGGTGGTACGCGGCATGATGCTGATCCGGGCCAACGTGCTGGCAAAAGGTCTTTCCGGCATTCGCCCGGTTGTTGCCGAGCGCATCTGCCAGCTGCTGGTCTGCGGCATCACCCCGGTGGTTCCTTCGCGAGGCAGCGTGGGGGCAAGCGGCGACCTTGCGCCTCTTGCGCACATGGCGCTGGTGCTGATCGGCGAAGGGTTCGCCGAGTACGACGGGGAGGTACGTCCGGCGGCCGAGTGTCTGGCCCTTGCCGGGCTCCAGCCCTTGCGCCTGCTCGGCAAAGAAGGGATTTCGCTGCTCAACGGCACGCAGGCCATGTTGTCGATCGGCTGCCTGTGCCTGGCGGAGCTTGAGCAGCTCTGGATGTCGGCGCAGGTCACCGCGGCGCTCAGCGTGGAAGCGCTGCTCGGCACTCCTGCAGCCTTTGACCCGCGGCTGCATGCCGCGCGGCCGCACCCTGGGCAACGGCGCAGCGCGGCCCACTTGCTGCAGCTGCTGGAGGTGAGCCCGGTCCCTAGGACCATCGGCGAGGGCAGCCGCGTTCAGGACGCCTACTGCCTTCGCTGCATCCCCCAGGTGCACGGCGCGGTCTGGGATTCGCTCGAGCATGCGCGCGGCGTCTTTTCGATCGAACTCAACAGTGCCACGGACAATCCGCTGGTCTTTGAGGATGCGATTCTGTCGGGCGGTAACTTCCATGGGGCTCCGCTTGCACTTGCCCTCGACTTGCTGGCTATCGCCCTCTGCCAGCTTGCGGGGATAGCCGAGCGGCGCATCGAGCGGCTGCTGAATCCATCGCTCAACCAGGGCCTGCCCGCGTTTCTTGCCTCACGCCCGGGCATCGAGTCCGGACTGATGATGGCGCAGGTGACCGCCGCCGCCCTGGTTGCGGAGCTGCGGGTGCTCGCTTGTCCAGCCTCTACCGGTTCGATCCCCACAAGCGGCAACCAGGAAGACTTTGTCAGCATGGGCATGACCTCCGCTTTAAAGCTGGAGCAGGCTGTGGCGCTCACGCGTATGGTGGTTGCCATTGAGCTGCTGGCCGCGACGCGTGCGCAGGAGTTGCGCGGGCAGCCCGGCAGCGCTCCTCTGACGCGGGCGCGCGAGCTTTTCTCCGAGCACGTTCCGCCGTGGAAAGAAGATTGCGTTCTTTCTCCCCGCATGGAAGCAGCGTCACGCTTCCTTGCCGGCGACGGCTTCGGCTCGCTTGCGAAGCAGCCCGGATGGACGGCAGCGCCCGTTGAGGAGGCCGTGCGATGAGCCAGCCCTATGCTCCTGTACGAGCCGCGCGCGGCGCCGTGCGCACGGCAAAAGGCTGGATCCAGGAAGCAGCCAAGCGCATGCTGATGAACAACCTCGATCCCGAGGTCGCCGAGAACCCCGAGCAGCTGATCGTCTACGGGGGCCGCGGCAAGGCGGCGCGCAACTGGGAGTGCTACCACACGCTGGTCGCAACACTGGATCGGCTGGAGAACGAGCAAACGCTCCTGGTGCAGTCGGGCAAGGCAGTGGCCGTGCTGCAAACGCACCGCCTCGCTCCCCGCGTGCTGATCGCCAACTCCAACCTGGTGCCGAACTGGGCCAACTGGCAGGAGTTCGACCGGCTGGACGCGGCCGGGCTGATGATGTACGGGCAGATGACCGCGGGCTCCTGGATCTATATCGGGACACAAGGCACTCTCCAGGGCACCTATGAGACCTTTCGCGGCGCCGCCAAGCGTCATTTCAACGACACCCTGGCGGGAACCATCACCGTAACAGCCGGCCTGGGCGGCATGGGCGGTGCGCAGCCCCTGGCCATCAAACTCGCAGGCGGCGTAAGCGTCTGTATCGAGGTCGACCCGGCGCGTATCGAGCGGAGGCTGCAGACCGGCTACCTGGACCAGGCGACAAGCTCGCTTGAGGAGGCACTGCAGTGGGCAGGCGCAGCCAGGCGCGGGTGCAAGGCTGTCTCCATAGGGTTGTTGGGCAATGCTGCCACGCTGCTGCCCGAGATGGTCAAACGGGGCTTTGTGCCCGACCTGGTGACGGACCAGACCAGCGCGCACGACCCTTTGTGGGGGTACCTGCCCACCGCGCATGCCGATGAGGACCTCCACGCGCTTCGCACCCGTGCGCCGCGAGTCTACACCGAGCGGGTGCAAGCCTCGATCGGCGCGCATGTCGAGGCCATTCTCGAGATGCAGCGGCGCGGTGCCGTAGCCTTTGACT
>CAXTPL010000072.1:13458-14557 GCA_964246065.1 uncultured Acidobacteriaceae bacterium
CTACGGCAACAACCTCCGTCTCCAGGCCAAGCTCGCCGGCGTGGCCGATTCCTTCTCCTATCCCGGCTTCGTTCCCGCATTTATTCGAGATTCCTTCTGCGAAGGCCGCGGCCCGTTCCGCTGGGTCGCGCTTTCAGGCGACCCGTCGGACATTGCCGCGACCGACCGGGCGCTGCTCGACCTTTTTCCTGACGATGCACGCCTGCAGCAGTGGCTCACCTTTGCTTCCAAGGAGATTGCCTACCAGGGTCTGCCTGCGCGCATCTGCTGGCTCGGCTACCGGGAACGCGACCGGGCCGGGCTGCTATTCAACCAGATGGTGCGGGACGGCCGCCTCAAGGCGCCCATCGTGATCGGCCGCGATCACCTCGACGCCGGCTCGGTAGCCAGCCCATATCGCGAAACGGAAGCGATGCTCGATGGCTCAGACGCGGTTTCTGATTGGGCCCTGCTCAACTTTGCCACTGGCATTGCGAGCGGCGCGGCCTGGATGAGCTTCCACCATGGCGGCGGTGTCGGCATGGGCTACAGTCAGCATGCCGGCCTGGTCGCCGTTGCAGACGGCAGCGAGGAGGCCGACGAGCGCCTGCGCCTTTGCCTTACCAACGATCCGGCTCTTGGCGTGATCCGGCATGCCGATGCCGGGTATCCCCTTGCGCTGGAAACCGCTCGTACTCGCGGCCTGGACCTGCCGAGCATCCCATGAAGCCGCGCATGGAAGCCGACCTTCTCCTGAAGGGCGTGTCTCAGCTCGTATCGGCCCGCGGGCCAGGCCCAAAGCGGGGAGCGGCCATGCGCGAGCTTGCCGTGACACACGATGCCGCGCTCGCTGTGGCCGACGGGCAGATCGTCTGGACCGGCGCCGCCTCAGCCTGGGCGGGCCATGCTTCAGCCGTTGTCGATGTCGGCGGCCGCGCGGTGCTCCCGGCACTGATCGATCCGCACACCCATGCGGTGTGGGCGGGCGATCGCCTGGCCGACTTCGACGCTCGCTCGTCGGGCAGCAGCTACGAAGAGATTCTCCGCGCCGGCGGCGGCATTCGCCTCAGTATCCGCGCCACAGCCGCGGCTACTCGAGGCGAACTGGTGCGCCTTGCGC
>CAXTPL010000072.1:14567-16491 GCA_964246065.1 uncultured Acidobacteriaceae bacterium
CGCAGCCGCGGCTCGCCGCCTTGCTGCGCTCCGGTGCGGCTGCAATCGAGGTCAAATCCGGCTATGGATTCGACCCCGCCGCCGAAATCAACATGCTGGAAGCCGTCCGTGACCTGCAGCGCACCACGCCGGCCCGCCTGGAGCCTACGCTGCTGATCCACCTTCCTCCCGCCGCGACTGAGGATCGGACGACCTATCTGGCCCAAGTTTGCGACCGGTTGATCCCGGAGGTGGCGGACCGCGCACTCGCTCGGGCGGTCGATGTGTTTGTGGAACGCGAGGCATGGCATGCGCATGAGGCTGCCGCCATGCTGCGCTGCGCACGGGCGCATGGGCTCGCGATCAAGCTGCACACAGAGCAGTTTCACCGCATAGGCGGTCTGGAGCTGGGTTTGGAGTGCGGGGCGTTAAGTGTCGATCACCTGGAGGCTTGTACCCCGGAGCAGGCAGCGCGGTTCGCCACCGCCGACACGGTAGCGACCATCCTGCCCGGCGTTTCGCTCCACCTCGGCATACCGGCGGCGCCCGGCCGCCGGCTGATCGATGCCGGCGCGGCGGTCGCCGTAGGTACCGATCTCAATCCTGGATCGAGCCCTTTGTTTTCAATGGCGGCTGCTCTCGCGCTGGCAGTGCGCCTCAACGGGCTCAGCCCGGCAGAGGCAGTGGTTGCCGGCACCGTCAACGCTGCCGCAGCCCTGGGATGGAAGCATGAAGGCCGCCTCGAGCCCGGCTGCCGGGCAGACTTTCTCGTGCTTGACGGCCGCGACTGGCGGGAGCTGGTCTACACGCTCGGCGGGGAGCCCGTGCGCGAGGTCTGGATCGCGGGCAAACGTGCGCATCCATGCTCGCCGCCGGAGGCCGCATGAATACCTATTACAAGCCTGAGCTTTTGTACATGGACGGTACCTTTGAAGCCGGCAAGGGACTGCTGGTCGATGATCGCGGCTGCATTGCCGGCGTGGTGAGTGACGATGCTGCGGGCGGCCTGGGCGGCTTCGATCTAGAAGCGCAGCGAATCGATCTGCCGCGCAAGGCTCTGCTGCCTGCCTTTGCCAACGCGCACTCGCATGCCTTTCAACGCTTGATCCGCGGCAAGGCCGAGTCCAGGAGCGTCAGCGGAAACGATTTTTGGAGCTGGCGCGGCACCATGTACCGCGCCGCGGCACAGCTTACTCCGGAGGACCTATACGATGTCGCCCGTATGGCTTTTCTTGAGATGCTGCTCGCCGGCACAGCCACAGTCGGCGAGTTCCACTACCTGCATACCGATGCGGCAGCAAGGGCTTACGACGATCCGAATCTGCTCAGCAGGCAGATGATCGCGGCGGCACGGTCGGTCGGCATCCGCATCGTGCTCCTGCGCAGCGCCTATCTACGCTCCGGCTACGAGGTTCCCCCCGATCCAGGGCAGCTCCGCTTCTTTGAGCCAGCCTCTGCCTTTCTCCAGAACATGCAAACGCTGGTCGCCGACTATGCGGACCAGTCCGCCCAGGTGCGCTTTGGTGTGGCGCCGCACAGCATCCGCGCGGTTGCTCTTGCTGACCTGGCAGCCATCGCCGAATACGCAGCTTCAGCACACCTGCCTTTGCACATGCACGTAGCCGAGCAGCCCGCGGAGAACGCTGCCTGCCTGCGTGAGCACGGCTGCACGCCGGTCCGGCTCCTTGCTCGCCATCATCTGCTCTCCGAGCGCTTTGTCGCGGTGCATGCCATCCACACCCAACCGGAAGAACTGGCCCTGCTTGCCGACCAGGGCGCCCTTCTCTGCTCCTGCCCAACCACCGAGCGCAACCTGGGCGACGGCATCCTTGCTGCCGACCTGGCCCTCGCTGCGGGCGTGCGCATTGCGCTTGGCTCCGACAGCCAGGCGCAGATCGACCCGCTCGAGGATGCGCGCGAACTCGATTACCATCTCCGCCTACGC
>CAXTPL010000073.1:0-16483 GCA_964246065.1 uncultured Acidobacteriaceae bacterium
AGAGGTTAACGGATCTTGACCTGTTTTACTAGTTATATCTGGGACATAACACTAGTGCAGACCTTCGATTCTCCGGAGGGAACTCTCCGAACGAAAGGATTTCGCCTTCCACGTTCTCGGCCAATGATTTCCATGCCAACAACAAGACATCCAGTGGCGATCCAATCGGACCGGATGAGACCGCAATGCCGCTGCGCATAAGCAATTCAAGTGCTCTGTCTGCCAACGACGAAAGCTGAGACCGTCGGTATTCCCGCTCACTTGAACTGATGGCACTGAAGGCTACACCGAGCGCCTCTACCAGGCTTGAGCCAGCATTTTCTGGCTCCGCTTTTGCCAACTGCAGCAGATTCTTGATGTAGGTCTCTACAGTGAACGAGTTCGAAGGGTCTTCGGTGTAAGCTCGTCGCGTGGCATCGTTCGCGAGTTTTCTAAGTTCTGCTTGTCGCTGTTGATCCGAGCCTTGGTCCGCCTCAACATCGGCTAAGTCAAGGTAGGCGTTCGCAAGCGAGTTGAGCAGATTCAGGTTAGTCTCGGCCCCTGTGCTCATTTCGATGACATCGAGTGCGTATTTGAGATCATTTATCGCTCTTTGAATAAGGCTGATTCGCTCTGTGCCGGAAGGCGCAAATGGTAGCCGAGCGTCGAGCTTTGCGATTCGACGACGGGAAATTGAAGCGTGATGCAGGAACAAGCGATTGGAAGATCGTAGTGCTGCAGGCATTCCATCAAGCGCATCGAGGACTTCGCGCCAGTAGGGCAGAAAGTTGCCATGTCCATGATCCGGATCGATCTTGAAGATTGTTGTGGCGAAGTCTTCTGCAATCGTCTGCTGATCTCTTTCACCGAGCTTTGAATTCTGTGCAATCTCCCTTAACAGGAGGAATCGAAGATGCTCAGGATCATCAGCGGTCCCGAGCGCCATCAGTTCTCGCTCGGCATTATCGAAGAACACGGCATTCAATAGAAGTCGCGCCAGGATATCGTGAACTATCGCCCAGTATTTTGTGCCATCCGATGTCACCTTCGTCAAACCGATTGGTGCAAGCGGTTGCCGTGCATCCTCCAACAGATGCGATGTGGGCCACGCGATTTCGGACGCCGGCAGCAGTGTTTCCGGCAGAGGAAGTCTTTCGGAACTCAGAGCGGCAATACGCAAGATTGCCTTCTTCAAATGGCGACTGAGCTCGGCATTGTTGAATGCTTTGTATATCCATTCTTGAATGGACTCTGACAGATCGTAATGCCCCTGTAACCAGAAAGACAGGGCTACCCAAAAAGCTGCGATCCCATCGAGGTAGCGGACAGTATGCTCTTTGTAAAACTCGTTCCATTGACTGACACTCTTGCCTCTCCCATAAATGGAGAGGAAGCGGTTGAGATGCTTGCCCAATGCCTGCGAATCGTCGAGTCCGATGGCGTGGTTCAACTCTGCGATCTGCTTCAGACTATCTCCGCCGATGAAATCGATTGGCATTGATGATCCGACGACCACCAGGATGCAGACAGGCCTTCCGGCTTTCTTCATTTCCTTTCGAAACTTGAGGAGTTCCCCTTCGCGGAACTGTGAATGCAAGGTGTCGAACACGAGAATCCAAGGTGTTTCATAGCGTCGTTTTCGTTCAGGATTGACAGCCCCTCCCACCCCTTCTTCCGATTTAGTCGAGCGAGAGATCTCCGCGTTGACGCGCGTGAGAAAATTTGCAATCGGAAGTGGATCTGGGACGAATGGCAACTGCCGCGCAAGCAGTACAGGATAGCCATCTCGTGCGGCTTCCCAAGCGAGTTGCCTCGCCAGCGTTGTTCCACCAGCACCAGGTTCCGACGTTATATAAGCTACACATCCTGCCTAAGCGCCCTCAGAATCAAGTTTCCGCAATATGTTGCGAAGTGCATCACGAGCTGTCGAGTCTTTGATCCATGGCACTCCCGCCGCGTAAGCGAGCCAAGCCCCTGATGTGCTGCTGAAAAAAGCATCAAAGTCCTTCCGGGGGAGTTCCGACGGCGTCAAGGGAGATAGTGAGCGCTCTTCTAAGAGTTCGTATCGGTCAAGGATTGAGTTCTGAGGGTCGTCCAAGTCCGTGATATCGGTTCTTCTGAATTCGCCGCGGTAATCTCGGACGCGGATCACCCTGCGTTGCAGGGGGTACAGACTTTCGTATCTTGAAAGGCAATCGGAGACGAAGTTGGCCGATGAGGTCGAAACGAGAGTGGCGATGGTTTCCGGTGAAGCTAGGACCCAGTTTCTCAGCACGTCTCGCAAAACTCCACTTTGAGAGACGAACGTTACGAAGGACCTGAAGCCTGATTCCCAAAGTTCCTGAAGGGCGGTTGGAAAGTTCTGTCCGGAACAAAGAACCAAAACGCCCTTTGGTTCTGCGCGCCTCACCGCCTCCAACATCGTCATCTGACGTAGGCGCGCATCAAAGCTCGTCCTTGACGCTTTGGCGTCAGAACCATTCAGCAAGTAGATGGGCAGAGATCGTTCCGGCAGCAAGAGCCGGGATGGATCGGAATCGACTACTTGGATGTACCCGCGCTTGTGAACCAGTGGATTGGCAGCAGAAGCCACCGTCGCGGCGTTTTTCAGAACCTGGTCCTGACTTTCGGACACAATCGCTCGCCACGGCAGACCAAGGAAGCGCAGAAGAACATCTTCGTCTACGGCCGGCAACGGGTCCTGCAGCCAGAGGACGATCTCTCTAGCGTCTATCGCGGCAAGCAGATTTTCAGATGCTCTCGAAGATTCGATTAGTTCGCTCTGGAACACTAGACAGGACCTACTCATTGGTATGTTGAGCAAAATAAGAGTTTACGTCGTGGCGTGCAAGTACGCGCAAACCAAGAGCCACCAGAACAGCCACCAAGCAAAATGACCTCTCACCGTTGAGAGGTCATTTTGCTTATAAGTCTTTTATAATCTTGGTGCCGGGAGGGGGGGTCGAACCCCCACGACCTTGCGGTCGGCGGATTTTGAGTCCGCTGCGTCTGCCAGTTCCGCCATCCCGGCACGTCCGCAAGTCTCGCATACTCAGCTTCCCGCAGGCAAGACCGCGTTCCACCTACACACTCTTCCTCTGCTTTCTATCGCTCTGATCCGTAGGCGGTCGGCAGGTTGAGTGTTGTGGCATCGCTTCCTGCAGCGGAGGGTTGCTCCAGGCTGTTGGCCAGGGCATAGTTCTGCAGGGCGATCGCCGCTTTCCACTCTTCATTGAGCGCCGTCGTGTATGCGAGCTGCAGGGTGAAGAGAAGTTGCTGCGCAACGAGCACAGGCGCATAGGCAGCGGACATCTGCTGATACTTGATGACCTGCAACTCATAAGCGCGGCGCGCTCGGGGAAGCATCTCCGTTCGATACCGTTCTGCTGCAAACCGGGCAGTTTCGTACCGCTGCGCAAGCGGCTCGGTCTGGTTGCGGGTCCACAGCTTGGTCCTTTCGACGTCACCGTGCGCACGCTCTACGAGTGCCTTCGCCGCGGCTATGTTGCCCTGGTTGCGGTTCCACAGCGGCACTTGCACGCCGGCCTGCGCAAAGCTTTCCCAACCGGCTTTTTGTCCATTGTTTAAACCTTCGCCTGAGTACCACTCTCCTGCGGTCAAGCTTAGATCGGGTACGCGCTCTCGTGTCGCATCCTTCAAGCGTGCGCCCTCGAGAAGCTCGTTCGCCTCAGCCTGCTTTACCAGCGGGCTCTCGCTCATGCCGGTTCGAACATATTCATCAGAATCAAATGCCGGGGGCTCCGCCAAAGATCCCCGTAGTGGATGAGTGTCCAGGGAGCGCTGCCCTGCGGAGGTAGCCAAGTCAGCGAAGCGGCTCAAGAATAGCCGCTGCGCAGTTACAAAATCGATGCCAGCCTGTTCTGCCGCTACTTCCGCAGTCAAAACCGCCGCAGCATCCATTTGACCTATGCGCAATAGTTCATGGGCGTTGGTTTCGCTGTCGAGCGCCACCTTAAGCAGCCGATCGTGCAGCACCACCGACTGTTGCGCCGCAAGCGTGTCGAAAAAGGCGCGGGCAACGTCGTTATGGACGCGCGCGCGCTGTACCTCCAGCGCCAACTCGTTTGTATGAGCCTCTGCACGATAGACATTACGGCGCAAGGCTAACTTATGACCGAGCACAAACTCCTGCGTGAAGAACACACCTTCTTCGCCGCTGTGGTAGGAGCCGCCTCGGATATGATCGCCGCTGTAACCTAGGACCGGGTTGGGCGGCAGACTGATCTGCCGCGCCTGCTGGTTTGATCGATCGATATTATTCTGTGCTTGCGCCAGTGTTGGATTGTTCTTCTCGGCAAGCGCGAGAAACTGCTCCAGGGTCATGGGTTCTCGCTGCACCACCTGCCCAAGCAGCTCCGGCGCAGGCAGGTCTGCTCCAGTGTGTAACTCGATCGCCTCCGGCTCTTGTACCTCCTGCATAGGGAACTGAGTAGACATCTGATCGCTGGCCGCCCCCGGCCTCTTGTTTGCTTGGCCGGATTGTTGCTGAACAGAATCTCGTTCCGCACTCGCGTTGGTTTGTGCCCGCCTGTTTCCCGCATCGTGGCCCATGCTTTGCATGTTCGGCGGCATCGTCGCGGCAGGCTGGTCATTGCGGTTCGGCTCGCCAGGCTGCGCGTGCGTCGTTGGCTGCGTTGGCTGCGTTGTTTGCGGCGGCATGGGCATCTGAGGCATGGACCCTTGCTGCGCGCAAGAAGCGCTGCCGGTGGCCCCGAGCGCCAGGCCCAAAGCCAGTATCGTTGTTTTCATATCCTTCTCCAGCGCACGTTCGTGAACCACTTAGTTGCTTTGGCGCATTGTTCGACTTGACTTACCTTGTCGCTGCCTGCGCGCACTTACTCGCCCGGCGGCTTTGTATAGGCAGAGGCATAGGGGTCGTCAGGGCGCTTAGCGTCCTTCATGGCTGAGAGAACCTGGTCGTATTGAGCAGCAGGCAGCACGCGCACAAAGGTCATCATGCCTTGCATAAACCTGCTCCAGCCAGGCCGCAGCCCAAGGTTTTCAGGCCTGGCAACTAACTTGTCCATGTCCATCATCGGCCCTTCCATATACACGTCCTGCGGAAAGTTCGGGACATTGTTGGCATCTGGCGCCGTTTCCGTCATTTGCTCCTGCATGGCTTGTCCGCCCGCGTCAAAAGCATTCAGGTTGCGTCTTTGCAGATCGCTTAACTGCGGCAGAGCTGCCATCTGCTCGGCCATCAAGCCCTCCATGCCCGCGTCCAGATCCGAGTTTGCCAGCGAACCTTGCGGGGCGAGAGCCTGCGTGCCGGCGGACAAACGTGCCGTCGCTACCG
The DNA here is from genome assembly GCA_964246065.1 of uncultured Acidobacteriaceae bacterium. Classification (GTDB taxonomy): domain Bacteria; phylum Acidobacteriota; class Terriglobia; order Terriglobales; family Acidobacteriaceae; genus EB88. Next base: position 5,297 of record CAXTPL010000073.1, read on the forward strand.
CCGGGTCAGATGCCCTATCGGACTGCTGCTTCTGCATACCCGGCATGTCCGGCATGCTTTTCCCCTCCATCCCTTCCATGCCGGCTTGCTGCCCGGCTTCAAGCAGATAGCCATGGCTGTCATCGCCGCGTAGTCCTTGTCCGCCCGGAAAGCCGGCCATACGCGTCATAGGGCCTGCCTGGTTGGCCATGCTGTTCATCATGTGGTGCGGCAGGTGGCAATGGAGCATCCAGTCGCCTGGATTATTGGCAACAAACTCGATGTCGCGCGCCTGCGCCACGCCTACTAGCACCGTATTGCCTGGCCACCACGCTGTTTCGGCGATGCGGCCGCCCTCGGTGCCGGTGACATAAAAGGTATGTCCATGCACATGCATTGGGTGGTGGTTCATACTTAGGTTGATAAACCGAATGCGCACCCTTTCTCCTTGCCGCACGACGAGCGGCGTGGTCGCAGGCCCAGCCTTGCCGTTGATCAGCAGCCAGTTGAACTCCATGTTCATGGTGTTGGGCACAGTGCTATTCGGCAGCACCCAGTACGCCTGCAGGTTGAGTGCAAAATCTTTATCGCAGTGCGGGCGGTAGGGCACCTTGGGATGCATGATGAAGGCGCCAAGCATGCCCGCCAGCTCCTGCATTGCCATGTGGGAGTGGTAAAAATACGTACCCTCCTGCGTAATGACGAAGTTATACGTAAAGCTTTCGCCGGGCTTCACAGGAGCCTGGCTAATGCCGGGCATGCCATCGTTGCCTAACTGATCCTCAAAGCCGTGCCAGTGCAGGGAGCTGGACTCGGGCAGCTCATTGCGAAAGATGACGCGGACCTTGTCCCCTTGTGTGACCTGGATAGTCGGGCCAGGGGCGCTGCCGTTAAAGCCCCACACATCGATGGTCTTTTGCGGCGCAATCTGCTGTCGAAACACATGGGCGGTCAGCCTGAAAACCTTCACATCGCCATCCATGACATAGGGCAGGTCACCTACGTCAGGAGTAATGACAGGCGTGGTCACTGCCGGCTCGCTCCTGGTGTCAACCTTGGAGAGCGAGCCGCTGCTTATGCCGAGGTATCCGCCTTGCGCTTCTACCTGGTGGACGCCGGGCTGCGGCGGGTGCGTGGGCTCGGCCACTGCGCGGCCAGTTAAGACTCCGGCACCAAGGCCGAGGGCACTCTGGAGAAAGGAACGGCGGTTCGCCATAGAGATAGCTCCGTGTTTCTGTAACTTGGACATGGCTGCGACATGGCTGCGACTAGGAACGACGGCCGGTCGTGCGCCTGCACGGACGCACGCAGCGGCGGAACAAGCAGCGCTCTTTGATCGCCGAATGGGGAGGCGATGCTGCGAGAGCCTGTCTGCTAAACGCGGAGCACTGTGTGTAAGGAGGCGGGCAAAAAGAAGATAGGAGGTGGCCACCTTCGACTCGCAGCTTTGCTCGGCGAATCAACAAACACCGCGGGCGTCGCCAGCGTGGCCAGGGCAGCGTGCGGGGCGGCCGCAGCCGGAGCGCCGGCGATAGGAGCCAGCGCAGGCGCCGTAGCACACGCGGAGTGCGCACAGGCTTGCAGCGGATGAGCAAAGGCTCGCGAAGGCATCTTTTGCGACGCGCAGCCTTCCATGCCGGCCATAGCCTGGTTGGCAGCCGCACCTGCAAGGCAGTGGGGAGACAAAGCTTTAGCCTGGCAGCCCGCCTCGCACGCCATGTTACCGAGCGAGACTGCCAGCAGGAGCACGCTCAGCCAGCCCGCAAGTGTTGCACGCAACCGCATGTGTCCAGTATCTATCCTCAGGTGCGCGCATGGCACGGCGCCCTGACAAAAAACTTTTAGCAGGTGCAGCAGGGCTGCTTGCGGGGCGCACGGGTCTGCAGTACTGCTGTGAGGAAAAGCGCGTAGATACGGGGAGCACTAACCGCGAGGCACACGCGGCTATCTAGGCGAGGACGCTTGACGTTAAAAGGTCTTCAATGCGGACCGGGAGCTCCCTTACGCGGACCCCAGTCGCGTGGTAGACCGCTGCAGTGATCGCCGGAGCGACACCTGCCAAGCCTATCTCGCCGATGCCGCGCGCGCCATATTCGCCCATCTGCGGGTCAGGAATATTGAGGAAATGCACATCGATAACAGGCGAGTCAGCGCTGGTCGGGACCAAATACTCCGCGTAATTATCGTTGATCGGGTGCCCGTTGCGCGGATCGTAGACGGTCCGCTCCAGCATGGCCATGCCGATCCCCATGACGACCGCACCGGAGATCTGGTTGGTGCCGGTCTTCATGTTGATAATGCGCCCCCCGTCAATTACAGAGAGTATCCGTGTCACGCGCAGCTCGGCGATGCGCGGGTTCCACTCTACTTCGGCAAATTGAGCGCCGAACGAGTGCGTCGAAAAATCGCCAGCCTTGGTATCTGATCCGAGCCCGCCCGAGCGCCCGTCTCCATTGGCATAGCCTACCTTGGCTACACGCAGGATTTGTTCAAAGGGTACGCCTTGCTCAGGAGACTGGCTCCGCAGATGGACGCGACCCCCGGTCATCGAAACCTCATCCATCGTCTTGCCGAACAGCGGTGAACCCTTGACCTTGGTCGCCATGGTCAGCACCGAGCGCACCGCACCGTTTGCCGCATCGGCCACGGCCGGGATCGTTGTCGCTGTTCCCGTCGAGCCGCCGGACATGGGTCCCGGCACCAGCGTAGAGTCGCCGAGGACAACCTGGATCTTGTCGATGGGGATGCCTGTTTTATCGCTTACCACCTGGGCAACCACCGTGTAGGTGCCCGTACCGATATCCTGGGTGGCGCTCGAGGCGCGGGCCGTTCCATCGTCGCGCAAGATGACGTTAGCCTGGCACTCGCCACGCCATGCGCCCCAGGAAGCTGCCGCCACTCCCATGCCTACGATCACCTCGCCCCGCCGCATGGAGCCGACCGCCGGCGTGCGCCGGGACCAGTTGAACTTTTCCGCGCCCGTTTCGAAGCACTCCTTCAAGTGCCGCGAGGAAAATGGCTTGCCGTTGCTTTCATCGATCAAGGTATCGTTCTTGAGGCGCAGACTAATAGGGTCCATTTCGAGCTTGACTGCGAGCTCATCCATGGCCGACTCAAGCGCGAAGATACCGGGGACCGCGCCTGGCCCGCGCATCGGCGTCGGCACGCCGATGGTTCTCCGCACCAGTGCCGAGGTTACTTCAAGGTGCGGCGTGCTGTAGAGAAAGGGTGTAGCTTCGCCACAGTTCTCCTTGTAGTCCTCAAGCAGGGAAGAGTGGTTCCGGTAGTGTTGTTCGAGCGAAACGAGCCTGCCCTCGCGCGTTGCGCCCAGGCGCATGTGCTGCTCGGTACGCGGTCGATGCCCGACATCGTAAAACATCATTTTGCGCGAAAGCGTGAGCTTGACCGGTTTACCCAGCCTGCGCGAAGCTACCGCTGCAAGTGCGGAATGCGGCCAGGGGAACAACTTATCCCCAAAGCCCGAGCCGATGAACCTGGAGATGACCTGGATATTCTCCTTGGGTACGCCGAGCACCTGCGCCATCACGTTTAGATGGTTGATCACGCCCTGCGACGACTCATACAAGGTAAACCGCTTGCCGTCCCAGTCCGCGACGGTCGCATGCATCTCCATTGGGTTATGCGTTTCGGCCGGCGTCACGTAGGTGGCGTCCAGCTGCACCGGGGCTGAGGGAAACGCAGCCTTGACGTCGCCACGCTGGCTTTCTATCTTTGGCTCGCCGTCAATATCTTGCTGACTTAGAGCGACATTCGGCTTTGCCTCATCGTACTCGGCCTTTACAGCGGCGGCGGCGGCGTTGGCCTGCTCCCAGCTGCCGGCAATTACCAGAGCAATATATTGCCCCCAATAGGAGATGACATCGTCCTCCAACGGGGGACGATCTTCGCTGGTGCGCGAATTACGACCGCCCGCAGCAAGCCGGAAGACAGGGCCGATGTTGCCATGGTGCAGAACAAGCAGCACCCCGGGCATCGCCTCAGCTGCGGCGGTGTCGAGCTTGCGGATGCGGCCATGCGCAATCGTGCTCGTCACCGGTACCGCGTAGACCATGCCGGGCAGGTGGTAATCAGACGCATAGGCCGCGCTGCCGGTGGTTTTCAGCGGGCCGTCGATGCGGGGCTGGGCGGCGCCGATGATCGGTGAGGGTGAGCTAGCCGGCGCGCCGGGAACATCGACTTGGTTCTGCATGCATCTCTCCTGTTGGCGTGTCTGGTCCGGGTCGACCGACGGTTCGCGCGGCTAGGCCGTCACTGTTGTGAGTGCATGAACAAGGCAACGCTGCGCCAACTCTACCTTGAAGCCGTTTTCAGCCCGCGGCCGCGCGCCCGCCAGGGCTGCTTGTGCCGCCTGCTTAAACAGTGCCGGGCTTGCCGGCTTGCCTTCAAGCACATGCTCGGCCTCGGCGGCTCGCCAGGGTACTGTGCCCACGCCGCCCAGGGCGATACGCGCGCGCCGCACCGTTGCACCCTCGACCTGGACCACGACGGCGGCCGAAACGAGGGCAAACTCATATGCGGCCCGATCGCGCAGCTTTAGGTAGTGCGACCGCGCACCAGGCAGGGGCGCCGACAGGGTGACGGCGGTGATCAGGTCCCCGGATTGCAGCACGTTTTCAAGCTGCGGTGTGGTTCCGGGCAGCTTGTAAAACTCTGCGATCGGCACAGCGCGCTCGCCCTTTGCGCCGCGAATGTGTATGGTCGCTTCCAGTGCCGCCAGTGCCACGTTCTGGTCAGACGGATGGGGCGCGATGCAGTGCTCGCTTGTGCCCAGGATAGCCAGCATTCGGTTGTGGCCGTCGAGAGCATCGCATCCGCTGCCGGGCTCACGTTTGTTGCAGCGGTGCGCCGCGTCGCGATAGTAAAGGCAGCGCGTTCGCTGCAGCAGGTTGCCCGCTGTTGTTGCCATGTTGCGCAGCTGCGGCGATGCACCTGAAAGAATCGCTTCAGAAAGGACCGGGTACTGCCGCATCACAGCCGGGTGATGCGCCACATCTGAGTTCCGCGCCAGCGCACCGATACTGAGCCCGCCGTCCGCTGTCGGCTCCACCTGGGTGAGTGCCAGCGCTTGGATGTCAACCAGCTCACGCGGCCGCTCTACATTGAGCTTCATTAAATCGGTCAGGTTGGTTCCGCCTGCGATAAAGCGCACCGTTGCGCCTATCTGCGCGGTCGCAGTGCGCCCCGCGGCGGCGATAGCATCGCCCTCACTCGTTGCCTGCTTGTACTCAAACGCTTCCATCTTGGTTTGCTCCTGGAATGTAGGCCTGCCTGCGGACCTGCTGCACTGCCGCAACAATATTGGAGTACGCGCCGCACCGGCACAGGTTTCCATACATGCCGCGCTTCACGTCATCGTCTGTTGAACCGCACGGCTCCTTAACCAACGCCACCGCCGACATGATCTGCCCTGAGGTGCAGTAGCCGCACTGGTAAGCATCATGCTCCACAAAGGCGGCCTGCATTGGGTGCAGATTTCCGGGCTGAGCGAGTCCCTCGATGGTGGTGATCTTGTCCTTGCCATGCATTACCGCAAACGACATGCAGGAGAGCACGCGCCGTCCGTTGACATGCACCGTGCACGCCCCACACTGCCCATGGTCGCAGCCTTTTTTCGTGCCTGGCAACTTGAGGTTTTCGCGCAGGCAGTCCAGCAGCGCCACGCGAGGCTCTATCTGCAGCGGGTGATCGACCCCATTTACATTCAGGGTGAGCCGCACCGTACCTGCTGCTGGCTCGGCGGTCGTTTGCTGCCCGAAGCCGAGCGTGGGCTGGGCTGTGGCGGCGAGCCCGGCCGCTCCAAGCCCGGACAAGAACGAGCGTCGGCTCAGCTGCCCCTTGCCGTGCGCCGCCTCATTGGCAGCGTTGGTGCCACTCAGGGCTTCGTCTTGATCTGCCATGCAGCCTCCTGCGATTACAATATCGATTCTCCCGCGGATGCGCGTGGGAAGCAAATCTGAGGACTGGGCCTACGTTCGCCCTGCTAGAAAGCTTTGCAGTCCGAAAGCCGGCATCAGGGTGGAAACATAAAGACTTGACTCTGACGAGGACTGCAGTTCTCCTGCTTGCGAGTCTTCATCTCCCGAGAGTTTGCCTTGCTGAAAGGATTCCAGTTGCCAACACACCGCTTTTCTCAACGCATACGCCGGGCCGGAACACTCCTGCTCTTCTCCGTCGCCTGCGCTGCTTCAGCCTCTGCTCAGGATGCCGGCAGCATGGCTCCGACGGTGGCCTCGCCTGACCCGGCGCTCGACGCTGCCTGGCAGCAGGCGAGCTCTGCCTACAATGGCCGGCGCAGCGAGCTCCTTGCTGACGTCGACCACGCCATTGCCGCTGGCCCGTACCGTGCCGACTGGCAGTCTCTTTCGTCTTCTGAAGTCCCCGAATGGTATAAAGATGCGAAGTTCGGCATTTTTATTCATTGGGGCGTGTACTCGGTGCCGGCTTTCGGCAGCGAGTGGTATCCGCGCCTGATGTATCTGCAGGGCTCGCCAGAAAACCTGCACCACGTCGCTACGTATGGACCATTGACTAAGTTCGGCTATAAGGACTTCATCCCGATGTTCAAAGCTGAGAAATACGACCCTCAGGCCTGGGCAACGCTTTTCAAGTCAGCAGGTTTTAAGTATGTCGTTCCTGTGTTTGAGCACCATGACGGCTTTACGATGTACGACAGCGGCTTGTCGGACTGGACGGCTGTGAAGATGGGTCCGCACCGCGACCTGGTCGGCGACCTTGCCAAGACGATCCGTGCAGAGGGCCTGCATCTGGGTGCCTCCTCGCATCGCATCGAGCATGACTGGTTTCTTGAAGGTGGGCGCCGCGAGCCTTCTGACGTGAACGACCCCAAGTACGCCGCATTTTACGGCCCTGCCCACCAGCAGCGCGGCGGTGTGGGGGGCGAGGTAAGCCTGCTCGATAACTTCACCTATGTCAGCCCGGAGTATGCCAACGATTGGCTCGCCCGCGACGCCGAGATTGTAGAAAAATACCATCCCGACATCATGTACTTCGACTGGTGGATCGGGCAGCCCTCGGTACGCCCCTACCTGGCCAAGTTTGCCGCCTTTTATTACAACCAGTCCTTGGCTGAAAAGCGGCCGATTGGGGTAATCAACTATAAGACGGTAGCCATGGAAGAAGGCTCAGGCGTGCTCGACCTCGAGCGAGGCCAGCTCGCTGAGATACGGCCGCTCTACTGGCAGACCGATACCTCGATCAGCAACAACTCCTGGGGCTACATCCAGAACGACACCTTCAAGTCTCCGGAGTTTGTCGTGCATCAGCTGGCAGACATCGTAAGCAAGAATGGAAATCTGCTGATCAACATCGGACCACGCGCTGACGGTACCATTCCTGAGCAGGTCCAGAAAGTGCTGCTCGCGATCGGGCAGTGGCTTGATGTGAACGGCGACTCTATCTATGGCACCCGTCCATGGCGCGTCTACGGAGAGGGACCCACCAAGGTGCAGGCAGGACAGTTCCATGATGTCGATACCAAGCCATATACCGCGCAGGATTTTCGCTTTACCACCAAGGGCAGCGCCCTCTACGCGATTGAGTTAGGCTGGCCTGAAGACGGCGAAGCGGTGATCCACACCCTGGGCACGCAGGCCGGCTCTGAGAAGGTGCGTTCCGTCCAACTCCTGGGCTCAACGGCAAAGGTCAGCTTTCACCAGGATGCAGATGGCCTGCATTTGAAGCTCCCGGCGCAGCCTGCAGCGAAGATAGCCTATGCCTATAAGGTGCTTTTTCAATGATTCAGTAATTTCAATAGTTCATGAACTCGACCTGCTCTTACGCTCGCATGCAAAGACGCACAGCGGTCAAGCCAGCCTTTTTGCATGCATGCTGTTTTTAGATAGCGCGGCTCACAGGGCCTAAGGCACGTGCCCTTGCTAGAAGGTCATCTCCAAGGCTCCCTGCATGACGCGAGGCGCTACCGCCCCGATATTGAGGATCTGCCCGGAGTTCGAGTCTCCCGGGCTTGAGTCGGGCTTGCCAGAACGGGGAGATCAGAGCTTGAGAAAAATGCGCTTACGGTACAGCAGCGACACCGGCAGCCAGCAGACGAGCACAAAGGCCAGTGAGTACAAGAGCGATCCAAAAGCCGGATTGACGATCGGCGCAAAGAGGGTCCCGTACATCCACTGCTGTACCGTCTGCTGCGGGGTCACCTGGATGGACTGCAGCGTGGCCGCCAGCAACTCTGAAAACACATATGCGGTAATGGCATTGGTCCCGAAGACCATCAGCGGCTCTTTCCACCGGCCGCGCAGCTGCCGCACCTCCATCACCCAGTACGCCAGGGCCAGCAGCAGCGTGCTCCAGCCGCCGGCAAACAGCACATAGGAGCTTGTCCAAAGCTTTTTGTTGATTGGGAATGACAAGCCCCATAGATACCCGGCGGCCAGCAGCGCCAGGCCGGCCAGCGCCAGACCACCGGCCTTGGCCTTTTGGGAGCGCAGGCTCCGCAGCCAAAAGGCCGCCAGTACGCCAAGCAGCGTCGTAGCTAGCGCCGGCATATCTGAGAGCAGTCCTTCAGGGTCGCGCGTCCGCTCATACAGTCGGCGGGCAGCAAAGATGTGGCGATCGATCCAGGCCGTCAGGTTCACATCCTTGTCGAGCAAAGGAAAGTCACGCCCCGGCATGCCGTGCAAAGGGACCGGCACCCACCGCAGCAGCAGATAGTACGCGATCAGCGCGGCGACTGTAAGCGTGATGAAGACCGAAACGCGCCGCGTGAGCAGCAACAGCAGGCTGGCCAGCAGATAGCAGACAGCGATGCGCTGCAACACCCCATAGATCCGCAGTGTGGAAAGGTGGAAGAAAGGAAATCCGTTGACCACCAGGCCGAAGAAGAACAACAGCGCGAACCGGCGAAGCGTATGCGCCAGCGTGGTTCCCCGCGGCTCGCCACGCCGCTCGCGCCCTTCAAACGAGAGCACCAGCGAGATCCCCATGATGTAAAGAAAGGTAGGAAACACGAGGTCGGTCGGCGTAAAGCCGTTCCAGGCCGCATGGTTCAAAGGCCGGTACGACAGCGCATCGCTGCCGTTGTTGTTCACCAGGATCATGAAAGCGACATCGAGGCCGCGGAGCGCGTCTATCGATAGAAGGCGGGGCGGCTTGGTCAGGGTCGCGGAGCTCATAGGATTCCTCCTGCAGCGGGCGGCGCCTGAGCACCGCAGATGGCAAGCATCGCACGACAGAAGGAAAAAAGATCGGATACCGGCTGCGGAGTCGTGGGTGCGTAGGGCCGCGAGAGCCAGGCCTGTTGCCACAGGTCGAGTGAAAACGCCTCTCCGGTCCACTGGTGCGCAAACCAGGCCGCCCATCGCGCCGCATAGTAATCCCGGGTCAGTCCGGACCACACCCGGGCAGCATAGTCCGAGAGCTCCGGCCAGCCCCAGGTTGTAATCAGCAGCCGCCCGTTTTCGTCGTAACCGGCCGCCTCGTCCGCAGTGGCGCCCCGGGCCCGCGCCGCCGCCACCCCGGTCTCAAGCCGGCGGTCCACCCGCAGGTTCAGGATGGCGTCCATCTGCTCCAGCATGGCCAGGGCGCTCGCCGCAAAGCCCTTGGCGCTCGCCGGCTCCTTCGACCGAATGGCTTCTGTGGCCAGCACCAGCTGCGCATCCACATACCCGCCCGCAGTCTGCGCCACAAACTCGATCAGGTCGTTGCGGTAAAGTGCGTCTGCGCCCAGCGCCTCGCTGCAGGACAGGAATAACGAGGTTCCCTGCGCAAACAACGGGCCTGCATCGACTGACAGCGCTGCAGGCGCCAGGCTCGGCTCCCTTTGCCAGGCCTGGCGGGTCTGCCATATGTGCGCACTGTATGCGGACTTGAGGAGCAGCGCCCATGCCTGCTCCATGGCCGGCGGACAAGCCCCGTAGCGCGCGCGGCAGTAAGCAGGGATCCACTTCTGGAGCTCGATTGCCGACGCCTGCCACCCGGCATCTGTCATCAGCTCGTAAACCACCTCGTTGCTCTCGATGCCCTCGGGTGAGATCGCCCACCCAACCAGGTTGCCCTTGTCCGCGCTTGCCAGCACCGCGGCCGGCTGGGTCGCCATACGCTCCAGGTTGCCTTTTACGTTGTCGTTGCCGCCGTGGTTGTGCGCCATGCCGTTGGCCCACTGTTTGCCGAAGAAGGCATGGTTGCGCTTCCAGGGGTCCGGCGCATAGCGCTCCCGCAGGGCGGGCACCAGGTCGTTCGAGTAGTCCAGAATCAGCATGCGGTCGTTTGGCACTCCCCGCAGCAGCGCCTCGACCGAGGCCTCATCCCAGAACGGGTCAAAGACAAAAAGCCACCCCTGCATCACCCAGGTCGCATCCGGGTCCCCTGCCGTGATCCCCGCGTACACTGTCCGCCCAAATCGCTCCAGGTCCTCGTACCGTTTATCTTCGGACACAGGCACCGTCAACTCATTAAAGGTATCCGCCAGGTAGTAGGAGACTGGTCCGTACTCGGCCTTGTATGCCTCGATAAAGCGCCGGCCGATCTCCCGGTACAGCTCTTCCTGCCGCGGATGCAGGATAAAGGTCCGCGTGTCCCGGGGGATCGCTGCGAAGTCCTTCGGGAGCCACAGCAATGTGAACGCCTCGGCGTCAGGTCGGACGCGGAGGAACCCTTGCGGAACAAAACCTGCAAAGGCGGGCGCAACGGGCGTCATGCCGAGTGCCCGCATCCTGTCCAAAATCTGCCGCTGCAGCACCCGGTGGGTCTCCACCCAGTGGGCGGGCAGCGGCCCTTCAAAACGGTTGATGTTGCCCATCCAGTGCCACGGGCGGTGCGCCGGTCCCGTCGTCCAGGCGTCGATCTCTCCCTGCGACAACCCGAAGCCGGCCCAGACCTTTTGCCAAACAAACTCCTGGCCTTCCAGCGCCAGCGGCATGGTGATGCCATGCAGCGCCATCCAGTCCAGCTCGCGCTCCCATCGCGCCCAGTCCCAAAAGGCCATGGTGTAGCCAAAGGTGCACGGATTGAGGTACTGCACATGCCTGTACGGGCAGCCGACGCTGGTTCTGGCAACGGAGGGCAGGGGAGAAGGCAGCTCCAGGTGGGCGCCGGACCAGGTGATCATGGCGCCGCACTGCTCGCGCAGGTAGCTGTAAGCACCCCGGCACAGCGCTACAGGGCCGGTCCCGGCGATGTGCACCTCGCCGCCCGCGGCTTGGAGCACATAGT
>CAXTPL010000074.1:0-15332 GCA_964246065.1 uncultured Acidobacteriaceae bacterium
CTTGCGCGCCGCCTTTTGCTTCTCTGAACAAGCTATCGTTCAAACCTCCAAAATCACCGGCATAATCAGCGGCCGTCTGCTGGTGTGCTTTTGCAAATACCGCTTCAGCTCAATCCGTATCTTTTCTTTCATGACTCCTGGGTCGGCCTTTTCCTCGGAGCTCGAGCCGTCGAGTAACTGGGAGATCACATTGCGGGCGTCGTTGATGACGCCTGCGTCGGCTACGAAGCCTCTTGTGATGACTTCAGGCTGCGACTCGACCTTGCCGGTTAGTTTGTTAACCGTCACGATCGGCAGCACGATTCCATCCTCAGACAAGTGGCGACGGTCACGGATAACCAGATCGCCTACTACATCCCCTGTGGAGCCGGAGTCGATGCAGACGCGCCCGGCGGTGACTTTGCCGTTCTTTTTGGCGGTGGTCGGGGTGAGCTCGAGGATGTCCCCATCCTCAATCAGGATCGCCGAGCCGATGACGCCGGTGTTGACTGCGAGCTCGGCGTGTTTTTTGAGGTGGCGGAAGTCGCCGTGGACGGGGATGAAGAACTTCGGCCGCAAGAGGTTGATGAGCAGGCGCTGCTCCTCCTGCGAGGCGTGGCCGCTGACGTGGATCAGGCCCGAGGCGCCGTCGTCGTAGATGACCTCGGCCTCGCGACGGTACAGGTGGTCGATGACGCGGTAGATGGACTTCTCATTCCCGGGGATGACGCGGGAGGAGAGCAGCACCGTATCGCCAGGGGAGATACGGGCGTGCTTGTGGTTGTCGACTGCGGCACGGGAAAGCGCGCTCATAGGCTCGCCCTGCGTGCCGGAGATCATAACCATGACGTTTTGCGGCGCGTGGTCGCCGATCTGCCCGGGGTGGATGACCAGCTGGCCCGGCAGGTTGAGGTAGCCGAGATCCTGCGCGATCTCAGACGACTCCATCATGGAGCGGCCGACGATAGCGACCTTGCGGCCATGCTTCTGCGCCAGGTCGAGCGCGATCTGCATGCGGTAGATGGAAGACGAAAAGCAGGAGAAGAAGAGCTTCTTCTTGGTGCGCTGGAAGATCTCGTCAAGCCGCGGCTTGACCGCCCACTCGGAGGGCGTGTAGCCGCCGCGGTCGGTGTTGGTCGAGTCCTGCAGGAGGGCGAGCACACCCTTTTGCCCGTACTCGGCGAACTTGTGGAGGTCGAACGGCTTGCCGTCGGGCGGGGAAAGATCAATCTTGAAGTCGCCGGTGTGAACGATGACGCCAACCGGGGTTTCAATGGCGAGCGCCACGCAGTCCACCAGTGAGTGGGTGACGCGGATGGGCTCGACGATGAAGGGCCCGAGCTTGAACTTCTGGTTGGGCGCAATCTCGATCAGCTCTGTGTTGTCGAGCATCTTGTGCTCGTCGAGCTTGCCCTCAACATAGGCGAGGGTGAACTCTGTGCCATAAACGGGCACATTGATCTCAGAAAGGATCCAGGGGAGTCCGCCGATGTGGTCCTCGTGCCCGTGGGTAAGAATGATGCCGCGGACCATGGAGCGGTTTTCGACCAGGTAGGTGATGTCGGGCACGACGATGTCGACGCCGAGCAGTTCCGACTCGGGGAACATGAGGCCTGCGTCGATGACCAGGATGTCGTCTTTATAGCGGACGGCCATGCAGTTCATACCGAACTCGCCGAGGCCGCCTAGAGGGATCAGTTTTACTTTTTCTTCAGCCATTAGAATCTTCGATGCTAGCAGGAGTGGCGGCTGAAACCAAGTGGCGGGATGGATGCGTTGGAGGAGAACTAGGGGGCACAGGGAGCAGCTACGCGCCCTGCTCCCCGGTCAGTGCCTGCTCAACCGAGTGGAGGAGCGCGGCGCTTTGCTGCCGGATAAGGACGACGGCCTCACGCCGAGGAACGACAAAGCCGAGTTCGCGCCAGCGGGAAAGCAGGCGGCTGACGGTGAACAGGGTGAACGGCTCGAGGTGGTCCGGTGAGCTGGGCGAGCTCCTGGCGGGAGTTGGCGACCTCCGTCCCACCGGCGGCAGGGGTGCCGATCTGCGCGGCAAGGCGGACAAGCGCACAAGCGACGCGCCTTTCTACCTTTTCTACAGACAACTCGTAGTAACGCTCTTGTAACTTAGATAATTGCGCGCCGACAATGCGGCAGACGTTGCATCACAGCTGCGAAACCGCGACGACCATGCTTTCGCTGGCATAAGGAGAGTTAGCAAGCGGCGAAAACGTGATGGTTGTGGTGCATCCGGATTTACCGGCGAGAACAGACTGGCAGGTGTTTGCACCCAGCGACAAGGATGAGTCTCCACTCAAGGCTAGGAAAGCTAAGCCGAGCAAGCAGACCGGAAGGGTTTGCGACGCTTATGGTAACGGTGCCGGTGTCGGCGGATGCCTATGGAACCAAAAGCTTTGCGCAAGCGCAAAGAGGCACGAGGGTCTCCGCGTTGGCGGTCTGATCATAACCCTGCGCTGGCGTGACGAGGCGCGGGGCGCCCGCCTCAGGCCCGCACCGCCTCAGGCCCGTGGGTATCATCCACAGAACGTCCAACACGGTTGCCATGCGCCTTGCATCCATTTACAAAAAGGAACCAAGCGCCCTTGCCTCAAGAGGCTTCGCGCTACAAGACGGGAGATCGCAAGTCATGAGTAAAGATCCACTGGCACGCCTGGCGGAGCAACAGAGTTGGACCGCTCCCCTTGAAGGACCGGCCCAGGACGCGGTACACGCGGCATTTGCCTCACTCGGCGAAGAGCGGGGCCGCAGGGTACGCAATCTTCTGCACGGCACCTGGCTCAATGAGCCGCTGCACGCCATCCTGACCGACGTGCCGATCGGGTCGTGGACGGCAGCGGTGGTCTTCGACTCACTAGCCGCACTGGGCGCGGGGAAAGGGCTGGACACGGCGGCAGACGCGACAGTGGTGCTGGGCCTTGTGGGCGCGGTAGGCGCGGCGGTGACCGGCATCAATGACTGGGCTGACACCGAGGGCGCGTCGCGGCGCATCGGCACAGTGCATGGCTTGCTGAACGTGTTGGCGCTGGGGCTCTTTGGCGCGTCGTGGTGGGCGCGGCGAGATCGCAGCCGCCGGGCAGCCGGGCGCACGCTGGCCGCTCTGGGGTACGTCGTGGTTTCCGCATCGGCGCACCTGGGCGGCAACCTGGTATACGAGCACGGGGTTGGAGTCCAGGACGAGCAGCCCCTGCGTTGAGGCGTGCGACGGATCAACAAAGGCCCGGGCCACCGGCAAGAGGCAGACCTAAACTGCGGGCGGCGCATCCCGCCCGCGTGTGACCGAAAGGGTAAGCAGCACGGCACAGACCAGCAACGCCGATGCGGCGAAAAAGGGCATGCCCGGCGCGTGCACAAGCAGCGGGGAGCGGATCGACTCAGCAAAGATCCAGGTAAAGAGGCCTGGACCGAGCAGGCCGGCGATGCCGCGGATGCTGTTGATGGCACCCTGCAGCTGGCCTTGCTCAGAGGGCGAGGCAAGATGCGACATGATGCTTTGCGCCGACGGCCAGACTAGCGAAATGGCGTTCATGACAGGGATGCCGATCCAGAGCAGGACGCCGGTCTTGGAAAGCCCGAACATGCAGAAGCCAACGGCGCTGCAGACCAGCCCGACAAGGATCGCGCCGCGTTCTCCCAGGCGCGGAATCGCGCGCTTGACCACCACGGCGCCATAGATCCCCGTACAGATGCCCACGGTTGCGAGCGACAGGCCGACCGTGCGGTCCGTCCAGTGGAAGCGGTAATCGGCATAAAGAACGTAAACGTTCATCAGCGACTGCTGGCCGACATAGGCGAGCAGGAGCACAAAGGAAAGCCCCAGGAGCAGCTTGTTGCGGGCCAGCATGGCTGCTGAGCCGACAGGGTTGGCGCGCTTCCAGGAGAAAGGGCTGCGGAGTGAGGGTGCGAGCGACTCCGGAAGGACAAAGGTGCCATAAAGGCCATTGAGGAGGCTGAGGGAGCCGGCGACCAGAAAAGGCAGCCGCGGGTTGAGATTGCCGAGCAGGCCGCCGACGGCGGGGCCGAGGACAAAGCCGATGCCAAAAGCAGCGTTGAGGGTGCCAAAGGCGGCGGCGCGCCGCTCGCGCGGGGTAACGTCGGCGATATAAGCCTGCGCGGTGGGCACGCTGGAGGCAGTGATGCCGGCGATGATGCGCCCGAGGAACAGCCATGACAACGCAGGCGCCCAGGCCATCATCAGGTAGTCGAATCCAAGGCCAAAGTTTGAAAGCAGAACGACGGGGCGGCGGCCGAACCGGTCAGAAAGTGAGCCAAGGACCGGTGAAAAGAAAAACTGCATGCCGGCGAAGACGGTGCCGAAGATGCCGAGCATGGTGGCGGTTGAGGCAGGATTGTTGCCGAGGAAGCCGGCGATCAGGCGAGGCAGCACAGGGGCGATCATGCCAAGAGCCAGCATGTCGAGCGAGACCGTGAGAAAGATAAAGAGCGCAGCAGCTTTGCGTGGGCCGCGAGTCTCAGGCAAACTCGGCAGGGGTGGCTCTGCGGCAAGCACTGGGAGTGCCGAGACGAACTCGGGCTCGCTTAGCATCGGGTCGGGCGCTTGTTCAGGATGCATGGGGTTATCAGTCATAGATGTACGCGGATGTACGCGCGCTGGGCGAACCATGGTCACAGGGTATGGCTCCTTCCGAGTCTAGCCGCATTGGTGGATGCACGAGCCAAGATTCGACAAGAGGACGGCCGGCACTTGCAACCGGGAAAAGGGGTGGAAGATGAAGACGATCGGCATGATTGGGGGCACCAGCTGGGAGTCTTCAGCAACGTACTACCGCTTGACGAACACGCTGGTGCGCCAAAGGCTGGGCGGCCTGAACAATGCAAAGAGCGTGCTGCTGACGGTTGCTTTTCCTGAGGTGGTGGCGCTGCAGGAGGCGGGTGACTGGGCAACAATTGCGGCCATGATGCAAGCCTGCGCCCGACACGTAGAGGAGGCGGGTGCGGACTGCCTGCTGCTGTGCGCAAACACGATGCACAAGGTGGCGCCAGAGGTGGCGCGTGCGGTTTCGATCCCCTTGATCCATATTGCGGATGTGACTGCGGGGGCGGTGCGTGCGGCCGGGCTGCGCAGGGTTGCGCTGCTGGGTACACGCTATGTGATGGAGGAGGAGTTTTACCGGGAGCGCCTGGCGCAGGGCGGTGTGGAGACGGTGATCCCGGAAGCGAAGGAGCGGGCTGAGGTGCATCGGGTCATCTTTGAAGAACTGGCGCAGGGCATTGTGCGGGATGGCTCGCGCGCGGCCTACCGAAAGGTAATCGACAGACTGGGCGAGCAGGGCGCGGAGGGCGTGATTCTGGGATGCACGGAGATATCGATGCTGCTGAAGCCTGGCGATACAGGGCTGCCAAGCTTTGATACGACGGAGCTGCACGCGGCTGCTGCGGTGGAGTTTGCGCTGGAATGAGGCCGGTCGCAGGCGGCGCATTTCAGGATCTTCAGGATCGCCGATTGGGTGACGTCGGTCGAGAGTAGGCATAGCGCGATATTTTGCGGAGCGGCAGGGTGAGGATCGAAAGCAAGTCAGGGCGCTGCGGGCGCCATGGCTGGGGAACGGCCCTTGACCAGGAAGAATAGCCCCGCGCTGGCCATTGCGCTGACCAGCGCATCGGTCACCAGGCTGCCGGTCAAGCCGCGCCATGTATAGGCCCGCGCATCGACGAAGCCCATATAGGTGATGGAGAAGTTGCCGGCGGCGATGAGCAGGGAGAAGAGCGTAGCTGCGAGCGGGTTCTTCGGCCCGATGGTCTCAAAGATGATCGCGGTGGCCGCCGCAATGGCCAGCGCCTGGAACAGGTTTTCGCCCGAGATGGCAATGCCGAATGCCCAGGGCACGCGCGGCATCAGCAGCAAGGCCAGCGTAAAGAGCGCGCCGAAGACCCCAATGGCCAGATAAAGCGGACGCAGGGCGAGCCTGCGTGCGAGCGGTGGCAGAAGCAGGCTCCCGATGACGCCGGCAAGCGCGGAGCCGGCCCCGGCCAGCAGGCCGACCATGCGCTCGTTCGCGCCGAAATCTGAACCGATGCCGCCAAGCACGTTAGTCAGTGCAAACGAGCCTGAGGGCAGCAGGAAAAGCAGGAGCGCTACCTGTACTTGCCTTTGCTTGAGCAGCGCCAACACTTCAGCAAAAAACTGGGTGTAGCTTTCGCGCGCCAGCTTGCGGTCAGGCCCTGGCGCCGGGACGACGAGGTAGACCAAGGTGGGGGCGAGCAGCATGGCGGCCAGAATGGCTCCTGCCGAGCCGGGGCTAAGGCGCGATACGATTTCGCCCGCCACCAGCATCATGAGTCCGCCTGCGCCGATATTGGCCACGGCAAACCATGCTCCCAGCTGACTATCGTCCTGTTTGCGGACCAGGCTTCCCATCCATCCGCCGACTGCGCCTTGCACGAGCGAAGCAGCGAGGTAGCCGGCAAACATGACGGGCTCGATCAGCTGGAGTTGCGCGCGATGCATGACGGTAAAGGCGATGGCCGCCGCGGAGAGTGCGGCGAAGACCAACGCGTAGGTGCGGCGACTGAGCCGGACGTCGAGCATCGGCGCCAGGATGAACGCGAAAAAGGCCGGCGCCAGAATGGTCGAGGTAATGGTAGCGACGCGCCCACCGGGCAGGCCCTGCGCTGCGAGCATGCTCGGCAGCGTGACCACGGCGAAGCCGCCGTACATACCAAAGGTCGCGTTGGTGAGACCCATCAGCCAGATGGGCGGCAGCTTGCGGGGCTCGGTCATGGGACCTCGTGGTGCGGGCGGTGTTTCCCGATTCTGCCATAGACCATGCTTGCGCCCTATAGCTTTGTCCGCGTCAAGCCGCGATTGCGATCCACCCGGCTGCACCGTCCACTCCTCGCTCGAGTGACATGTGTCATGGGCGATAGGTGACATATGTGCATAGTAAGAACTTAAAGCACCGCCTAATCTCGGGATATCACGAGGTAATCCGAATGCACAGTCCTTTATGGATGCAGGTATTTTTAGCGGTGCACATCGCGGCGGGGGCAGGGGCGTTTCTGATCGCGCCGATCCCGCTCGCTACGGCCAAGGGCGGCAAGCAACATAAGCGTTGGGGTCGGGTGTACCTGTGGTGCATGGGGATTGTGGCAGTGACGGCAATCCCCATGTCCTTCTATCGGCCGGTGTTGTTTCTGGCGCTGGTAGCGGTCTTCAGCTTCTATCTCGCGTTCGCCGGGTACCGCGTCTTGCGGCTCAAGAGTCTTCCTCAAGGGGGCCGCGCACAGCCGATCGACTGGATTGCGGGCATCGTCACCCTGGGCTCAAGCCTGCTGCTGGCGTGGCTGAGTCTGTTCCGTCCGGCATCGATCCAGGTGATCTGGATTGTCGGCGTGGCCTTTGGCTTGATCGGGGTCCGAGCCGCAGCCGTGCAGATCATCAGTTTCGTGCGCAAACCAAAAGCAAAGATGTTCTGGTGGTACTCGCACCTTGAGCTGTTTCTGGGAAGCTATATCGCGGCCTGGTCGGCATTCAGCGCGGTCACCCTTTCGCAGCTCTTTGGCAACCAATGGTATGTGTGGCTGTGGCCGACAATTGTGGGCGTGCCAGCCATCGCGATCACGTCGGCCTACTACCAGCGGAAGTTTACGCCGAAGCGGGTGGCGGCGGCGTGAGGGCAATAGGGAGAAGACAAGCAGCCACCTCTGCTTAACGCAGCAGGTCTTCAAGCGCGAGGCTCAGCTCTGTCTTCTCGTCGCGGTATTTAGCGATGACAGGGGTGTAGAGGCTTAGGCCCCAGTCAGCGGCTTTGCCCTTGTGAATGGCGCGTGCGCCGGGAACGACGACAGCGCCCTCAGGGATGATGAGCGGACGATCGCCCTCAGCGCGGAGTACCTCGCCACGCACTACGTCATAGACGGGCGTGCCGCGGGTGAGCACGGTGCCGGCGGCGAGCACAGCCGCTTTGCGCACGATGGTCCCCTCATAGACGCCGCAATTGCCGCCGACGAGCACCTCGTCTTCAAGGATGACCGGACTGGCGCCGACCGGCTCAAGCACGCCGCCGACCTGGGCAGCGGCGCTGAGGTGTACGCGTTTGCCGATCTGCGCGCAGGAGCCGACCAGTGCGTGCGAGTCGATCATGGTGCCCTCGTCGACATAGGCACCGACGTTGACATACATAGGCGGCATGCAGACCACGCCTGCCGCGAGAAAAGCGCCGGCGCGGACAGACGAGCCGCCGGGAACGAGGCGGACGCCGTCTTCGGCCCTGAACTGGCGGGCCGGGTAGGTGTGCTTGTCGACGAAGGACAGGCCGGCAGAGCAGCCTGCGGCCTCCAGCCGGCCCAGACGGAAGCCCAGCAAAATGCCGCGCTTGACCCATGGATTGACGCGCCAGCCGGTGGCGGCGGCCGCATCAGGCTCAGCGGCGCGAAGGGTGCCTGCTTCAAGCGCGACGCGGAGCGCCGTGAAGGCGGACAATGCGGCAGGACTCGCCGTGGCAGCGGGTCCGGCTGCAAAGGCGGCTTCGATCTCGGCTTGCAGCGTGGCGAACTCTGGGTGTGTTTCGGGCATGCGGTCGCTTTCTATCTGGGGTGCGAAACAAACAGCAGATCATTCACTTCGTTCGGGATGACAAGCCTTGAAGGAAAGAACAGGCGAAGAAAGACGAGCGTCCCCGTACCGACCGAGCTGCTGCCGGTGTGCGGACGACCGGCTCTAAGTGTGAGCCGCCTCGGCATGAGCCGTCAGACCGAGTTCCGTGGCAAGGGCGCGCAGGCGGTCGCGGGTGGTGTCTGTGACCGGGACCATAGGCAAGCGATAGGTTTCGTGCAGGCGACCCATCAGGGCGAGCACCGCCTTTACCGGGCCCGGGCTGGGCTCAAGAAAGAGCGCCTGCATCAGCGGGTAGCAGGTGCGATTGAGGCGGCGCGCGGTCGACCAGTCATTGGCAAGGGCGGAGCGTACCATCTGCGCCAACTCGGCCGGAATGACGTTTGAGGCGACAGAGACCAGACCCGCGCCGCCGACGCCAAGGGTGGCGAGCGCGACCTGGTCGTCTCCGGCATAGACGGCAAAGTCGCGGGGGACCAGGGTCAGCAGCTCGGTAATCTGGGCCAGGTTGCCGCTCGACTCTTTGATAGCGGTGATGTTGGCGCAGTCGGCGGCGAGGCGGGCAACCGTAGAGGGCTCAAGGTTGACGCCGGAGCGAGCCGGGATGTTGTAAAGCACCACCGGGAGCTCGACCGCCTCAGCAATGGCGCGAAAGTGCTGGTATTGGCCCTCCTGCGAGGGCTTGTTGTAGAAGGGGTTGGCCGTGAGCACGGCGGAGACGCCCGGGATGGCGGCAGCCAGGCGGGCACGGCCGACAGCCTCGCGGGTCGAGTTGTGGGTGCAGCCGACCCACACTGGGACGCGGCCGGCCGCGGCCTCAACCACGATGCGGGTGATACGCTGCCATTCTTCAGCGGTGAGGGTGGGTGTTTCCGCAGTGGTGCCGCAGGCCACCAACCAGTCAATGCCGCTCTGTACCTGCCAGCCGGCGAGCGCGAAAAGGGCCTGCTCGTCGACGGCGCCGTCTGCCCTGAACGGCGTTACCAGTGCTGTGCCACACCCTGCCAAATCCATACAGCAACGAGTTTACTCCGAGCGGGCCGCGAGTCGCCTCCGTGAGCGTCCCGACTTCTTTTTCCCATCTTGGGCCTGCACTGCTGCGGCCATCCGAGGCAGCGGTGGCGGTACACCGCCGGCCAGCCGATGACTCTGTTGAGCGACGGCGAAGCGGATGCGTTCGGGCGTTCGCCGCATAGCTGGTTTGTCTTAAAGAAAGCGAGACCGCCTTGATCTCTGTCCTGATCCTGACCAAGAACGAAGAGCACGACCTGCCGGGCGCCCTGGCCTCGGTAAGCTGGTCTGACGATGTGCATGTGTGGGACTCCTGCAGTACAGACCGGACGCCCGAAATAGCGCGGGCGGCGGGCGTACACCTGCACCAGCGCCCCTTTGATAACTACGCCGCGCAGCGCAATGCGGCCTTAAGCACGATCCGGTTCAAGCATGAGTGGCTGTTTCTGCTCGACTGTGACGAGCGGTTAAACACGGCCCTGTATGAAGAGATGAAGGCTGCCATTGCCGCGGCGCCCGCGGATGTCGACGCGTTCCGTATTCGCCGCAATGACTTCTTCTTGGGCTCGTGGCTGAAACATGCACAGATCATGCCGTTTTACACGCGGCTTGTGCGGCGCGGTGCAGCACGCTATACGCGCGAGATCAACGAGGTGGCGGAGGTAGACGGACGGATCCTTGAGTTGAAGACGCGCTTTGAGCACCACTCATTTTCAAAGGGCCTGGCCCGCTGGGTGGAGAAGCACAACGTGTACTCCACGATGGAAGCAAAGATTGTCGCCGACCAGAGTTTCCTGGCGGACGCCCGATGGAAGACGGCGTTGTTTGAAAAGGATTTTCACAAGCGTCGGCGCGCGCAGAAGGCGATCTTTTACCGTATGCCAGCCCGGCCGCTGCTGCGCTGGGCGTACCTGATGTTTTTTCGCGGTGGGGTACTGGACGGCTATCCCGGGTGGACGTATGCCACGCTCCAGGCCTTTTATGAGTACCTGATCGTGCTCAAGACGCGCGAACTGCTGGCTGGGCCGGCACCGGCGCCGGCCAGGTCAGCCATGCCTCGCAGCCGGGGAAACGGTACACTGGCAGGGAGCGTTCCCCAGCTTAGGAGTGTGTGTTCGCCGCCTTATGATTTCGGTGCTGATCCTAACCAGGAACGAAGAGCAGGATCTGCCCGGCTGCCTGCGGTCGGTGGCGTGGTCAGATGATGTGTGGGTGTTTGACTCGCACAGCACGGACGCAACCGTGCGCGTGGCAAAGGAGCACGGGGCGCAGGTGGCGCAGCGAGCCTTTGATAACTACGCGTCGCAGCGCAATGCCGCGCTCGAAACACTGCCTTTCAAGCATGATTGGATCTTCCTGCTCGACGCCGATGAGCACCTGAGCAGGGGCTTATATGCGGAAATGCAGCAGGCCCTTGCGGCAGCGGGCGAGGAGGTCGCGGGATGGAGGCTCCGGCGGCGAGATCATTTTCTAGGCCGTTGGCTCAAGCACGCGCAGACCACGCCTTTCTATATTCGGCTGGTGCGGCGCGGGCGAGCCCGGTATGCCCGCGAGATTAATGAAGTGCTGGTACTTGACGGCGAAGTGCGCGACTTATCTGGCGCGTTTGATCACTATCCCTTTTCAAAAGGTTTGACGCACTGGCTCGCCAAGCACAATAGCTACTCCACGGCCGAGGCCCGGATTGTAGCGGAGCAAAGCTTTCAGGCAGATGCTTCCTGGAAGACAGCGCTGTTTGCGAAAGACTTTAACCGGAAACACTCGGCGCGCAAGGCCATCTTCTATCGGATGCCGGGGCGACCGCTGGTGCGGTGGGCTTACCTGATGTTTTACCGGCGCGGCATCCTCGATGGGCATGCGGGATGGGTCTACTCTACCTTGCAGGCGATGTACGAGTACATGATCGTGGTGAAGACTGAAGAGCTGCGCGCAGCAGCTGGAAAGGAGCCGCAGGGATGAGCGACCGGAATGCGGCATCGGATGCGGCGCGCCTTAGGACGAGCGATCAAGCGCGGGTAGTCGCGGAAAAGCCGATGCCTGCGGAGTCGGCTCCAGGAGAGAAAGATCCTGGCCTGGTTGCTCCCTTTTCGTTGCGCAACCGTATCGGCCGGCAACTCTGGTCGATCGTGTACGTGCTGCTTTATCGCACCTCGCCCCGGCCGCTGCATGCCTGGAGAGCCTTTCTGCTGCGCAGCTTTGGCGCGAAACTTGGGGATAAGTGCCACTTCTATGCGAAAGGAAAGGTGTGGGCGCCCTGGAATCTTGTCTGCGAAGACCGAGTGAGCCTGGCCGATGACGCCGAAATCTATAATCCTGCGCCCATGTACTTCGGCTCGCACGCCATCGTGTCGCAAGGGGCCTATGTTTGCGGCGCCACGCATACCTACAACGATCCTAAGTTCCCGCTGGTTTCGTTCACGATGCGCTTTGGGGCGTACTCGTGGATCTGTGCGCGGGCGATTGTGGCGCCGGGGGTTGAGGTAGGCGAAGGAGCGATCCTGGGCCTGGGCTCGATCGCGACGAAGACCCTTGAGCCCTACGGCATCTATGCCGGAGCCCCGGCGCGCAAGGTGAAAGAGCGCGACCGCTCGAGCGTACCTTGGGTTTAGCCCTGGCGGTCCAGCGGTTGCGGCTTTGCCGTCAACGGAGCCCAGGCGAAGATCTCATGCTCGAGACTATCTCATGCTCGAGACTATGGCACGTGCCGCCTGGGACGCACTAACTATCTAACTTGTCCGCGACGTCAGGGAAATCCCAAACGCCAGACCCCTGCTTCACCAGCCACTCCGCGGCGCGCACTGCCCCTTCGGCAAAGCCGCGGCGGCTGCCGGCATCGTGCCGGAGAGTGATCAGATCGCTATCTGAGTGAGCCTCGAGCACATGCATGCCGGGCACGTCGCCCTCACGGGTAGAGGTGATCGGCACCTCCGCTGGGTGCGAAAGCGCTTGCTGCACGATCGATTGCAAGGTCAGCGCGGTTCCGGATGGAGCATCTTTTTTTGCGACATGGTGAGTTTCGTGAATGCGGAACGCATAGCCCGGCAACGACCGAGCCAGCACGCGCGCCGCGCGAAACAATGCCTGCACGCCAACAGAGAAGTTTGTTCCATAGAGCAGCGAGGCGCCCTGGTTCGCAGCCAGTTGCGACAACCGTGGCAGCTGCGCGTGCCAGCCCGTGGTGCCGACAACCACGCGTGCCCCCGTGGAAAGGCAAGCATCAAGGTTGGCGAGCACCGCCTCAGGAGTGGTGAAGTCGACCACTGCGTCGAACCCGGAGAGAAACTCCGGTGTAAGTGCGCCGGCGCCGCGATTGTCTACGCTGCCGAGCACCGACACAACGTGGCCGCGCTCACGGCCAATCTCAGCAACGAGGCTGCCCGTTTTCCCGCGGCCCAGCACCAGCAGCCTCACAGGCGGCGCGCCGCAAGTCGTGCCGCGTCGCGCGCCTGCACGTCAAAGATCGTAGGATCAGGATCCTGAAAGAACTCCGCATGGAGAGAGCGTACCGCTTCGTCCACATCGTCCTCGTCGATCATAAAGCTCATATTGATCTCGGACGCGCCCTGCGAGATCATGCGCACGTTGATGTGCTTGATTGCGCCGAACAGGCGCGCAGCCATCCCGGCGTGGCCGCGCACATCTTCGCCTACCAGGCAGACGAGCGCTTTTCGCCCTTCATACTTTACGTCGGCGATTTGGCTCAGGTCCGCTGCAATTGCAGGCAGCGCTTCGTTGGAGTCCACGGTAAGAGAAACAGAAACCTCGGAGGTAGAAACCATATCTACAGCGCACTTATGTTTGTCAAAGATATCGAAGATAGCCTTGAGGTAGCCGTGGGTCATTAACATGCGGCTGGCAACGACGTCGACGATGGTCAGGCGTTTTTTGGCAGCGATGGACTTGATCGGGCTTGCGCATGGCGATGCCACAGCCTGGATGCGGGTGCCTTCATTGTCAGGGTTGCGTGAGTTGAGCACCAGGACCGGGATGTTCTTTTTGACAGCGGGCAGAATAGTAGCCGGGTGTAACACTTTGGCGCCGAAGTAGGCTAACTCCGCCGCTTCTTCAAAGGAGATCGATCGGACCCGCAACGCGTCGGGAACGACACGGGGGTCGGTAGTCATGATGCCGTCGACATCGGTCCAGATCTCGATGGCTTCAGCATGGACGGCGCCCCCAACCAGCGCGCCGGTGTAGTCTGACCCGCCGCGTCCAAGGGTCGTAGTTACACCCTTTTCCGTCGAGCCGATAAAGCCGCCGAGCACCACCGTGCGACCGGCCTCGGCGTGAGGCAGCACATGCACGCGGAGTCTCTGCTCGATCATCGCATCGTCCGGCACGGCACGGGTGTGCTGGTTATCTGTAACGATGCATGTTCGTGCGTCGACATGGAGGCCATCAAGACCGCAAAGCGCAAAGTATTCGCCGATCATGCGTGAGGACAAGCGCTCGCCATTGGAGACGATCATGTCGGAGATGCGGGGAGTAAGTTCGCCGACGGCGGCGAGGCCGCGTAGCACTTCGTCGAGCGCTTCAAACTCGGGATCGAGCCAGCTGGGATCGGTATGGAGTTCGGAGGCTGTGAGCTGATGCCGCCCGCGGAGCCGGGCCGTGATGGCGAGCGCACCGGCGCGGTCGCCGCGCGCGGCAGTTGCGGCGGCGAGCAGCAACTGATCGGTCACCTTAGCCATGGCACTTACAACGACGATCGGCTGAGGACCGCGCCGGCGGCGCCCTTCAACAATGGCGGCGGTCCGCACGATGGCTGCGGCGTCTTCAACCGAGGTACCGCCAAACTTCATGACGACGAACTTCATGCGGGGGCGACCTCTGCAGCTCGATCTACAGGGTTGAGCTTACCCAGCGAAAGGAGTAGCTCAGCATTCAGCAGTGCCGCGCCGGCTGCGCCGCGAATGGTGTTATGCGAGAGCACCGTAAACTTCCAATCGAGCAGTGCGCAGCGGCGCAGGCGCCCGACCGACGATGCCATGCCGCCTCCGCGCATGCGATCAAGCCGTGGCTGCGGCCGGTCTTCTTCTTCAAGGTACTCGACGGGCTGCGCCGGGGCACTGGGCAAGGGCTGGCCGGCAAGCGGGTGAAAGTCAGCCCAGGCGTCGACGATCTCCTCTTTAGAGGCAGGGGTGAGCAGCTTGATCGAAACAGACTCGGTATGCCCGTCTTCCACAGCAACACGGTTGCAATGGGCACTCATGCGGAGCGACGAAGGGCGCACGCAAAGCTGCGCCTGGCCATCGGCCGCCGCAGCACCTTCATCCTCAAGCGTGCCCAGCAGCTTGGCCGTTTCCGCCGGCATCTTCTCTTCTTCATTGCGTATAAATGGCACCACGTTGCCCAGGATATCGAGCGATGCGATGCCCGGGTACCCTGCGCCACTGACCGCCTGCATGGTCGAGACAAAGAGGGAGTCGATCCCGAAGCGGTCGGCAAGGGGCTTAAGCGCGAGCACAAGGCCGATGGCCGAACAGTTGGGATTGGTGACGATGTAGCCGCCTGACTGCTTGCGCCAACTCTGCTGCTCAAGGAGCGCGAGGTGGGTAGGGTTCACCTCGGGGATGACGAGCGGTACGTCTTCGTGCATGCGAAAGGCTGCGGAATTGGAAATAACAGCACAGCCCTGCGCGGCATAGCGCGGCTCGAGTTCGCGAGCGATGTCGGTGTCGAGCGCCGCAAAGAGGATGTGCGGGGCCGCGGCGAGAGCGGCATCGTCATAGGCGGAGGAGAGGACCATCGC
>CAXTPL010000074.1:15342-16306 GCA_964246065.1 uncultured Acidobacteriaceae bacterium
GGGAGCGGGGTGTCGAGCTTCCAGCGCGCGGCGTCGGCGTATTGCTTGCCGGCTGAGCGGTCACTGGCAGCGAGCCATGCGATCTCGAAGGAAGGGTGATGCTCGAGAAGCTGGATGAAGCGCTGGCCGACCATGCCGGTCGCGCCTAGAATGCCGATCTTGTGTCGCTGCATGGGTAGTGGTTTGCTCCCGGGTCCGCCTGCGTTGCTGCGTCGTTATCGCACAGTTTACCGTGTCTCTGCGTAACTCTCCGGGTCCGACCTCCGGGAATGGCATCTGCCTCGTACGTACATATCCCTCAAAGGACGTACTTGTTCTCGATCAAGTCGAAGATGCACGAGGAGCAAGCGCGGCAGGACGTGCGGAGAAAGGGGGCGTCCGCTTACTTCCCCCGCCCAAGGCTAGATCAAACGGTGCCTGCTTACTTGGGGGCGAAAGCGAAGTCCTTTGTCGCACTCGCTTTGGCGGCGACTGTGATGGTGGCGGTCTGCTGGCCGAGTTTTTCATGGTCGGCTACCAGGGTGTAGGTGCCGGGGGGCAGGCCCTTGATGGTGAAGCGTCCGTCGGCGTCGGAAACGGCGAAGAAGGGGTTGCTGACCACGTTGAGGAAGCCTCCCATCCAAGGATGGTTGTTGCAGCGGAGCGGCATCATCAACTCCGGCGCATGAAACTGGCGGGCGTCCGGTCCGGAGTTGGGCCCTTGCGAGACGTCGAAGGCGTCGTTGCCACCGACGGTGGGAACCATGTGCACGTTGTGCATGGTGCCGTCCGAGTTATAGAACTCTACCTGCTGCCCGACCATGGCGCCGGAGACGTGCGGAGTAAAGCGACAGCCTTTCTGGTCGATGCGCACAGGAGTGCGGGTGATGGGGTACACCTTATTGCCTAGCCCGTCCTTGACATAGATAAATACATTGGCAAGCGCGCCGTCTTTTGTCACATACTGCTCGGTCTTGTTCGTCCC
>CAXTPL010000075.1:0-10881 GCA_964246065.1 uncultured Acidobacteriaceae bacterium
GCCCCAGCCCCACCGGCCGTCAACAATCCCGATGATCCGCAGGCGACGCACTCTCCCGGGATCTACATGCTCGCATCGGGCAATGACGGCAAGCCTCACCTGACAAAGCTCGACCATATCGATGCGAAGCAGACCAAGACAAGCGGGACCTTTCTTTCAGGCATGACGTATGGGATCACCAAGGCACACGTGAAGGTCGCCATCGATGGCGACAAGGCCAATACCCATACGCACGACACCAGTCCGCTGTTCTACGCCTATATCCCGGAAGACCAAAACAGCTTTGGCGGGAATACTTTGACCATCCGCGACTTTACGCTGATCAAGCTTGATTCCAAGGCAAACACGCGCGAAGTGAATACGGCAACGATAAGTCCATGGGGGATGTCGAGCGGCACCGACGACAAGACAAAGCAGGGGTTCACTGCGGATCTTGTGAAGCCTGGCGTGTACAAACTAACATTGAATCAGGCGCTCCCTACGGGACAATATGCTTTCCAATACCACAATTACGGCGCCTTCTACGACTTCGGCATTACTCCGTCGGAGTGAATGGCTGGCGCAGCAGCCCCAAGTAAACAAAACATTCCGCACTTGCTAAATTCGCACTGGACACAGCAACCTTCGGTGCAGGATACCTTGTATGCCACAACTAGATGCGAGCGTTAGTCGCGCAATAGGCCTAGCTCATGATGGCTGGGCCTTCTTGTCGGTCGTTCTGATCATGACTGGCGTCGCTATCACAATTTCGTTTTTTACCCGTAGCGACGGCCTTCGTGACGGGCTTATTGCACCCAGGATTCTGCTGCCGATCTTCTTTATTTTTTGGCTGATTGCCTGTTTGCAGGACTGGAAATCCATTCAGCAAGCAGGTACGGTCTCCAATGTCTTTCTGATAAGGCCGTTCCTTCTGCTAGGGGCAGCGGCGATTGTATTCCTCGCCACGTTTGCGTTGAGTGCCTTCCTTGATCGAAACGCCGAGTAGAGCAATGCACCAAGTAAACAAAACATTCTCCTCTGTGCTGCCAAGTACGGCTCTGCTCATAGCGTCGCCTCTCTGCTGGGCTTAGGCAACAATTATGTTGCCAACCTCTTCGGAGGGAATTCCGTCAGCGGCTTGGTCAATCTGGGAGATAGTGTTTTCGGTGGCGGCCCGGCTCCCGATTTCGCGAAAACGGCACTAGGCGGAGCCTCGCTAGGACTCCCCATCAACAACATCCGGACGTTTACTGGCGGAGGTTCAATCACAGGATTGAACGGTGCGACTGGCTACGTTCGCGGGCAGGCATTGCAGGGCATCTTCAATACTGCAACAGAATCGGGAGCGATCCCTTCAATTGTCGCAGAAGGGGGCGAAATCGCAGTGCAAGGAGGTCTCACAGCAGGTGAGTTCGCGTCAGGCGTGGGCATCGCGAAGTTTGTCATTGATGCTGCAACTTTCGGAGCAGGGCTCGTCTCCTGTGCGGCAAAGTGATATGAGACAAATTACTGAAGTGCTGCTCTTCGGCCCGCCATGCTTAGCTGTGGTGACATGGATATTTGCACGCGGCTGGACCCGTGCGATGCAAGGGAGCGAGATCAGTGAAAGATTCCGGCAATGGGAGCGTTACGATTTCTGGGTGATTCTAGCAATCATGTATTTGGTAATGTTTGGGACTGCTATTGTGCAACACAAGCTGTAGTTGCCCCAAAGAAAAGCGGCACCGGCATGAGCACCGGCACCGCTTCATTCTCGCAAGGATGCAGTTGTCGGCAGCCTACTGCAGCAGCGGCGGTATGTCGTCCTTCAGCTCCTCAGGCGGGATCACTACGGCGGCCGCGACCTTATCTTCCGGGTCGAGGTTGAGCAGTTTTACGCCTTGGGTGGAGCGGCCTGCCGCGCGAATCGTTTTGGTGTCGATGCGGATGATCTTGCCGTACTGCGAGATCACCATCAGCTCGGAGGTCTCATCGACTAACTGGATCGCGTTGACCTTGCCGTTCTTTGTGGTGGTTTTCAGGTTGATGACGCCTTTGCCGCCGCGCGACTGCAGCCGGTACTCATCGACGTCGGTACGCTTGCCAAACCCGTTCGACGTAACGGTGAGGATGAGCGAGGGGGTATTTCCGCCATTCTCATGCGCGGTGCGCTCGGCAGGCGTGACGGCGATGCCGACCAGGTAATCGTTTTTAGCGATGTCGATGCCGCGCACCCCATAGGCAGGCCGCCCCATGGAGCGAACATCGTTCTCGTTGAAGCGAATGGCGATGCCATCGTGCGTGGCCAGGAAGACGATCTGCTTGCCGTCGGTGATGCGTACCCCGATCAACTCGTCATCGTCGTCGATGCCAATAGCGATAATGCCGCGCGCCATCACGTTGCAGAAGTCCTTGAGCGGGGTGCGCTTGACCGTACCTTTGCGCGTGGCGAAGAAGACGAACTTACCTTCTTCCGACAGGTTGCGCACGGGGAGAATATTGCGCACCTGCTCGCCAGGCTGCAGGTTCAAGAGGCTCGCCATGGACTTGCCCTTGCCCGCCGCACCTACATCGGGAATCTCGTAGACCTTGAGCCAGTAGACGCGTCCCGTGTTCGTAAAGCAAAGCAGGTAGGCATGGGTAGAGTCGACCATGAGCTGCTGCACAAAGTCTTCTTCGCGTGTCTTCATGCCGAGCCGGCCCTGGCCGCCGCGCTTCTGCTGGCGGTAGATGGAGATCGGCGTGCGCTTGAGATAGCCCGAATGCGACACAGTGACTGCGACTTGTTCGTCGGCGATCAGATCTTCAAGCTGCAGCTCTGCTGTTTCATCAAGGATCTGCGTGCGGCGCGCATCGCCATACTTGTCGCGGATCTCTTCAAGTTCAGCGACGATGACGGCGCGGAGCTTCGGCTCCGAGGCCAGGATAGACTCATACTCGGCGATGTTGCCGCGCACTTCTCGCAGTTCGCGCAGCAGCTCGTCGATCGAGATCTGCGTAAGGCGGTAGAGCTGCAGTTCGAGGATCGCGTCGATCTGGCGGTAGGAGAGCACAAGGGTAGCCGGCAGGATGGTGATGCCGTCGGTAAGATACTTGGCCGGATCGAGAGTGATGCCCTCAAAAGCGTTCCCGCGTACCGTAATGGTGCGTCCTGAGAAAAACTGGAACAGGTTTTCTCGCGCATCGGACCGCGAACTGGACCCGCGGATGATGCGGATGACATTGTCCAGGTGATCGAGCGCGATCTGGTAGCCGATCAGGATGTGTTCGCGCTCGCGCGCCTTACGCAGCAGGTAGGCCGTGCGCCTGCGAACTACATCCACGCGGTGCTCGATAAAGTAGCCGATAGCATCCGGCAGGGCAAGCTCCCGCGGCTGGCCATTGACGACCGCGAGAAAGATCATCGAAAAGCTTTCCTGCAGCTGCGAGTGCTTATAAAGCTGGTTGAGCACGATCTGCGCTTCTGCTCCACGCTTGAGCTCGATGACGATGCGCATGCCGTCGCGGTCGCTTTCATCGCGCACTTCGCTGATGTCGTCGATGACCTTCTCATGTACCAGTTCGGCGATGCGCTCCTGCAGCCGCGCCTTGTTGACCTGGTAGGGAATCTCGGTAACGATGATGGCGCTGCGGCCGCCGGAGATCTGCTCAATGCCGCATTTCGCGCGCATGAGGAACCGGCCGCGCCCCGTGCGGTAGGCGTTGGCAATAGTCGACCGACCGTAGATGAAGCCACCTGTCGGAAAGTCCGGCCCCTGCACATGCTCGAGCACCTCGGCCAGGCCGGCGTGCGGGTTGTTGACCAGCATGATGGTCGCGTTAATGACCTCGGTCAGGTTATGCGGGGGGATGTTGGTCGCCATGCCGACGGCGATGCCGTTCGAGCCGTTGACGATCAAGTTGGGGACCCGCGCCGGCAGCACGGAAGGCTCAAGAGTCGACTCGTCGTAGTTGGGAACGAAGTCTACAGTTTCCATGTCGATGTCGGCGAGCATTTCGCCGGCGATCTTGGCCATCTTGGCTTCGGTATACCGCATGGCCGCCGGAGGGTCGCCATCGACCGAGCCGAAATTGCCCTGGCCATCGACCATGGGGTAGCGCAGCGAGAAAGGCTGCGCCAGGCGCACCATGGTGTCGTAGATGGAGGCGTCGCCGTGTGGGTGGTAGTTGCCCATGACGTGGCCAACTACCTTGGCGCACTTGGTGTACTTCTTGCTAGGCTGCAGGCCCATGTCGTGCATGCCGTAGAGCACACGGCGGTGGACCGGCTTGAAACCGTCGCGGATGTCAGGCAGCGCGCGCCCAATGATGACCGACATGGAGTAATCGAGATACGAACGCCGCATCTCGTCTTCAATGTTGATCGGGATCAGGTTGGCCGCGCCGGGGCCGGTCGGGCCGCCGGGGTTGCCGGCGCCGTCGTTGCCACTGCCATTGGTGCCGTCGCCGAGAGGAAGCTGGGGGTTCTGTTCGTCTGCCATAGGTTAGGTCGCGCCGCCAGCCCTCCAATGCGCATGCTTGCGCGCAAAGTGCTGGAAAACGCTCTATTCATTCTACTAGCCGCGTGGACCCCCGTGTGCCCCACGCATAGAAAAGCCCAGCCGCTGCTTAGGGGGCCAGTTGGCCCAAGAAGACGCAGCACTCTAAGATAGCGTCACAATCTTTGGTTTGCTGGAGAGCCCTACGCATGGACGTGCACGCACCGCATCGTCCGATCGAAACCTGGCGGGACTTCTTCATCCACCTCGTGACCATTACCTTCGGACTGCTGATCGCACTCGGCTTGAGGGCGCGGTGGAGTGGGCGCACCATCGCGCCCTCGTGGCTGAGGCGCGGACCAATCTCCGTCGCGAGATCAGCGAGAACCGCAAGGCAGCAGAGGAGGACCTGAAGCAAGTGCATGAAGATCAGGCACGCATGCAGAAGAACCTCCAGACGGAGCGATCGTTGAGGGACCATCCGGCGGACTTCCACCATGGCAACCTTCAGTTCACCTTTGAATGGTCTTCGATGGATGAAGCAGCGTGGAACAAAGCTCGCGATACCGGCGCGTTGAGCTACATGGCATACGGCGATGTGCAACGGTACGCTGAATTGTACGGCCAGCAGAGCATCGTCAACACAGCGGCAATCGACGTCTTCCGCGAGCAGACCCGCGCTATCAGCCCCATCTACACCGCGGACGAGGTCTCGAAGATGTCTCCGGCAGAGCCACCCGCCTCCTGGATCAGACAGCGGCCGCCTATGTCGATCTGATGACGCTAGAACAGACCCTCACTCAGCTGCGTGACCAGTACACAGGGGAGCTTAGGAGGCGGTAGCCACAAGGCTTCCCCATGCATCCGGGGGCACCGGTCAGCGCTATACTTTAGCTTGACGAGGTCCCATGTCCACCTTTGCCCTTACCCCCTCTGAGACCCCCGGCACGGCTGACGATTTCTCTGTACTCGAGCAGCGGATCGTCCGCGCCATTGAGCTCCTCCGCGCAGAACGAGAGGCCCGCGCGACCGCTGAAGGCAATGCTGCGACCTTGCAGCAGCTGCTTGACGAGCAGTCCGCGCATCTGGCAGATGCCGAGGCACGCCTCAAAGCGCTTGAAGGTGAGCGCGCCCAGGTGCGCGACCGCGTGGAGCGCATGATGAAGCAGCTGGACGAGGTAGCGGGTTAGTCGCACAAGGAGGTCCGAGAGTATGGCGGTCCATCAGGCAGCAGGAGTGGTGAAGGGGATTCGCGAGGCGATGCAGAATATCCTTGAGCCGGAGACCCGCCAGATGCGAGCAGAGATGCGAGCTATCCGCAACCGACTGGAAGCCCTGGAAGCCCTGGAAGCCATGGACAAGCGCTTTGACCGGCTTGAAGATCATCTGAGTACGTATGGCGCCGCGCAAACGCTCAAGGAACAGATGGCCGAGCTTCGCGCCCGGCAGCAGCCCTCCGCCTAAAGTCACCATGCCGAACCCCTCTGACAACCAGCCCATCACCGTCGAAATTTACGACCAGGTCTACCACCTGCGCGGCCAGGACCCTGCCTACATCCAGAGGCTGGCCGATCTGGTCGACGCCAAGATGCGCGCGGTCGCCTCGCACGGCGCTACTGTCGACTCGCTCCGAGTGGCCGTGCTCGCCGCACTCAACGTCGCCGACGAACTGCTCACGCTCGAGGCCCGGTACAGCACGCTCAGCGGCAAGGTCGAGGCCGGGCGCGATCGCGCTCACTCCCTCAACGGCATGCTGGATGAAGTGCTCGGCAGCGACGCTCCATCTGCGCCGCAACATCCTACACGTCGCACGGGATAAACACCGCCTTACTTCCGTCAGCGCCCCTTGACTTGCATTCCGCTGCGCACCCGGCTAGCATCCGTCTTGTAAGACTGGCCTGCAAAGCAGGTACAAGGAGTACATGCCGGTTGAACCTATAATTCATTGAACAGGGAGCTCGACTCGACAATCGGCTCGGTGCGCAGTGTCCGCCAGTTCGGAATGCCTAAAGAGCCGCGGAGAGTTCCCACCGTCTTAGGACGGGTTCACCGGCACACTCGTGTACGGCCCCGCGGGTCAGTCTTTCATCCACCTTTCCTTCTCACCGTTGGGCAGCGCAACCCGACGCGGTCTTTCTAGCTCTTCCCGGCTGCGCTTCGGCTTGGTGGCATGCATGACTGGCGTGGAAGAAATACCCGGCCGCTTCCCAGTCGCCCCCGCCCTTTTCTCGGCCACGTTGCGGCTTGCATCCCATCCTCTTCCATCTCGGCCGTATCGCCATACCAATGCAAGGTTTGCTGGTGGCTGTCGGTCTGCTGGCGGGCCTGGCACTTTCGTCTTCGATCGCCGCCAAGGTCCACGTCGATCCGGACCGGGTCTGGAATCTCGGCCTCATCGGCCTCGCGGTCTTCTTTCTCGGCGAGCGGCTGCTCGTGGTGGTGTGTAATCTCCGCGACTTTCTGGCGCACCCTTTCTGGATGCTCGGGCTAGTCACCATTCGCGATGAGCGCTACGCGGATGGGGCCACCGCGCTGGCTCTTTGTGCGGCAGCGGCTTACGTGGAGGCCTGGCGCCTGCCCTGGCGCCGTATCCTGGATGCGCTAGCCCCTGGCACCTGCCTTTGGCTGGCTCTAAGCGAGGCAGGGAGCTTTGCCGCGGGCTCTGGCGCCGGCAAGGCAGCCGCACACGCCGCAAACTCGCCGGCCGGCCTCCCGATGCTGGCCCTGGCGCCCCTTGCGGCGGTCTTGTATCTGGCCGCCGGTACGGTGGCCCTGCTGCTGGTTCTGCGTGTTCGACCGCAGGGGCTGGCTGCCTCCGCTGCGCTCTTTCTCGGCGGCCTGGGTACGGTGCTGCTCCGCGACCTGCGCCCCCTGCAGCCCCAAGACTTTCTGCTGCCCTGGTCGCTGACGTCAGGGCAAACCCTGGGTGCTGCCGCGGTGCTCGCCGCCGGTTTCCTGTGGCTGACTCGACCAGACAAGAGCGACGAGGCTGCCTAGCTGGGCGCGAAAAAAAGGCTGCCGCAAGGTACACGGCAGCCCCGCTTCGTCCGGTTGTGGCTGGACTAGAAGGTGGTCGAAACGGTAAGCCGGAAGGTCTTTGCCGGTTCGCGCAACTGGAAGAGCGAGCTGTAAAGCTGGATCGCCTGCGCGTAGCTGTAGTCGCCTGCGCCGCCTGAAGGGAACATGCTGCGGGTGATCAGGTTTTCGCCGGGGATGTCGCGGACCAGGCGCGCCGGGTTGTAGGCGTAGTAAATCCGGAAAGGCGCGTTCACGATCGGCATCAGTACCGAGATTTGTGCGCCAAGCGAGTCGCGCGGTACAAAGTTGGTGCCATAGATCGGTCGGATATTGCGCGCGAACTGGATCGGGATGCCGCCCTGGCAGGCACCGTTGATGTAGTTCGGGCAGCCGTAAAGCGGTGCATTCAGCTGCGCGGTGCCTTCGACGCTTTGGGCAAGCTGGCCCTTGTTGGCCGCTACGCTGACGCCGAAGTCGTTGAAGATCTCCAGTGCGGCGGTGTGGCCCACGAGCGGGATACGGTACTCCACATTGCCGACAAAGGCCGTATCGCCGCCGGCGGAGACGATGCCGTACACAGGCAGCGGCACCTGGAGACACTGGTTGGTCTGTGGGGCGCCCGGCTGGCGCGACACGCAGGAGCCGTCAGGATTGTTCAGGTTGAACAGAATGCGAGTCGGGATAAAGGCGTAGGGCGTGCTCGACCGGATATCAAAGCCGCGCAGATCGCTTTCGCCGCCCTGGTAGAAGCGCTGGAAAGGCGGCGCGACGTCGCCCGCGATGCCCTGGATGTAGGAAGCCTGGACGCGATAGCCGAGAACTTCGCGTCCTTCGTTCGAGAAGTGGATGCCCTTCATCGGGATGAACTGTTTGTATTCGGCAACAGGCGAGATGTAGCGGACGTTGCCATAGAGGCCCGCCAGCTGCAAGGCGGCGGAGAGGGCTTTACCGCGAGGCAAAAAGCTTTGGCCGCCATCCAGGTGGTTGTACTGGAACGAGAGCGAAGCCTGGCTGGTGATGATGCCGGTCAGCGCATTCTGCCCCTGGATGCCGGAGCGGAAGGCGAGCGTCTGGAAGAGATTCTGCGAAGCAGGGCTGAAAGCCGTTACCGCGCTCTTGTTCCACGAGTAGGTGAGCCCCACGCGCTGGAACGTGCGCCGGATAGGATAGCTCGCCGAAAGCGAAAAGCCGGTGCTCGACTGGTTGTAGTTCTGGATCAGCGAGTTGGTCGCGGCCGAGGTGTTCGCATCCTGGCCGGTCACGTTGTACGCCTTGTTCGAGTTGTAGTCCGTCTTGTTGGTAAAGACCTGGAAGCCGACATTCAAGGGCTTATTGCGCAAGTAGGGCTCGTTGAAGCCCAGCTGCAGGTTGCGCGCCAGGTTGCCCTCGCTCGCCTGCAGGCTCAGCGTTTCGCCCAGGCCCAGGAAGTTGTTGGTCTGGTAGTTCAGGCCCAGGAACGAGCCGGACAAGCCGCTCACGCCGCCATTCAGGCCGATGGAGTTCTTGCCCTTCTCATGCACCTTCAAGAGCAGGTCCACTGTGCCTGCTTCGGCGTTCTGATGGGTTTCAGAGTCCTGGTCCACCTTGAGCGGGTCAAAGTAATCCAGCTGGTTCAAGCGCAGCAGGCTCAGCTCCCAAAGGTGCGAGTCGTAGACGCTGCCTTCCTCGAGCAGCAGCTCGCGGCGTATGACAAAGTCGCGCGTGATGGTGTTGCCCTGGAACTCGATGCGCGAAACCTTGAACTGCTTGCCTTCATCCAGGTCGATGTTAAAGCCGATGGTTTTGGCTGCATCGTCGTACTTAGGGGTGGGCACGGGAGCAAAGTTGATGTAGCCCAGCGTGCCATAAGCCTTTTTCAGGTTTTCCAGCCCTTTGCCAAAGGCCGTCGCGTTAAACCAGTCTCCGTCTTTCATGGCAAACTGCGCGCGCAGCGCACGGGTGTTGGTCACCGCCTTGTTGCCGGTAAAGGTGATGCCGGTAAAGCGGTAGCGCTCCCCTTCTTCCACCGGGATGCGAATGTCCATGCGCTTGCCGGTGCGCGGGCGGAAGGTAAAGACGGACAGGCCGCCCTCATTGCGGATGTGAGTCAACGGCTCGGAGGTGTTGGCGCGGAAGTATCCCAGGTCGCGATAGGCCTGGCGCACGCGCTCGGTATCTTCTTCTAGTTTGGTCGAGTCGAAGGTGCGCGGAAACAGGTTCTCTAACAGGATCGAGTGCGGGATGCCGATGGGCTTGAGGTTTTTCATCGAAGCGCGCAGCACGCGCGACTTCACGTGATTGTTGCCCGTAAAAGTGATGTTGCCGACCTTGACCTCGGGCCCTTCCTTGATGGTGAAGTTAACCTGGACCGAAGCGGGTGGAATGACCTTTACGTCGGTGCGCACCTGGGCGAACTGGTGGCCGTGCGCGGCCAGCAACTCCCGGATCACGGTGACTGCACGCGCGACGCGGGTCGGGTCATACTGGGACTCTTGCGAAAGCCCGACCTTGGCCTTTTTATAGGCATCGAGCACGTCGGAGGTGGTGACCGAGTTGAGACCCTTGTAATTGATCTCGCGAATGGTCGGTTTTTCGCGCACGTAGATGTCGAGGACTATGCCCTTGGGCGTGTCTTCGCGCTCGATCCGAACATCTTCAAAGTAGCCGGTGTTCCACAGCGAGTTGAAATCGCGCTCGACCGTCGCGGGGTCGTAGGGCTCATTTTCATGCGAAAAAAGGCGCGCCAGCACAGTCTCTTTAGGTATGCGCCGATTGCCGATCACGCGGATGCTGGTCACGATGGGCTGGGAGGCGGCCAACGGCGCCTGCGCTCTTGCTGCCGGAACGACGGGAAAGCAGAACAGAAGAAGAAAGGCAACGGCCAGCATGCGACGAGGCTTGCGCGCAGGGCGGCTCTTGGTATCAGGGGAGTTTTGGCTCCCACACGTCTCGGGAAAGATAGGCACACCCTCACAGCAACAAAAAATCAGATCATTCTCAGGGAAAAGCCGATTATAGAAGACTCACCCTACGCTGCCCAACTTGGCGCACTCACCGGGAGGCGCCTGGCCGGCGTCCACGCACCAGCCCCGCCTGCCTCCAACTGAGCATCTCACCCGGCGTCCTATTCTCTCAGGTCCGGTGGTTCCACGCCTAGAGTACGGGGCTAAACCTACGGGAGGATGGTGCTTGGACTGGAGCAAATGCAGACCGTTAGCCCTTTCGATTCAGGCATCGAAAAGCCAGGGCAAGGCAGGGGTGAATGCCCGGCGGATCGGCATCTCCACACGGGAAACGCCTGCCGCAAGCGCTCGCGAGGTCAGCGCCGGCAAGGGCCGCAAGGAAGGCAAGGAAGACCAGCCTCTGCTGAATAATCAAGGAAGGACGGCAAGGACAAACCTCCATTCACCGCAAGGAAGACAATATCACGTGGCAGCCTTCCTTACCT
>CAXTPL010000075.1:10891-16233 GCA_964246065.1 uncultured Acidobacteriaceae bacterium
AGCGGCCGAGGTAGAGCCGAGGCAGAGCCAATGCTGGCCTTTTCGCACGAGCCGCGGCAGGCGGGTCAGGTAGGACGCAGTGGTGCCGGCGCGGCTTACTGCTTCGATCCTTGTCCGCCGCTGGCCCCGGTCGCCGAGCCCGTTGAATGATAGCCGGCCGCAGTGCCGTCCTGCTCTTCCAGGTCTTTCGCCTTTTCGGCGTTACCTTTTTGCTCGGAGCCGCTGACGTTTGACTGGAGCAGGTCGCTTTGGGTGCCGGATGCGGCGCCGGCGGCATGGCTGTCCTGCGGCTGGACGGGCTCCACGCTGGTAGGCGCGGCTTGCGCTCCGGCGGCAGCTGCTTCGTGGCCTTCGTGCCGGTCGAGCTTGTGCTCAGTGCCTGCTTGCGGATGAACTTCGCTCATCGTTCTTGCTCCTTTTGGTACGGCGGCTGCGTTGCCTCGGGCGACCTGTACCTGGGATGCGGACGACCCGAGCCGTGTGTCCACAAAGGCCCGGGCCTGGGTCATAAACGACAGGTCAGGTCCTTCCCACCCCCTCGACATGCAACCCTTACGGATGAGAGTTCCCTGCCACGCTCGGTTCGAGCTGCGCAAATGCGTCGCGCAGGCGCTCCCAGGTCGCCTCCAGCGGCTCCGGCAGCGTGCGGGTTTCGCTTGTCACTGTCATAAAGCTGGTGTCGCCCACCCAGCGCGGCAGGGCGTGCAGGTGCAGGTGGCCTGCAACCCCTGCGCCCGCTGCCGCACCGAGGTTCATGCCGAGGTTGAGCCCATCGGGCGCGTAGAGCTGCCGCAGAGCTCGCTCAGCCCGCTGGGCGTGGTCCATCAGCGCGTGCGCCGTCGCCGCAGGCAGCGCGGCCAGCGAGCTCTGGTGCTCGTAGGGCAGCACCATCAAGTGGCCGGAGTTATACGGGAACCGGTTGAGGCAGACAAAGACAGTCCCAGCCCGGTAAACAAGCAGCGCCGCGCGCGCCCCGCGCGCTGTCGGCATGCCCTCGGCAACCGCATGGTCCACCGATGCGATCAAGTTGCAAAAGACACACCCCAGGTCGCCCGGCCAGCCGTCCAGCTCCGGCGGCACCCCCTTGCGCGCCGGCGTCTCCCCTGCAGGCGCATTCCCTGTCCCGGTGATGTACTGGTATCGCCAAGGCGTCCACAGATAATCCATGCGCCGAGTATAGAGTGCCAAGAACCGGGCAGACCCCGCCGACAAGGAGGCTATCTCGTGCGCCGCAGGGCGGACACCTGTCGTGAGGGATAGGCGTCGCGCCGAAGGGCCTCTGTCAAAGGAGGAGCTTAGCCAGGTCCTCCGGGGTGTCCAGGTCGGCGGCGGCTTCAGGCAGGGGCAAGCCGGCAGCAGATGAACCAAGCTGAGCCAGGAGGGTGCGCGCGCCCTGGTCGCCGGTAAGCGCGAGCAAGGCGGGAAAAAGCGCGCGGCGGAAGATGGCCGGCACGCCAAGCCGACCGGAGTAGACGGCGGCGGTAGCCGGTCCGTCGTGGCCCGCATGCGCGGCGAGCAGGCTGCGCAGCGACTCTGCCGTAAGCCCTACCTGATCGGTCACAGTCAGGAGCACGGAGGCGGGCCGGTGCGGCATGCTCGACAGGGATGCCATGCCGCAGCGCAGGGTGGAGGCCATGCCGGCGGTCCACAGCGCGTTGTGGAGCACGGTGACCTCAAGACCGGCGAGGGCGGCGCGGCAGGGGGCATCGCAGGCGCCAAGCACGACGAGCACAGGCGCGCATTCAGCTTCAAGGGCCAGCCGCGCCGCGCGACGCACCAGAGCTTCGCCGGCGAGCTTGACCAGCTGCTTGGGGTGGCCCAGCCGAGTGGACGCGCCTGCAGCGAGCACGATGGCGGCAGTTGGCGCGTCAGCCACGCGGCAGGGTCCGGGGATCCAGCGCGGTCCGTACGCAGGACTCCGGTCGGGCTTCTGCGCGGCTTCGCGTAACGGTGACTCGCCGCCCGTGGAGTACGGCCTGCACCTCGGCTACGATCGAGAGCGCCACCGCTGCCGGCTCGCCTGAGCCCAGGTCGAGCCCTACCGGGCTGTGCAGGCGGGCGAACCCTTCTTCAAGCGTCATGCCGAGCCCAGGCGCGACTTCGGCGAGCAGGCGCTCGGTACGATGGCGCGGCCCCAGGATGCCCAGGTACCGCATGGGCCTAGGCAGCAGCGCGGCCAGCAGCGCGCGGTCCTGCTCATAGCTGTGGGTCAGGATGACGGCAAGATCGTCCGAGGCGAGTCCCACGCAGGCTAGGGGTTCCAAGGCCGGAGCCTGGTTCGGCAGGCCGTCGGACGCCATGTCGTCAGGCCCGATGCCGTCAATCCCGAGGCCGTCAGACCCGAGCCCCGCAGTCGCCCGCCGGTCGGCTCCGGCCGCAATGCCGCAAGCCGCGCGCAGGCTGGGATCGGCATAGTCGAGCACCCGGACCTCGGTCGCCTGGGGAAACCGGTCTCGGCGGGCGAGATGGAAGCGGCCGTCAGCCACCGTGACTCGCCAGCCAAGCGTATGCGCCAGGGTGGCAATCGGCTGCGCATCGTCGCCGGCGCCAAAGACGGTCAGCGCGGGCGGCGCAGGAAGATACTCCACGAAGTACGCGGGCCGTTCGCCGGCAGCCTCAGCATCCCAGGGAGTGCCGTCGCCTGCGAGGAAAAAGGACTGCTGCTGCTCCGCGGCTTGTTCTACCTGGCGGTCGAGCGCGCGGGCGGCCAGGGTGCCTCGGCGATAAAGCACCTCTACCGCTTCCACATTCGGCGCGCGGGGGTGTTCCACGGTGTTTGTGCCGGCGCTTTTGCTCGTGCAGCTGTGCGAGCGGCCAGGAAGCGTCAGTACGGCTGCGGTACCGGGGACTTCCGGCGACTCGTCGAGCACGCTCACGACCACGCCGGGCCTGCCGTGGCGAAGCCCTTGCTCCATGGCCAGCAGCACCGCTCGGGCAGCTTCCCCTTGCTCAAGCAGCAGGGTGACCGTGCCACCGCAGCCCAGTCCGTAGGGCAGGCCGCCATCGTCATCGGCAAAGCTCGAGTAGCGCTCGATCCGCGGGCCGCCGCTTGTCAGCCACCAGGCCTTGCGGCACACTTCGGCCTCCAGGCAGCCGCCGCTGATGGTGCCGGCGCGCTCGCCACCGGAGGTGAGCAGCATGCGCGCGCCGGGCTTGCGGTAGGCGGAGCCTTCCACATCGACCACCGTTGCCAGGCACAGCCGCTCGCCTGCCGCCAGGGCGCGGCGACCCAGCGTTACCATCTCCTGCAGTTCAGACACGCCCAGCTCCGCCGATCAGCACTGATCTACCTCTTTCCTGTCTACCAGCGTAGACGCAAACGCAGGCCAGGACGATGGCAGCCGCATTTCGCCGCGGGAGCCGGTTGCGTGGAGCAAAGGCGGGCTTCCGGGTTAAAGTAGAACAATGCCGCGCAACAGCTACGAATCGAATCGTATGAAAGCGCAGGCCCCGGTCTACACGGCACTTACTCCGTTTTAACGGCTACTACTTTTCAGGATGGTCACTGCTTTGCTTCGTTTCCCTCGCGTCTTCGCGGCCGCCACGGTGGCTGCCGCCGCTCTCGCCCCCCTCTCCGCCAAGGCTCAGGATGGATTCTTGTCAAAGTGGCAGGCACGCGCCACGGCGACACAGAATGCGCAGCCGCACTGGGTTACGCCGCTGGTCACCGTTACGCCGCGCCTTGAGCAGGAGCTGCGCACCGACTTTGTTTCGCAGCCGCAGACCGCCAACCATACGCGGCTGTGGGGGTATGACAACGGCAAGGGCTTGGAGCTGATCCCGACCCGGCACATCGAGCTCCTGGCGAACCTGCCTCCCTACCTGGAGCACAATAACCCCTCCAAGGCCGAGGCCGCGAAGGACGGCTTTGGCGATGTTTCGTTTCTCATGAAATACCGGCTCTACGGCTCCAATGAGGAGCAGCACAATGCCATTATTACGGCGTTTGTCGGCGGCAGCCTGACCACAGGCACCTACCTCAACGGTGCGCGCAATGCCACGGTCAGCCCGACTCTAGCCGTGGGCAAGGGCGTCGGCGGCTTCGACGTGCAGTCTACGATCGGGGCCGCGCTGCCGGTCGATCAAGGATCGACACTGGGCCGGCCGATTGCCTGGAACACTGCCCTGCAGTACCACAAGGATCCGCACTGGTGGCCGGAGGTGGAGTTCAACTCGACCTTTTTCAAGGGCGGCCCAAACGACGGCCGCATCCAGAACTTTGTGACGCCTGGCGTACTCAGCCGCTGGCGGCTGCACAACCGTCTTGGCGTGACCCTGGGCGCGGGTATCCAGCTGGCGACGACGCACTACCACGGCTATGACCACGGCGTGGTCTTTTCAGGCCGCATGCCTTTCTGAGGCAGGCTGCAAGGAAAGGCTGCCGCATTATCGATAGATGGCGCATACTATGCGGGTGCAATGGGATGCGATCGTCGTCGGTGCCGGGCCGGCCGGGTCTGCAGCCGCTTATGACCTCGCAGCAGCCGGGCATAAGGTGCTGCTATTGGACAAGGCGAGCTTCCCTCGACCGAAGGCCTGTGCGGGTGCTTTGACCATGAAGGCCGTACGCGCCCTTCGGTACCCGATCACTCCCGTGGTGCGGAAGGTCGTGAGCAATGCGATGCTGGAGCCTGCGAGCGCGCCGGGCCAGCAACTGCACGTGGCGCGTCGCAAGCCCTTCTGCTATATGACAGTGCGCTCGGAGCTCGACGCGTACTGCCTCGATCAGGCGCGGGTGCGCGGCGCCATCTTTCGGCAGGTAGGCGCCATCGAGGCGATGGTGCAGGAAGGCAGCCGCGTGCTGCTGCATGGGAGCGGCGAGCCGGAGCCGTTTGCCGCACGCTACATCATCGGGGCCGATGGCGTGCACAGCCGCA
The DNA here is from genome assembly GCA_964246065.1 of uncultured Acidobacteriaceae bacterium. Classification (GTDB taxonomy): domain Bacteria; phylum Acidobacteriota; class Terriglobia; order Terriglobales; family Acidobacteriaceae; genus EB88. The sequence goes on from CAXTPL010000075.1 coordinate 15,769, forward strand.
TTCGCACCCTGGCCTGCTCCGGAGCGGGAGAGCAAAGCTGGTTCCGGACCGGCTTTGCGCTTGAAGCGAACGTACCCTACTCGGCGACCGGGCGGCCTTTTCCGCTTGTGTTCGACTTCAGCGCAGTGCGCGGGGGGTATGGATGGCTGTTCCCGCGAAACGACCATGTGAATGTCGGCCTGTACGCGGTGGATGGGCAGGATCATTCGCTCGACCGTGCGGCGTTGACCCGCTACATCGAGGCTCGTTGCGGCACAACGGCGCATGACCGGATCACCGGGCAGTTTCTTGGATTGGGCGGGGCCGGGTACACGCCTGCTTTGCCGCGGGTGCTGCTCGCCGGGGACGCTGCCGGAATGGTCGATCCGTTGACAGGCGAGGGCATCTACCACGCCATCGCCAGCGGCCAGGCGGCGGCCGCGGCAGTCGGCACGGCCCTGGCGGGGCGGGGGCATGCTGGAGAGG
>CAXTPL010000076.1:0-5343 GCA_964246065.1 uncultured Acidobacteriaceae bacterium
ATGTAGTGGTGCTTGGCGCGGCGGGCGCGCCACTCGGCAAACGACTCGCGTACAGCAGAGCCGAGCGCGGTGAGGGAGATAACGGTCCAGGGCATGAGGCAGAGCAGGATAACGGGCAGGTAGTACCAGACGACATGCTCATGCTGGTAGCGATTGGTGGCGAAGCGTTCGAGATTATGCTCGAGAAAAAAGACGCGGAGGAAGTTGGGATTGCGCCGCTGGACGGCAATGAACCAGGGCAGCACCATGACCAGGTAGAGCAGGGCGCCCGGCCACCAGAAGGTACGGCGAAGCACGGTCCACTCGCGGCGAAGTGCGGCGAAGGCGAGGATGATGACGAGCGCCAGGAAGGGTGCGACGGGCCCTTTGGCGAGGGTGGCTGCACCGACGAAGAAGTACAGGTCAAAGAGCCAGAATTTGGAGTCTGTCTCATACCAGGCATACCAGCCGAGCATGCCGATGCCGAAAGGGGCGGCGAGCTGCATGTCTGTCGAGGCGCCGCGGGCGAAGCTGATGATGCCGGCGCAGGAGGCGGTAATGAGAGCTGCATCAAGCTGGCCGCCGGGGCGGAAGCGGCGCATGTGCAGATAGATGAGCACGACCAGGGTAAAGGCGAAAGAGGCAGAGGGCAGCCGTGCAGACCAGTCGTGTACGCCGAACTCCCGAAAGGAGAACATGGCGCGCCAGTAGTACAAAGCGGGCTTCTCAAGCCAGGGCTTGCCGTAGAGGATCGGGGTGATGTAGTCGTGGCGGGCTAGCATTTCGCGCGCTACCTGGGCGTAGCGGGGCTCATCTGCGCCGACAAGGCCGAGGCCTGCACCTCCAAAGACCGGGACGAGCCCGTAGAGGAGCACAAACAGCGATGCGGCCAGCAAGGTGAACACCTCAAAGGCGGTGTGCGCCTTCCAGAAACGCTCGCGAAAGCTGCGGGGGCGCGATTGTGTGCGAGGTGCGCGAGCAGTGCGTGAGGTGTTGGAGTCCAAGTGCTGTCTTCTCAGGGGTTACGGGTACGCAGTGCTGACGGCTCAAGGCTAACAGAACGGGAAGGGCTGCCGCCGTCGTGCGCCGGAGCGGCTGCGTGCATGGGGAACCCTGAAGCGCCAACCCAGCACGCGGGCGGCCTTACGGTTTAGAAGGCTCGGGAGTTGAAAGAGGCTCGGGCGCTCCTGATTGCGGGCGGAGCCGGTTGCGCTTGCGCGAAAGCAGCTCATCGATGCGGGACTGCATGCGATCGGAACGATCGGCGTGGAAGACGAGGTCGGGCACATGGCGCTTCCCCATGCGCGTCTTGAGCTCGACGCGGATATAGCCGCGAGCCGCCATCAGGCCTTCTACAGTCTGGTCTTCCGCCTCCACGGTACCTTCGTCCACCTGGACGTACACCTCGGCCGACTTGCCGCCGGGATTGAGCAGGACCTGGGTGACATGAGACGAATGAATGCGTGGATCGGACAGGTCGCCGAGGATCATGGCGTCGATCTCTTCGCGCATGGTTTCGGCGACACGATCCTGGTGATATTTACGGGCCCGTTGTTCCGGCATGGTGATGAGTATCCCTTGAGTAGATTCGCCAGCTTATGAGACGGCGGCGGGTACAGGAGGTCGTTCAGGTCTCGACAAAGTCCCACCAGGCGTCGGCGAGCTCTGCGCCGAGTTCACCGGTGATGCGGGTAGCGGCTGCTTCCAGTGCCTGCATTTGGCCGGTGAGATAGTCGCGCGAGGCGGAGATGGCAGCGATGCCGAGTGTGGCGGACTGCCAGGTGACGGCTTGGTCGAGCTCAGCGATGGAGATGTTGAAGCCGTGGGCGAGCTGCTCCTTGAGGCTGCGCACCACCTGCCTGCGGTCTTTCAGGGAACGGGCGTGTTCGATGCGGAGATCCAAGGTGAGCACGGCGACAGGCATAAAGAGGGCAGACGCACCCGGCGCCTGCCCTCCCTCTATTCTACCTGTCGTGCGGGGCTTACTGCCTGTTTGCCTGCTCCACTTCCTCCTCAATGGAGGACCACTCGGCGTGGTCGAGCTTCAAGGCGGCAGCCGCGGTGTTTTCTTCGAGGTGCTCGACCGAGGAGGTGCCGGGGATGGGCAGGATGACGGGCGACCGGTAAAGGAGCCAGGCGAGGGCGAGCTGGGAGACGGACGCACCATGGCGCTTTGCCGCTGTATCGAGCGGACCTCCGCCCTGCGCAAGTTTGCCGGCGGCAACGGGGAACCAGGGAATAAAGGCGATGCCTTGCTGCTCGCAGTATTCCAGAGTGTCCTCATGCTCGCGGTCGCCGATGTTGTAGCGGTTCTGCACGCTGACGATGGGAAGGATCTTCTGCGCCTGCTCGATCTCCGCCGGTTTGACCTCGGAAAGACCTACATGGCGGATTTTGCCTTGCTGCTGAAGCTCTGCAATTTTGCCGAGGGATTCTTCAACTGGAACCTTGGGATCGATGCGGTGGAGCTGCCAAAGGTCGATGCGCTCGACCTTGAGACGGCGGAGGCTCATCTCGACGCACTGGTGCAGGTACTCGGCGCGGCCGACGGGATGCCATTGCTGTGGGCCGGTGCGCGTGAGGCCGCCCTTGGTGGCGATGACAAGGTCGGAAGGGTAGGGGTGCAGGGCTTCGCCGATGAGGCGCTCAGAGACTTCGGGGCCGTAGGCGTCTGAGGTGTCGATGAAGTTGATCCCGAGTTCGACGGCGCGCTGAAGCACCTTGCGCGCTTGCTGGGGGTCGTTCGGCTCGTTCCAGATGCCTTCGCCGGTGAGGCGCATGGCGCCAAAACCCAGGCGATGGATGGGGAGGTCGCCGCCGAGTTGAAAGACGCCGCTTTCTGCTGCGCTGCTTGCTTTTTCTGTTGCTGTAGCCATAACCGTTTGATTCAACCGGAGGGCGCGAGGTTTCGTGCGAAGTGCAGGACGGGCGCGACTTTCTAGGAGGCGCCCGGGCTTAGTCGTCGTGGAAACGCGCCAAGGCTTCTTTGCTGGGCGCGGGGGTGACCAGGCTGAGCAGGATCAGGCAGGTGAGCGCGGCAGCAAGCGCGGGAAAAATGGCATCGCGCGCAGCAAGCCATGGGGGCAGGTGTGTATGGACGAAGGGCAAGTCCCAGCTGATGGTTATCACCGTGCCGGCTGCGATTGCGCTTACTGCCGCTGCGGCGGTGGCACCACGTGAGTAGAAGGCTGCCAGCACGACCGGAGTAATGGTTGCGGAGTAGATGGTGTACGCGTATAGCGTCGCCTTGAGGATCGAGCCGGTGTGAAGCGCTTGGTACAGAGACCAGATGCCAAGCAGCACCACAACCAGCCTTGACACGATGAGCACGCGCCGATTGGAGGCCTTAGGCGCAAGATAGCGCACGTACACGTCGCTTACCAGGTTGGTAGCTGGGGAAAAGAGGTAATTATTTGCAGTAGAGATCACCTTGGCGAAGACCGAACCCATGAGCAGCGCGCCCAGCAGGCGCGGCAAAGAGTGGAGAGCGGTGAAGGCGATGATTTCGCGGCCCCTGGGGTGTGCACCGCTGCGGAGGGCGAGCGTGTGGCCCAGCATGGCAATCAGGACGATGACTGTTTCAAGAATGACGGTGCCGATGACCCAGCCGACCACGGCGCGCCTGGCGTCACGCTCGGACTTAGCCGAGAAGAACTTTTGATACATGGACTGATTGCCCAGCATGAGCAGGCAGGTGGGCAGAAACAGCTCAAGCGCCTGCGCGAATGAGCGGTCGCCGAGGGCAGTAAAGTGGCTGGGCGGCAAGGCTTGCTGAAAGCCTTGCCAGCCGCCTGCCTCATGCAGAAGCACAGGCCCGGCGATGAGCAAGGTGAAGGTTGCGAGCAGCCCGATGACAAGGTCCATATAGGCCACCGAAGACATGCCCGCCAGCGCAGTAAGCACGATAACAAAGGAGGCGATGAGGTATTTGCCGAGGTCGGGCGAGATAAAGCCGGGAAAGATCAGCGCGAGGATATCGCCGCCGCCAATGAGTTGATAGCTGGTGATGGCGGTGTAGGCGAAAAGGATTGCCAGCACGCCGAGGACACGCGCGGCCTGGTTATAGCGTGCTTCAAGCAGGTCAGGGATGGTGAAGCGGGCGAACTTTCTAGCGCGTGGCGCGATGAAGTAGATAAGCAGGAGGCCCGCCCAGCCGCCTGCCGGCTGCCACAGGGCGACGAGGCCGTGGCCGTAGGCGTTTTCTGCGCCGCCCAGCAGCGACCCGGAGCCTATCCAGGAAGACAGCAAAGTAAACACAAGAACAAAGGCGGGCAGCGAGCGGCCGGCGACAAGAAAATCTGCTTTTGTCTTGACGGAAGAAACGCGTGCAAGAGAGACGGCAAGCAGCGTAAGCAGAATGATACCGAGAACAACCGCGTACAAAGGGCTCATGAGCATCCTTGTTCGTAGATGGGAGCGCGCTATGGAGCAAGTGTAACTGAGTGCGTGCGTGAGGCTGGCAAGCTGCGGACGGCGGCGCTAACGAGCGGCGCAGGCAGGGTACGGCGCTTATTCGCGCTGGTTCGCTGCTTCACGCTGTTTCCTGCGCGCCTATCTCGCCGGTCGGCAACTTGTGAGCTTGCTTACAGGGACGCGGCAGCAGGCCGATGCGCACTTATTTTGTCTTGCGCGCTTGGCCTCGATAGATTTCACGAGGAACATAGAGACGGGGAAGTCGAAAGCTTACTCCCCTTTCCTATCGTAATGCGTATCAGCGCCGTGGTAGTTTGAAGTGTTGTTTGCGGTGGAATGGTCTAGCTGGATGTTTGAAGAAAGAAGTAAGTCGACGCAGGGGAGCGCGGAGCAGAGCGCGGATAGGACAGGAGTATATGACGACGCAAGGCATGCTGGAAGCAATTGATGAAGAGATACAGCGGCTGCAGATGGTTCGCAGCTTGTTAGGGGGCGAGGAGACGCCGGCGCGCCGCGGGAGAAAGCCGAAGGAGCCGGCCGCGGCAGCGAAAAAGAAAGTGGGGCGGCCGGCCGGTAGCAAGCGCGCACTAAGTCCTGAAGCGCGAGAGCGGATTGCAGAAGCGCAGCGGAAGCGTTGGGCCGCGAGCAAGAAAGCGGCAAAGAGGGCCGCGAAGCAGCAGGCGCAGGTATAAGTGGAAGCGAGCCGCGCCCTGCGGCGGATCAAGCGTTGCGGGGCCTTGCTCCAAAGATGGCGGTACCGATGCGCACCTGAGTCGAGCCTTCCGCAATGGCCAGGGCGAAGTCTCCCGACATGCCCATCGAAAGCTCAGGCAAGGTGAGCCGGGGATGACGCCGGGTAAGCGTTTCGCGCATTTGCCTGAGCGTGTGAAAGCAGCTGCGCACCACGCCTGGGTCGCTGTCGAAGGGCGCAATCGTCATCAGGCCAACGGG
>CAXTPL010000076.1:5353-16052 GCA_964246065.1 uncultured Acidobacteriaceae bacterium
AGACGCAGGGAATCCAACGTGTCGATCGCAGTAAAGAGCCCGGCCGCGCTGGCGGCTTTGTTGGTTTGCAGGTGGCCGATCAGATGCACGTCGAGGCGGCCGAGAGGCGTTGGTGGTGTTGGTTCTGCGCCCGCCCGCGGCTGCTGTGCGACGGCGTAACCTGCGGACTCAAGCAGCGGGCGCTTGACTGAAAACTCCTGCACGCGGTTTTCGCCAAAGACGGTCTGGCCGGCGGCTGCTGCCTCGAGCAAAAGCTCGACCGGATGCGTCTTCGATACGGCGACCAATTGCACTTCTTCTCGTGGTCTGCCGGCAGCGCGGCAAGCCTCGCCAATTTCGTCTTCTACTTTAAGCAGGTTTTCGGCTACGCCGGGCATGGCTTTCCTAGTGCTGAAGGGTGCAACTTACTTGCCGTGCTCCTCAAGGTACTTTTCCACTTCGAGCGCGGCCATGCAGCCCGAGCCCGCGGCAGTTATTGCTTGGCGGTAGCGGCGGTCCTGCACATCGCCGCAGGCAAAGACGCCGGGAACGCGCGTAAAAACCTGCTCGTGCGTTTTGATGTAGCCGTCGTCGTCGAGATCGATCTGGCCGGCAAAGGCTTTGGCATTCGGCTCGTGGCCGATCCCGAGGAAGAGTCCGCTGATGCCGAGGTCAGAGTACTCGTTGGTGCGGCTATCGCGAAGGCGGACGCCGCGCACTTCTTTTTCCTCGACACCGAGAACCTCTTCGATGGCGACATTCGTGCGGAACTCGATCTTGTCGTGTTCGCGTGCGCGATCGAGCATGATCTTGGAGGCGCGGAAGGTGTCGCTGCGGTGGAGCAGCGTGACCTTGGTGGCGAAGCGGGTCAGGAAAAGAGCTTCTTCCATGGCCGAGTCGCCGCCGCCAACCACGGCAATCTCCTTGCCGCTGAAGAAGAAGCCATCGCAGGTAGCACAGGAGCTTACTCCATGGCCGATGAGGGCCTGCTCGGACGGCAGACCAAGCCAGCGGGCGGAGGCGCCGCTGGCAATGACGAGCGTGTGGGTGCGAACGACTTCCTTCCCGAAGGAAAGCGTGTAGGGAGCCTGCGAAAGATCGGCGGAGACCAGGTGCCCCATCTTGAACTCGGCGCCGAAACGAGCTGCCTGGATCTTCATGTTTTCTACGAGCTGAGGGCCCTGGATGCCTTCTGGCCAGCCTGGAAAGTTTTCAACCAGGGTGGTAATGGAAAGCTGGCCGCCGGGCTCATGGCCTTCAATCACCAGCGGGCGCAGGTTGGCGCGCCCGGAATAGATGGCGGCGGTTAGCCCGGAACAGCCTGAGCCAAGGATGACGGTGTTGCGAATCGTGTCTGACATGATGCGGTGTCCTGATTTTAACTGCACGGCAGCCGGAAGCAGTAGATGCAGCAGACACCCGTTGCGATGCGGCGGAGCAGAGGATGCCGCTGCGTGGGGCATAGATCGATTGTGTAGGCGAACGGGGCAGGGTCGGCGGGGTAGGATGGAGCTATGGCAAATCTGGCGCTGGTGTATGGGATGCGGCTGCTGCCGGCAGACGAAGTGGGGAGCGTAGGCGATGCTCCGATCGCGTTGAAGAACGGGAACGAGGCTCGGGTGACGATGCATCTGCTTGAAGGGACGCGTGAGCAGATCGAGGCGCAGCTCCGCCAAAGCATCGAGGCTTTCTTTGAATTCTTTCCTGAGATTTAAGACTTCGCCTGACCTTCCGGGCCGGACTTGCGGCGCTTGCCCGATCTGCCTGGATCGGTCTTGATCTGCCTGGATTCCGTTTGGGCAGGCTAGCCTTCGCCACGCCGAGTGAGTCATTTGGAGCCGATGTGGCGGACAAAAGGCTGCGGCTGGAACTTTCAAAGATAGCGCGGCCTTTCTTGAGATAAATATTGCTGCATGGCTGGCCCATTTAGGGACACTGCAGTGCCTTCTCTCCCACTCTGAAAACCACTCTTCGGCGCGGGCGCTGATTCCTGTGAGCCACGGCTTAAAACGTGGCGGAATGGAGTTGCGTTGTGCCGTGGAGGGCTTCACGGCCGCCGGAGAAAAGCATGATCCAGCGCTTTTGCAAGGTTGCTCTTGTATGGAGTTGCGTCCCCGCCAAGCTGCGTCAAGACGGGCGTGTACAGCCGGGGGTGAGCCGCTTGCTGCGCGTGTGTGCTTTGTTGCTGCTGGCGCTTTATGGGCTTGGATCTGCCTGGGCGAGCGGGCCTCGCTGGGTGGCTGGTGTCAACACGTTTAATCCTGCCGCCAAGGGGCTGCCGGTGGTTTGGGCAGGGGGTGTGGTGTCGTACTACATTGATGGCGGCAGCCTGAGCAGCCAGGTTTCGCAGGCTCAGACAATCTCCATGCTGAACCAGGCGGCGGCGGTGTGGAACAGTGTCGCGACGGCCGCTGTGCAGATTGCCATGGGCGGCACCCTTGCCGAGGATGTGAACAGCAGCAATGTCACGGCAAACAGCGGTTATGGAACGGGGGCAACCCTGCCGTCCGATGTGCAGGCCTCGGCGACGAACAGGCCGCTCGGGGTGATCCAGGATGTAGATGGAAGCGTCATCGATGCGATTTACGGTCCGGGAGCAAGCGACCCGAGCAATTGCCCGCAGGATGGAATCATGACGCAGGTGGATAACCTGGCGGCAAACGGGACCATTGTGCATGCGCTGATGATCTTGAATGGGCGCTGCGCAACAAGCACGGCGCAAACTACGCTGATGCAGTACCAGATGGTGCGGGCGTTTGGGCGCATTCTGGGTCTGGACTGGTCGCAGGTGAACGACGCCATGTTTGTGCATGCGCAGACCACCAGCGAAGGGCTGCAGGGTTGGCCGATCATGCATGCCTATGAGCGGCAATGCCAGGGGAACAACTACAACTGCCTGCCAAATCCGTTGTCGCTGCGGCTGGACGATATTGCAGGGCTAAACCGGTTGTACCCGGTGACGAGTGCCAATATCGGGTCCTTCTCAAACAAGCAGATTACAGCGCAGCAGACGATCTCGATCCAGGGAACGATCCAGTTCAAACATGGGCAGGGGATGCAGGGCGTGAACGTGCTGTTGACGCCGCTGACAAGCGGGCAGCCGGATGCGCGATACCAGGTGAGCGCGGTCAGCGGGGTGTCTTTTCATGCCAGCGCGGGCAATCCTGTAGAAGGTCAGACGGATGCAGAAGGGAACCAGCTAGACCGCTTTGGCACCGACGATGAAGCCGAAGAGGGTTTTTTTGATCTGAGCGGCGTGCCGCTGCCGCCCGGTGTGACAGCGAACGACTACCAGTTGAGCTTCGAGCCGGTGGATACAGCGTACACGGGCGCATTCTCAGTGGGGCCTTATACGTCGGACCAGGTTACGCCTTCAGGAACGATGCCCGTGCTGCTGCTTTCGCAGCTTACTGCCGGCACGGCGCTGACAGAGACTGTGACGATAGCCGACTCAGCCAGCGAAACGCACACCGACGATGGAACCGAGGCGGCGCCGAATGCGCTGCCGGGCAACGGCGAGTGGCTTGCGCGCCTGACGGGCTACGGCCATACGGGCTGGTACCAGTTTGCAGCGAAGGCCAACCGCTTGTTCACCGTAGAAGGCTTGGCCGTTGATGACAGCGGACTGCCGACAGCCAACAAGGCCGGGCTGATGATAGGCCTGTGGACGGCTGCTGACCCGCTGGGCGTACTGCCGGACGTGGCGAGCACCCGGCCTTTCAACGGCGCGCAGGTGGGACTGTCGACGCTGAACGCCGTCACCGACTCGGATGGACCGATCAGAATTGCATTTTCTGACATGCGTGGAGACGGGCGCCCGGATTATGTGTACCACGCAAGGGTGTTGTATGCCGACAGCGTATTTCCCCCGCGGCTGGCTTCCCCGGGCGGCCCTATTGTGATTCACGGAACGGGCTTTCGCGCGAGCGCGATGGTCTCTGTCAATGGTGTGCCGGCGGTGGTGACCAGCGTGGCGCCTACCGAGATTACAGCCGTGGCGCCGGCTGCCAACGGCGCGCAGGGCGTGGTGAATCTTACGGTGAGCGATCCTGCAACCCTGGGCACGGCCAGCATCCTGGATGGACTGAGCTATGACGCCTTCGGGACAGACCAGATCGGGGTGATGAGTGCGCCTTCCGGTTCGGTAAGCCAGGGAGTGCCCGTACCCTTTACGGTGCGCGTGATGGGCGCCGATAACCTGACCGCCGCGGCAAATACAGTGGTGCAGTTCGCGCTGCAACAAGGGGGTGCGACGATGAGCTGCGGGAGCACCTGCGGGGTGCTGACCAATGGAGCCGGTGTGGCCACGGTCATGCTGACGCCCACGAGCACACAGACGACGATGGTGAGCGCAAGCCTGACCAGCGGCGCGAGCGTGGTTGCAGAGTTCAGCGGGAGCGCCGCTCCGGCCATTTCCGCGGTGACGCCGGCCTTGTATGTCGCGGCGGGAGGAACGGCAAGCTGGCAGCCGATCGCAGTGGTGCTGAGCGCAGGGTCGAGCGTATCGAATGCGGGGGTGAGCTGGTCGAGCGGGAGTGCGGCGATGTCCGTCCAGGCAAGCTCCAGCACGACGAATGGGAGCGGCCAGGCTTCTACCACGGTGACGGTCGGCCCGATCAGCGCCGGGGCGACGGCGACCTTGCAGGCTTGTGAAACGCAGGCAAGCTCGTTGTGCGCGACCTTTACCGTCTACGGTGTGCCGCTGTCTCTGCCTGCGCTTACGGCGATCAGCGGCGTGGGCCAAACGCTGGCGGCCAGTGCGGTGCCTGCTCCTGTTGTGCTGGAGGTGACCGACGGAGCCGGACATGCTCTGGCTGGTGCGACTGTGAACTTTTACCAGGTGTTGGAGGCATGGCAGGCACCGTGTGGCACCCAGGGACGCTGTCCGACGCCGGAGACGCTGGCGACTGCGACCGTGACAGCCACCTCGGACGCGAACGGGCTGGTCACGCTGACTCCGCTGACAGGGGGCGGACAGCCTGCGACGCTGCTGGTCAATGCGACGACAGGGCTGCAGGGATCGCTCGTCTTCTCGATCGCACAACATCCATGAGACGAGGGAAAGGCGGAAGAAAGGTGTCGAGCGCCGCGATTTACGCATCTTTCTGAGTACCGGCCCCGGCTGCTACTGGGGCCTGGCTGCTCGGAGGAGAGGCGTTGGCAATGGGGACTGCACGGGAGGCACAGGCGTACCAGGTAGCGGCGACCGAAGAAGGACGGAGGCCGCGCGTCGTCGTGATCGGCGGGGGATTCGCGGGTATGACGGCGGCCAAGCGCCTCGGCAAGATGGCGGTTGATGTGACACTGATCGACCGGCGCAATCACCACACCTTTCAGCCGCTGCTTTACCAGGTAGCGCTCGCAGTGCTTTCGCCTGCCGATATCGCCACGCCGATACGCACGGTGTTGAAGGCGGAACGCAATGTAGAAGTCTTCATGGAAGAGGTGCGCGGGTTCGACACGGCGCGACGAAGAGTTTTTCTGGCGAGCGGTGCCGAGGTGCAGTACGACTATTTGATCCTGGCGGCCGGATCGACGCACTCCTACTTTGGCCACGATGATTGGGAAAAATGCGCGCCCGGGCTGAAGACGCTTGAAGATGCTACGGAGATACGGCGGCGGGTGCTGCTGGCCTTTGAACTAGCCGAACGGCAGGTGGTAGAGACGGGATCGCACCCGCCGCTGCATTTTGTGGTGATCGGAGGAGGGCCGACGGGGGTCGAGCTCGCCGGGGCGATCGCGGAGATTTCAAAATACTTTCTCAATCAGGATTTTCGCCACATCGACCCTCGAAAATCCAGGGTGGTCTTGATAGAAGGCGGCCCTCGAATCCTGCCCAGTTATCCGGAAAGTCTATCTCAGAAGGCGATTGCGCAGTTGAACAAGCTGGGCGTGGAGGTGCACACGGGCAAGCAGGTCGCCGAGATCAAAGATAGCTACGTGATGATCAAAGGCGGGGAGCGCATCGACTCGATCGTGACGCTTTGGGGCGCCGGTGTCGCTGCCTCGCCGCTCGGCAAGCTGCTGGGCGCGCCCGTCGACAAGCATGGAAATGTGCTCGTGAACGAGACCCTGAATCCGGCAGAGCATCCGGAGATCTTTGTTTGCGGAGACCTGGCTCATTTTGAGCAGAATGGGAAACAGGTGCCCGGCGTAGCGCAACCCGCGATGCAGATGGGCCGTCACGCCGCAGAGATGATTGCGGAGGATTTGAAGGGGAAGCCTCGCACGCATTTCCACTACTTTGACAAGGGCGATATGGCCACCATTGGCCGGTTTGCGGCGGTGGCCAACATCGAGTGGCCGTTCAAGGCGCAATGGGGAGGTTTTCCCGCGTGGATGACCTGGCTGCTGGTGCACCTGGTGTTTATCATCGGGTTCCGCAACCGGCTGGCGGTGCTGGCGCAGTGGGGTTGGACGTATCTGTTCTACACGCGCGGCTCGCGCCTGATTACCGGCAGCCAGGAGCTGCCTGGGTGGGAGGACCAGCCAGGGGTACGGGATGCGAGCACGGGTGCGCCGCTTGATACGACCTCGCCCGGAACGGGTGGGGGGCAAAAGATCGGTGGCGAGGTGCTCACCGCCGCGTCGGCACACTCTTCGAAAGGTGCTTGACTTGCTCCGTGGCCTGGAGCACGCTATGGCCGTCGCTCGATCTAAAGCGTGAATTGTCGCCGCAAAGTGCTGAGCGCTGCTTTGCGCGTTGCAAGGACGCTTCGAGCAGTTATGAAGGCATCGACTCAACACTCCCGCTGCTCAGGAGTATGGCAACAAACAAGAGAACTGCTTTGCAGGTGATGGCGGACCTTAGCGACCTCGAGACCGCCGCAAACGAAAACCACAGGCTCTACGCGCTTGAGAGAGCGGGCATGGTGTGCCTGCTTTCGGAAGGTGTGCTTGACACTTAGGAGCACTGAAGGTGTGTTGAACTCCCCCTCTGACAAGACAACCAGACGGCAGCCTTTCTACCAAGAGCTGGTGGCGACCAAGGATCTCACTATGGAGCAAGCTCAAGCGGCTGTGATGGCGAACAAGCTGGGGGAGCGGCGCGCCGATCTCGAGAACTCTCTCTATCCCGGACCAGCACGGTGAAGAGAGGAGCCTCCGCCTATCATGCCTGTTTGTCGCGGGCGTGTAGAAGTCATGGCAAGGGCTGAGTGGGAACGCCTATGGTCAAGCACCGGGCATTCAGCACCGAGGAGGATAGCGCCTTCGACTCAAGCGAGCACGGCGCGATCGTATCCCAGGTACGTGGGCGATGACCCGGGGAGCGAAGGCGTTCCGCTCTCCGGCACACATTGAGAAGAAGGCCGCGGAATATGGAGCGCCGATCTGGAGGAGTGCGTGTACTCGGCACCAGCCCGATGGTACCTGGTGCCGGGTTGCGAAGCGCCTAAGCGACGGATTGCTCGACGGGCACGTTGACGGGCGTGAGCCATTGAAAGCGGTCGGGACGAGTGCCGTTGACGATGCCGAAGTACTCTTCTGCAAGTAGTTCGGTGATGGGCCCGCGCTTGCCGTTTCCGACGGTGATGCGGTCAACGGAGCGTAGCGGGGTGACTTCAGCGGCGGTGCCTGTAAAGAAGGCTTCATCGCAGATGTAGAGCAGCTCGCGTGGGAGTGCTTGCTCGACGACCGGGATGCCCTGCTGGCGGGCGAGCGTGAGGATCGAGTCGCGGGTGATGCCGTTGAGGACCGAGTTTGCGAGCGGAGAGGTGTAGAGCGTGCCGTTGCGCACGATGAAGAGGTTTTCGCCGGAGCCTTCAGAGAGGTAGCCGTTGACGTCGAGCGCAATGCCCTCCGAGTAGCCGTTGGCTTCGGCTTCCATGCGGATGAGCTGCGAGTTCATGTAGTTGGCGCCGGCCTTGGCGAGCGAGGGCATAGTGTTGGGCGCGAGGCGGCTCCAGGAGGAGACGCACACGTCGGCCCCGGCGTGCTCGTCTGCGAAGTACTTGCCCCAGGGAAAGTTCGCCACGTAGACCTCGACCGGCGCGTTCTTGGGGTTGACGCCGATTTCGCCGTAGCCGCGGATGATCACGGGCCGGATGTAGCAGGGCGCGACCTTGTTGGCCTCAATGACATCGATGACAGCGGAACAAAGCTGGTCGAGCGAGTAGGGCACGGGCATGCGGTAGATTTTGGCTGAGTCAAGCAGGCGCTGCATGTGCTCGCGAAGCCGGAAGACGCCGGCGCCCTCGGGCTGGGTATAGCAGCGGATGCCTTCAAAGACCGAAGAGCCGTAGTGGACCACGTGGCTCATGACGTGGATGTGCGCCTTTTCCCAGGGGATGAGGTCGCCGTTGTGCCAGATGTTTGCAGTAGGTTGGATGGGCATGGGTGGTATGTGGCTCCTTGAGAGGGAAGGCTGCCTGATTATACCGGCTGCTTAGCGCGCAGATCTTCACCGTGGGACCGCCGCGCGGCAGGGCCGTGGCGTAGAGTTGGTCGGTGCAGAAGAGGAGGCGCTTTTATGGCTGATGCCGGTCTTTCGCTAGCGAAGATGATGGCCTTTGTGGGTGTAAGCGACGCGGATGCGGCGCGCGCTTTTTACCGCGACACGCTGGGCCTGAGCCTAGTCAGCGAGGATGCTTTTGCCATGGCTTTCGATGTAGGCGGGGTAATGCTGCGCGTGACGCCTGTGGCGGCGGTCCATCCTCAGCCGCATACGGTGCTGGGCTGGCAGGTGGAAGACGCTCCTTCGACGGCACGGAGACTGCGTGCGGCCGGAGTAAGCCTGGAGCGATTTGCCTTTGTCGAACAGGATGAAGATGGCGTGTGGATGGCGCCTGGAGGAGCGAAGATTGCCTGGTTCAAGGACCCCGATGGAAATCTATTGAGCATTACCGAGCTGTAGGAGCTCGCACAGCGGAGGAGCGATCGGGGGTGCCCTGGGTACCCTGTCGCAAGGACCGCAAGTGAGGTAAGGTGCAGGTATGTACGGGCCAGCTACCACAGCGCTGCGTGAGCTGCACTCTTCTACCTATGTGCGGTTTTCGCTGCTTGCGCTAAGTTCGATCTTCTTTCTTGTCGATCCGTTTGCGGCTATCGGATCGTTTCTTGCGATCACGCAGGGGGCCGATCCTGCGCGGCGCAAGCGAATGGCGGGCAAGGCGTCGCTGACGTGTTTCATTGTGCTTGCGGGCTTCGCTATCGCAGGGCGGGGCATCTTCAAAATGTTTGGAATCACGCTGCCTGCGTTTGAGTTTGCCGGTGGGCTGATTCTGATGTTGATCGGCATCGATATGCTTGAAGCCAAGCGGTCGCCCACGCAGGAATCCTCAAATGAGGCTGAAGAGGCTTCGCACAAGGAAGATGCGGGAATTGTTCCGCTGGGCATCCCGATGCTGGCCGGGCCGGGCGCGATCTCAAGCGTGATGGTGATGGTCGGCCAGGCCAGCAGTTACTGGCAGTGGGCTGCCATTTTGAGCGCGATTGGCGTTACCGCGCTGGTGAGTTACTGGGTGCTCGGAGCGGCCGAGCGGCTGCAGAAGCTGCTGGGCGAGACAGGGATCAGGATCCTGGTGCGCATTATGGGCCTGCTGCTGGTGGCCTTGGCCGTGCAGTTTTTTGTCAACAGCTTGACGGATCTAGGAGTGATTGCAAAGCAGGTCGTCGAGTAGGAATGAGCAGGGAACAAGACATTGAAGGTGGAGAGTCGCGTTCGCGCGCCAACAAGGCGCAGGTGGCTTTTCAACAGCGGCATGAGCTTTTCAACAGTTGCCTCGACGCCGCGGCGTTGTTAGTCTCGCATTTGTCAGGCGAATGCGGACGAGCGGCTGCGCGACAGTGCACAGTTTAAACGGTTCGGGGCAGTTGCAGATGGTGCGAAGCTAGTAAAACAAGACGGCTAGGCTGTTGCCGCCGGGTTCGTTCGGTGGTATGGTTGGAAATGTTGTCGCGTCGGTTTAGTGAGGACGCGCTCGACGCTTGCAAGACGAGCCGAGTGCTGATAAGGTTGGAGAGTTGCTCAGGGATGGTTCGAGGCTGCCTACAGGCGTCTTGCACAGACTGAAGAGCAATGCTAGAGTGATCAAGGCGTGAAGAAACGCCGGAGTCAAGCAATAGGATGTAGGCTTCGCAAGGCCGGACCGAGTTCCTGCCTCATCATCTGGATACAAGCGATGAGCGAAGAAGCAGTTCGACGGCCAATAGGCCCAGAAGGTTTACCTTCCAGTGCGAACAATCCATTGCAATGCGGAAAACCCGCTTCAGGGCAATATTGCCCGTCTCCGCTTCGGCGGAGAACGATCTTTCAAGTTTAGCGTTTGTGTGCGCCCCTCGCGGCAAGCTACGCACCTTGTGCGGAGAGACCTCGGGTGAAGTGAAAGCTAAAGAGCGGCTCAAGTGGATCCGGCAGGGAAACAAGCTGCTTGACAACAGCCTGCTGCTCAGATAAGCTCAGCTAGTGCGCAGCACACAGCGCAACAAGTTCGAGGACACGCAGTCTGCTTTACGGAGCGATTGCGGATCCCGATCCTAAACGGCCCACTCAGGTGGTCACCGGTTGGATCTTTGAAAATCAGGTTGAACATGCCAATCGTGAGAATGCAAGAAGATCTGGTTTGATCATTCTCACTAAGTTATAAGCTGCATCGCCTTTCGAGCGCGATGCAGTCTGGCACTCTGTCCCGGACCTCCGTCCTGGGAAGAGTTGCCGAGTAGGATTTAAACGAGAGTTTGATCCTGGCTCAGAATCAACGCTGGCGGCGTGCCTAACACA
>CAXTPL010000077.1:0-726 GCA_964246065.1 uncultured Acidobacteriaceae bacterium
CGCCCGCACTATGGCGGCTCATAGGGATGTCGAGTGCGCGAGCGTCCGCGGTTAGTGCCGCATACTCACGCGATGCCGGATTGTTGCCCACCCAAATCGCGCGCGGATGGAAGTTTGCCAGGATCGCCGGCATGCCGCCGATGTGATCGGCATGCGCATGGGTGATAGCCACCGCATCGAGCCGCTGGATGCCGCGCGACCACAGCACGGGCGAGACGACATCTTCGCCCATGTTGAAGCTGCTCGTCTCAGGTGCGCCGGCGATGCCGCCCGCGTCGACCAGCAGCGAGCGACCGTCGGGAGTGATCACAAGCAGGGCATCGCCCTGGCCGACGTCGATAGCCGTCACCTCGAGCGAGCCCGCACGATGGCGCACCGTCTGCGGCGCAATGGCGAGCAGGGTTGCGCAAAGGAGCGCGCCTACCCCGCCGAGGGCTCCCCAGCGGCTGCGCCGCACCAGCCAGGCAGAAGCGCCGATAAACAGGATCCACAAAGCAATGCGAAGAGTGGGAGGGGCCGGGATCCGATAGTCGCCCGCATGCATGTTTGCGAAAAAGCGGACGATGCCCGCCACCACATGGAGGAGCCCGGCGGCGACGGCGGCCGGCAGCACCGCCCCCGCGGGCCAGACCAGCAGAGTCGCAAAAGTAGCGAGCGCCGCCGGCACCAACAGCCCAAGGAACGGGACGATGAGGAAGTTGACCGGCAAGCTCAGCATGGTGATGC
>CAXTPL010000077.1:736-11667 GCA_964246065.1 uncultured Acidobacteriaceae bacterium
GAAGTAAACCGCCATGGGCATCGCCATCGCGCGCTCGACGACGAGCGACAAGAGCAGCAGTTCAGCTGCCTGGAGTGCAGTACGCACGAGCCAGGGAAAGAGTTTGCGAGCGACAAACGATCCGGAAACCGGCTGGAGATGCTCGCAAAGCAACCTGAGCGTGACGCGAAACTGGGCCAGCTGGGGAGGCAGGGAGGGATCGAGCGCCGGCAGCCACAAGCTTCGTGCGGCTCGGAGGTAGGGCGCGATGCTGCGATCGGCCAGACCTGCTGCAATGCCCCCGATCGCGACGACGGAAAGCAGGGTCATCTGGAGGCTGGAAGCCGGGAGGGCGCGCGGGTTGCATGCGATCAGGCAGACCGAGGCTATGCCAAGAGCCTGCAGGGCATAACGCTCGCGAAAGATGAGGCGCCCCACGAGAAAGAGCGCAACCATCCACAGCGAACGCTGCACCGGCTGGCCGAAGCCCGTGAAGAACGCATACGCAAGGGAAAGCGTCAGAGTGGCAACTGTGGCGCCGAGTTTGCCGAGGCGCAGCCGGCGTGCGATCACAAAGATGACCGAGGCGAAGATGGCCAGGTGCATCCCTGAGACGACCAGGAGGTGAAAGCTGCCGGTGCGCTCAAAGCCGATGCGCGTGGCATGCTGCAGGTAGGTGCGATCGCCCGTGAGCATGGCGGTGAGCATACTCGCGTCCTCGGTCGTAAGCCGCAGAAAAGCAGGCAGGTGATGCTCCAAAGGCAGCGCTGCGAGAGACACAACACGCGCGCTTGCCAACGTCTGCAGCACGTGCGCCCGGCAGGCAAGCGTTGGCGGGCTGGAGCCGAGCACGGCGACCCGGTCCGCGCCGGCTGAGCCTGCTGCACCTACCCCTTGCTCCCGGAGGTACGCGCTTGTATCCCAAACGCCGGGATCGAGATAGCGCTGCTCGCGGTGCATCGTCGCGGCAACGCGCAGCCGCGTACCGCACGCCAGCGACGGCAGCGTGCCCGCCAAAGGAGCGTACACGGTGAGCCGCAAGCCGCCCGTGAGTGGATGCCCGTCGCCGGTATCCAGCCGGAGATCTACCCTTTGCGTCTGCTCTTCGCGGGTCTTATGTCCGAAAAAAGCGGTATAGCTGGTCTGGTGCATGGGCTCAGCGCGCACCACCTGTCCGGTGACCAGGTGCTCGGTGTCATCGGTCAGGGTCGCGAGCTGACCTTGCGGATCGACTTGCGGCTGCAACTCGGCACACAGGATGCCGAGAAAGAAAAACGCGAGCCCCGCCGGCAGGAGTGCGATGCGCACCGCCCGCAGCGCCGCTAGAGCCGTTAGCCCGATCCATGCCAGGAGTGCGACGAAGATCCAGCCCGGGCTGAACCACCAGCGCCCCGCAGCCAAAACTCCTCCGGCGAGACAAACTGCTGCAAAAAGCGCCGGAGTGGTCGTGAAGCTCCCCCGGGCGCGCGGCCGGCTGTGGGCGTGTGCCCGGTTGCGCAGGGTCGCAGCTTCCCGTGCAAGCGCCGCCGGAGGCGGAGCCAGGGTGCGCGGCAGGCTGGGCGCTGCGACTGACATACGGTGTAAACCCCTCTTTGCGCGGCAGCGAGCTTGCTTTCGCCTGGTCTGCCTCGTACACGCAGACGGTCAACCGCGGGCGAGCGTCGCCACTGCCTCCAGGTGAAAGGTTTGCGGAAACAAGTCGATCAGGCGCAATTGCTCGATGTAGTAGCCCGATGCTACCAAGGCGCGCAGGTCGCGGGCGAGCGTAGCCGGATCGCAGGAAACGTAGGTAACCGACGGTGGCCCAACCTGGGCCAGCAATGTGGTGATCTCAGGACCGAGGCCGGCGCGGGGCGGGTCCACGAGGACGAAGTCAGGCCTGGGCGGCGATGGGTTTTTCGGGCTGTTTCTTGCTTCCGCAACCGCTCGCCGAAGAAACTCAACCGTGCCGCTCTCTACCGCCCGGTGCGGAGATGGCAGGTTGACTCGCAGATCCTGCGCGGAAATCGGCGCGCCTTCCACCGCCACCACGCGGCTGTATTGCTGCGCTAGCACGCGCGAAAAAAGCCCGGCGCCCGCGTACAAATCCCACGCCAGTGTGCCCTGGCGCCCGGCAGTGGCCGTGTGGAGCAGGGTATCCACCAGGAAACGGTTGATCTGGAAAAATGCGCCCAGGCTGACCTGGTACTGCTCGCCGCCGGCTCGATACGTCATGCGCGGCGTGCCCCAGCTTGCAAGCAGTCTACCCGGCTCGCCTGTCGAGCTTTCCAGCTGCCCGTCCTTATCGGCGCTGCCGCCTTTGCGCGCAGCGGGGGCGGCCGGCGGCGCAAAGATCCCGGCGCCTCGCAGTGCAGGAAGAAGCGGGGCGAGGGAGAGGCAAAAGCCGGGCAGAAAAGCAGCAGCGGCCCGAGCCTCGGCGCCCGGGCGCAGGATCAGTGCCATCAGCAGCTCGGAGCTGTCGTGATTGACGCTGAGTTCGATTTCGCCGAACAAGCGTCCGCTCGCGTGCGCTGCACAGAGGGGTCGCAATGCAGCGAGCGCCTGCTGCAAAGCCGGGGCTGCTATCGGGCACTCTTCAACAGCCAGCAAGCTATGCGAAGCCCGCTCCCTGTACCCCAGCGCGGAACTTAGCGGGTCAAGATGCAGCCGGATGCGATTGCGATAGCCGAGCGGTTCCCCGGCGTGCGTGGTGATGGAGGGCAGCGGCCCAAGCTGTGCGCGCGAAAGCGTCTCCCCAAGGACGGCTGCCTTGATTGCGACCTGTGCGGAGTATTGCGCGTGCTGGTAGTGGCAGCCGCCGCAAAGGCCATAGTGGCGGCAGGGAGGCTCAGCCCGCTCAGGGGAAAGCTCCTCGATGGAGCAGAGCGCGGCGCGCGCAAAGCCGGACTTTGCTTGTGTCACAGTGACGGTGACGAGCTCGCCCGGCAGAGTGAAAGGAACAAAGACCGCCTGCCCCGCTTCACGGCCCAGCCCGTCGCCGCCGTAGACGCTCTTTTCAATGCGCAGCTCCAGCAAATCTCCCCGCTTCATGACTGGCTCATGTAGAACAGGCTGAGACGCGGAAGGTCGTAGCGCTCAAGCAGGCGCTTGTGTAGGAACTGCTGCTCGATCTGCCGCAACTGGAGCGCCTGCATGCGCCGCCGATACGGCGCCAGTTCTCGCGCGGCCTGTTCGCGCAGGGCGACCAGCGCTGCTTCGGGCTCGGTGGCGAGCAGCATGGAGAGCAGCTTCTCCTCAAGAGCAGACAGAGTGCGGTCCAGCTCTTCCAATGCGGGAGGTGCTGCCTGTGTTTCGGCCGCAAGGATGTGCAGCCGCGACGCAGTTTCAGCTGCCAATGCGGCGACCAGCGGCTGCAAAGCGGGCTTAAGTAACTGCTGCGCACACGTATGCAGGTGAGCGACGATGCGCGCCTGCTCAAAGCCGGTTTCGGCCGGCGTGCCTGCGTCTTCAATGTCGGTTGCGCCGACCATTGCATCGCGCAGCAACTCGGCCTCTTCCATCACGGCCTGCGCGCACCAGGCCAGGCCGTTGATGCGCCGCTGCCGGCCGGCTTTTTGGGCATCGCGCTTGTCAAAGGCGGCGGCAATGCCCCGCAGCACCGCGGCCAGCGGTACGCCGGCCTCACGCCAGCTCTCAATCAGAGCCCAGTCCAGCGTTGAAAGCAGCAGCAGGGAGCCGCGCCGCTGCTGGAAGCACTCTTCTATTTCAGTGAAGTAGTTGAAGTAGTTAGCCAACGCTTACACCCCGGGCGTGCCGGCCGCAGCCTCGTGGCGCGGCCCACGCCGCTCCCCGGTGTTCTTCTCGTAGATCAGCCGCAGCCCTTCCAGCGTAAGCATGTCGTCGGTATCAGTGATGTAGCGCGACTCCGGCGCGATCAGTCGCGCCAATCCCCCGGTCGCGATGATTTTAGGCGCGGCCGGCAGCTCCGCTGCGATCCGCTCGAGGATGCCGTCTACCAGCCCCAGGTAGCCGAAGAAGAGGCCGGACTGAATATTTGTAACAGTGTTGGTGCCGATCGCATGCGCAGGCTTGCGCACATCCACGCGTGCCAGCCGCGCTGCGCGTGCAAACAGCGCATCGGAGGAGATCCCGAGACCGGGCGCAATGGCGCCTCCGAGGAACTCGCCCTTGGCGCTGATCACGTCAAAAGTAGTAGCCGTGCCAAAGTCCACGACCACACACGGGCCGCCGTACTTGGCAAACGCGGCGACCCCGTTCGCCACCCTGTCGGCGCCCAGCTCCGCAGGATTGTCGACGAGCAGCGGCATCCCCGTGCGGATGCCCGGCTCGACAAACAGCGGATTGCGCTTGAAGTACGTTTCGGCTACTCGGCGAAGGGTAGAGTCCAGCGGCGGCACCACGGAGGAGATGATGATGCTGTCTACCGAGGCCGCGTCGATGCCGCGCATGGCGAACAGGTTGAGAAAGACGATGCCATACTCGTCGGCTGTTTGGGCACGCTGCGTGGTGATGCGCCAGTCGGCGAGCAGGTGCGCGGGCTCGGTGGGGGTGCCATGCGTAAATACCCCCAGCACGGTATTTGTATTGCCCACGTCCAGGGTCAGCAGCATCTCAAGCCTCCATTGCGCGCACACCGCCTGAGAGCACGGTGCGCATACCTGTCGAGGTGCGGACAAGTAAAAATCCGCGTGCTTCCAGGCCGCTGGTTACACCGCTAAAGCTGGACCCGTCCCCGGCCTGCCCTTCATCGACCGTGACCTGCTTGCCGCTGATCCAGCTCGAGGCAGCTTCAAGTCTTTCGCGCAAGCGCAGTTGCGCCTCTGCCGGGCGGCTCCCAGTCAGCCCCGCCACTTCTTCATCGAGTGCGGTGAGCAGCTCGATGAGCAGCGCATCGCGCGTGGTCTGCGCGCCTTGCATCGTGAGCGAGGTAGCCGCGCCCGCCAGCTCTGGTGGAAACTCGGGCTGGTGCACATTGATGCCGATGCCAACGACGAGATACCGGACGCGCGTCGCCTCGGCATGCATTTCCGTCAGGATGCCGGCACATTTGCGCGAGCCAAATAAGACGTCGTTCGGCCAGCGCAGGTCAGCGACGAGGCCGGTGGCGGCACGGATTGCGGTCAGCGTCGCCATGCCTGCGGCGAGGGAGACCCAGAGCGCATCGCCGGGCGCGAGCGCGGGGCGCAGCAGCACGCTCAGGTAAAGTCCGGTGCCCGGCGGAGAAGCCCATGTATGGGCTCCGCGCCCACGCCCGGCTGTCTGCGCGTCCGCCAGGTATACGCTGCCGTGCGGGGCGCCTGCTGCCCCCTGCCGCATGGCGCAGGTGTTGGTTGAGTCGATTTCGGCGAAGTGGTGGAGCTTGCCCGCGAAGGGAGTTGCAGCCAGAGCGCGGTCGAGCGCCGGGAGATCGTAACCGTCGTAGTGGCGTGTGAGCTGTGCAGGAGAAGTCACCGGGGAAGCCTAGCGCTCCGCCGCGATGCGCATACTCAGGTCCACCGCTACGGCGGAGTGTGTCAGCGCACCTACTGAGATGTAGTTGGGGCCGGCCAGCGCGTAGTCCCGAACGGTGGCAAGCTCGATGCCGCCTGAGGCCTCGATTGGAAGGGTGAGCCCGCGCCCGCGCACAATACCGATGGCTTTTTTCACCTCGGCCGGCGTCATGTTGTCGAGCAGGATCGACTCGGCATGATGGTCCAGCGCTTGTTCGAGTTCCGCAAAGCTGCGCACTTCAATGTCGATGATCTGCCCGGGAAGTCGACGCTCATGGGCCAGCTGCAGCACGGCCGCAACGCCGCCGCCGAGCGAGATGTGGTTGTTTTTGATGAGCACGCCGTCTGACAGATCGAGCCGGTGATTTTCTCCGCCGCCGCAGGTAACGGCGTACTTGTCGAGAATACGGAGGCCGGGCACGGTCTTGCGTGTATCGATGACGGTGGTGCCCGTGCCGGCGACCGCATCGGTGTAGCGCCGCGTAAGCGTGGCGATGCCGCTCATGCGCTGCATCAGGTTGAGGATGACGCGCTCGCAGGCAAGAATCACGCGCGCATTTGAGCGGATGACGGCGAGCTGCTGGCCTTTTTTCACGCGCACACCGTCGAATATCTCCGGGTGCGAGATAACTTCAAAGCGCCCGCTGCGGTTGCCGTCCAGGCGCGCAAAGATCTCGAGGATCCTGGCAATGGCTCCCAGGCCGGAGACGACACAGTCCTGTTTGGCGAGCACGGTTGCCGCGGCGCGCAGGGCCGGGTCGATCGTGAGCGCGGTGGTCGCGTCTTCTGTTGCTTTGTCTTCCACCAGCGCCTGCTCGAGGATGGCCTCGACGCGCCTGCTTTTCCAGTCCATCGGGATCGCTACCTTTTTGCCGTAAGTGCGTCGAGTTCTTCGCGCTTTTTCTGCAGCAGGGCGCTATTATGCGCCTGCTGTGTCCGTAAGCCCTGGACCACCTGCGGCGGCGCCTTGCCGAGAAAGCTCTCATTGCCAAGCTGGCGGGCGGCGTTGTCGATGGCTTTTTGCAGTTGCTCGATCTCCTTGGTGAGGCGAGCGCCTTCCATCGTCGGGTCGACGACCCTTTCAAAGAGAACCTGCACATCGAAGTGCGCGGTGGCGCTGCGCGGTCGCGCCAGATCGATTGCCTCGGTGCTGAGTACAGAGACAAATGCCAGCTTTTGCAACACGACCTCGTGCATGCGCAGCGGCAGGCGGGCGTCCGAGCTATGCACCCGCGTTTCCGCGGGGAGCTTTTCCGGCATGGCAAGTTCCTTGCGTGCCACGCGAATGGTGGTGATCAGCTCCTGTAAAAGCTCCATCTCGGCGACTGCGGCAGCGTCGATCTCTCCTGCGTCCGGCATGTGCGTCAGCGCGATCGACTTGAAAGGCGGAGCGCCGTCATAGAGCGCGTGCCAAAGCTCTTCAGTAAGAAAAGGCATGAATGGCGAAAGCAGCCGCAGCGCAGCCTCAAAGGTCGCGAGCAGGGTCGTCAATGCCGCACGCGTGGCGGACGGGTCAGCGCCCGGCGCAAAGTCGAGCCGCAGCTTGACCATCTCCAGGTACCAGTCGCAGAAGTCGCCCCAAAAGAACTGGTAGACAAGGTGAGCGGCCTCGTGGAAACGATATTCGGCCAGCGCCGTATGTACCTCGCGGACGGTTGCGTGGAGCTGCGAGGTAATCCACCGAGCCTCAAGCGGCGCGTCCGCGTGCGGTGCCGGCGCGCACGCAAGCGTGTGCGGGTCGACGACGATGCCGACCTCGTCCGCCCGATCGACATTCATCAAGATAAAGCGCGCCGCATTCCAGATCTTGTTCGCAAAGGCGCGGTAGCCCTCCGTGCGGCCTTCGCTAAAGGCGATATCGGTGCCCGGAGAGGCCATGGAGGCAAGCGTGAAACGAACCGCGTCGGTGCCGTAATGCTTCACGATCCCTATCGGATCGATCACGTTGCCCTTGGTCTTGGACATCTTCTGCTTGTCGGCATCGCGAACAAGCGCGTGGATGTAGACCTCGCGAAAAGGAACCGCCTCGGCAAGGGAGCGCGGGCTGCCGTCGGCCATGGGCTGCTCGAGCATAAAGTGCGTGCTCAGCATGACCATCCGCGCCACCCAGAAGAACAGAATGTCGAAACCCGTTACCAGGAGCGAGGTGGGATAAAGCGCCTGGAGGTCCGCTGTTTTTTCCGGCCAGCCAAAGACGGTAAACGGCAGCAGCCCTGAAGAAAACCACGTGTCCAGTACATCCGCATCCTGGGTCAGCGCTGCTTGGCCGCAGTGCACACACGAGGAAGGCGTTTCCCGCGCGACCGTGATCGCCTGGCATGCACTGCAGTGCCAGGCAGGGATGGGGTGGCCCCACCAAAGCTGCCGCGAGATACACCAGTCGTAGATGTTGTCCATCCAGTCCAGGTAAACCTTGCGGTACTGGTCAGGGGTAAACCGGATGGCAGGCTCGCCCTCGGCCGGTGCGACTGCTTCACGCGCCTTACGCGCCAGCCCTGCGCGCCGCACGCCTTGCTCGTCGGTAAAGTCGGCGGTACGCAAGAACCATTGCGTAGAAAGCCGCGGCTCGATCACCGCGCCGGTGCGCTGGCTCAAGCCGATGGACATGGGGTGATCCTTCACCTCGACCAGCAGTCCAAGCGCGCGCAGATCTTCGACGATGCGCTCGCGCGCGGCAAAACGGTCCAGCCCATGGTAGGGGGAGCCGGGCAAAGCGATCCTGGCTTCGGCATCCATGATGGACAGCTTTGGGAGCCCATGCCGCTCGCCAATCGCGTAATCGTTTGCGTCGTGCGCGGGGGTCACCTTGACAGCGCCGGTACCAAACTCCGGGCTTGCCCAGGTGTCGGCGAGAATGGGTATCTCCCGCTCCTCGCTCCCCTGGCCCAATGCGCTCAGGGGCAGCCGCAGCATCCGCCCAACCGCGGCTGTGTAGCGCGGGTCGGCCGGGTTTACGGCGACAGCAACGTCGCCCAGCATCGTTTCAGGGCGGGTGGTAGCTATGACGATGGAGCCCGTGCCGTCGGCCAGCGGATATCGCACGTGATAGAGCTTGCCGATGCGCTCTTCGTGCGCCACTTCAAGATCGGAGACGGCGGTGCCTTGCACCGGGTCCCAGTTGACGATGTAGGTGCCGCGATAGATCAACCCTTGTTCGAACAAGCGAACAAAGGCTTCCTTGACCGCGAGCGAAAGCGTGTCGTCCATGGTGAAGTAGAGCCGCGACCAGTCCACGCTGGCGCCAAGCCGCTTCATCTGCTCAAGGATGGCGCCGCCGTAGGTGTCTTTCCACTGCCACGCGCGTGCCAGGAAGGCTTCGCGACCGACTGCCTGGCGCGACGTGCCTTCGCTCAGGAGCTGGCGCTCGACCATCATCTGGGTAGCAATGGAGGCATGGTCGGTACCGGGGAGCCAAAGCGTCGAGTCGCCCTGCATGCGATGCCACCGCGCCAGGATGTCCATCTCCGTCTGGTTGAGCATGTGCCCCATGTGCAGGCGCCCGGTGACATTGGGCGGCGGCAGCAGCATGGAGAAGGCGGCCTGGCCAGCGGCAGGAGCCGGAGGGCTGTCGAAGAGCCGCTCGGCCACCCAGTAGGCAGCCCAGCGATCTTCAATCGCGGCAGGGTCGTAGGTCTTGGGAAGGTCGTGTGGCATGGCAAGAAAAAGCTGACTCCTCAACGATAGCATTGCGCGCCCGGAGGGCTTTCGGTCGGGCGAGAGTGGGCAGGGGAGGCGGACTCCCCTTGCCGCGGAGAAGAAAAGGGCCGCACGAGGCGGCCCTTTTTTGAGGCTGAGCGAGCGAGCTACAGCGGGTTGATCTTGTCGATGCCCTTCTTGGGCTTGTGCTTGCTTGAGGACTCGTCCTTGCTATCGAACGAAGGCTTGGGATTCTTCTTCTTCGGCTTGCCGGCTACGGTCCCGGTCGTTACCTGCGCGGGGCCGCCGCTCTTTACGTCGTTGATCTGGTCCTGGGCCGCTGCAGGCTTGTCGATGGGCGGCAAGGGCGCCGCGGTGTTCGGCCCGACAGGGGCGGTTAGCCCATAGACCGCCATGGGGTTGGCAACCGGCCTCGACCCACCGCCGGCGGCGGGAACGGAGCTCGAAGCAGGCTCGCCCGCGGGTGCCGCGGTGCCGGTAGCCGCACCCGCATTCGGGTCTGCCCCTCCACCTACGCCGGAGTCAATCGGAGCGTTGTTGACCACGGAGCCGCTCGGAGCCGAGACAATTTCGGCGCCGACCGTGCTGCCTCCGGAGCTGGACCCGACATTGTCCATCGTGATGGCGGCGGGCTGGCCGGTCCGCGGCGGCGCCGTACCGTTGGCAATGGCAGCGGACTCAGCCGCCGACGCGGCACCGATAGCCGGGATCGGCTGGCCCTTGATGGCGAGGTTGAAGTTGGCCACTGTTTCCGCCGAGACGGCGGGTGCCAACACCGGCGCCGGATCGGCCATGGACGGCTCCCCGACACGCGCGGACTCGACCGTCGAAGGCCCATGCTGCAGCAGCAGCGTAAAGCGGTCCTTGATGCGCACCGGCACGCGGCTGCCTTCTTCGGCCTCGCTCTCGGCCATCTGCGCTGCGGTCGGCTCAGGCACCGGGCGGCCCATGGCGATCAGCCGGTCCTTGGCATCTTCCACATGGGCTGACATCGCGTACTTGGTCACGACTTCGTTCCAAGCGGCCGCGGCACGGTCGTTGTAGGCCGCTACCAGCGCCTCCTTGGCGCGCGCCGGGAGCTGCGGCAGGCTTTGCGCCAGCTGGGCCTGCGCGGCATACGCATCGCCGATGGAGATCAGCGTCTGGTCAGAGTGCGAAAACAAGGGGTAGGTATCTGCCACGGTCTGGAGGCGCGCAATGGCCGCGGCCCAGTTTTCTCGGCCTACATAAAACTGGCCTACCTCGAACTCACGCTGAGCCAGCACCTCCTGCACCTCGCGCAGGCGCTGCTTGGCGCGCGGCACCAGCGGCGAGTCAGGGAACTGCTGCATCATCTGCCGGTACTCCTGCTCGGCATGGACCACGTTCTGCGGGTCGCGATCGGGCTTGTCCATCTGCGCAAAGTAGATGTCGCCCACCTTCATCTGCGCCTCGGCCGCCTCGGGCGTGTTTGGGAAAAAGGTAATGAAGTCCTTGTACTCCTGCTCGGCCTGGGCCATGGCCGCGGTGCCGCCCTCCTTGTACCAGGTGTCGCCCACTGTGAGCTTGGCGCGCATCTGGTATTCCGAGTCCGGGTAGGTGTTGAGCAGGGTCTGCAGGTCGAGCCGGGCTACGTCAAAGCGGCCCTTTTTGAGCGCGACCATCGCTTTGTCGTACAGCTCTTTATCGGGCTGCTTGGAGTTGACGTCGGCCATGGGATTGGAGCTGAGGTCGACGTTCTTCTTCTTTTTCTTATGGCCGAGTGCATGGCCCGGGACGGCAAGCGTGCAGCAAAGGCCAAGTGCCAGGTACGAGGCAGGGATCAGGAGAAAGCTACGGCGCATATCACCTCAGGGAGAGTCGGGG
>CAXTPL010000077.1:11677-15884 GCA_964246065.1 uncultured Acidobacteriaceae bacterium
GGAGCGGACTCGCGGCTGACCAGGGCGACTGAAACACAGCGGCTCTCACGGCATAACAAACGTGGGTTCGTGCTTGATTCTATGCTCTGCGGCGCCCGGTTGGCTCGCCGTTCGGCATCATTTCCCGGCGAAAGGAACTCGCGCCGGACCCTCTCAGGCTAGCCGCAGATGTTCAGACGCCGTTCTCGCCGCCTCAAGCAGTGCACGCCCATCCCGTTCGGCGTGGCCCTGCCCAAAGACCGCGCTGCCTGCCACCAGCAGCTCCGCTCCTGCTTCGACGACCTGTGCGATGGTGTCGTGAGCAACGCCGCCGTCGACCTCAATCCGGTACCCCAGCACCATACGCGCGCGCAGGTCTTTCAGCTGCCGAATCTTGGACAAGGAATAGGGAATGAACCGTTGACCGCCGAAGCGCGGGTTCACGCTCATCACCAGAAAGTGGTGCAGCATGGGCAATACAGGGATGAGCAGATCGACCGGGGTTGCCGGGTTGATCACCACTCCTGGCTTCATGCCGTGGCTTTCGATCAGCTCCAGGGTCCGGTGCAGGTGGCGGCACGCCTCGTAGTGCACGCCGATCCAGTCCGCCCCGGCCTCGGCAAAGGCAGGGATAAAATCGTCCGGGTTCTCGATCATCAGGTGGCAGTCAAGCGGCAGGGTTGTGTATTTGCGGAGCGAATGCACCACGGGGGGGCCGAGCGTGATGTTGGGGACGAAATGGCCGTCCATCACATCGACGTGGATCACGGTGCCGCCGCCGCGCTCAGCGGCCGCGACCTCCTCGGCGAGACGGCCGAAATCGGCGGAAAGGATGGAAGGAACCAGCTCTGCCACAGTACCGCCAGTGTATCAGGGCAGCGCCTGATCCCCTGGTGGTGGCGACCGCCATGCTTGCAGAGCTTGCCTGGCCACCTTCGAGGACGCGGCTCTTCTATTTCTCGACTATTCGCGCGCTATGTTCGATGCCGTGTCACCGACTGTATCTCCGGAGGTATAGGCTCCAAGGAGTTGACATAGTTTTTCGCAATTCACCCCGCATCAACGGCGGCAGTCCCTTGCGCAGGTACCAGCCGGGAGATTGCTGCGCGATGAACCGCCCCCTTACGAATCGTCTGCTCGATGCGCTGCCTGAAGAGGATCGCAACGTTTTACTGGGTCTGCTGGAGCCGGTCAGCCTGCCCTTGTCCACCGAACTGTTTTCGGCTGAAGCCCGTCCGCGCTCCGTCTTCTTTTTAACCTCCGGCGCTGCTTCCACGGTCACAGAGATGACCGAGGGCGAGGCGGTGGAGGTGGGCATGGTCGGTCGCGAAGGGATGCTTGGCGCCATCTATCTGTTGGGGCCGCACACCGGGCCGACTCGTTGCTTTATGCAGATTGAAGGCGCGGGGCTGCGCATGAGCTTTCGCCGGTTTCAGCAGGAGTTTGAAACGCGAACTGCCCTGCGCCGCTGTGTTCTGGAGCATGTACAACAGCAAACGCTCATCCTTGAGCAGCTTTCTGCCTGCAACCGTCTGCACGAGGTGGAAGAGCGGCTGGCTCGCTGGCTGCTCATGGTTGCCGACCGGGTGGGCGACAGCTATCTGGGCCTGACCCAGGAGTTCCTGAGCCAGATGCTCGGCGCGCGCCGCTCCACGGTCACCATTGTCGCTGGAGCCCTGCAGCGGAGTGGCTTGATCGAATACCGGCGTGGCAAGGTGCACATTCTCGATCGCGAAAACCTTGAGAATGCAGCCTGCGAGTGCTACGGCGTCACACGGCGGCTCTTCAACTCGCTTTACAACGAAGCCCCCGCGAACAGCGCCCACAAAGAGCCTGACGCCAATAACGCCAAGGCAGCGCACGCAGACTGATCTGCGACAATAGCGGGGTGCACCCCGTACCAGGATCGTTTTATGAACGCGGCCGTCGCTTTTTGGGTCTGGCTGCGGCCTTGGCCGCTCTGCTCCCCGCCACCGGCTGCGGCTATCACAGCGCTGGCGCCGCGGTGCACCTGCCGAAGACGGTACACCTGGTCGATGTGCCGACCTTTCGCAATCACACCCAGGCCTATCACGTGGAACTCACGATGACCGAGGCCGTGCTGAAAGAGCTCACCAGCCGCACCCCGTATCGGGTTGAGTCCTCAGACGAGCCGGGCGCGGCCGATGCGGTAATCCGCGGCGACATTACCAGCTTCGTTGTCTTCCCCCTGACCTACGACTCGACCACAAACCAGAGCTCGAGCTTCCTGGTCACGGTGGGCGCCCGCGTCACGGTGCTAGACAAAAACAATCGAACGCTCTATCAGAACAACAGCTACGTCTTTCGCCAGCAGTACCAGACCACGCAAGACCTGGTGAGCTTTATCCAGGAAGACCCTGCGGCGGTTCAGCGGCTGTCCCGCGACTTCGCGCAGAGTCTTGTCTCTGACATTCTGGAGTCGTTCTAGGTGGGCTCAGGCTTCGCATCGACGGAGCGCTTCCTCTCCGAGGTTGCCGGCGGCAAGCTGCGCCCGGGCTATGTACTGGCAGGGGATGAAACGTTTCTCTACGAGCGCTGCCGGCGAGCGCTCCTCTCGGCGGTTGTGCCGGAGGGCATGCGCGACTTTTGCTTCTCCGACTTCGATCTCGCAGAGACAAGCATCTTTGAGGTGCTGGACCGCGCGCAGACGCCCTCGCTCATGTCGCCCGCGCAGCTGATCTTTATCCGCAACCCGAAGACCCTGTACGGACGTGGCGCCAAGAAAGAAGAGTTTGCCGCGATAGACGCCTATTTCCGCTCGCCCAATCCGCAGGCGCTGCTGGTCTTTGTCGCCGATCACCTGCACATCCCCAGCGACGTGCGTCGCATGGAGATGGACGACAAAACCCGCTTTGACCGGCTGCGCGAAACGCTCGGCGACTGGTGCGGCATCGTGGAGCTGGCTCGGCCTGACGAAGCAGACGCGGTGCGCTGGATGCTGGGCGAGGCCAAACGGCATGGCGCGCGGATAGAGGAGCCCGCGGCGCGGGAGCTTGCCGACGCACTGGGTGCGGACATGATGCTGATAGCGACCGAATTTGAAAAGCTGCTGCTGTATGTTTCAGCACCGATATTTGCAGTTGCCGGGGCCGGGGGCGCCGCAGGCGAGGGTGTGCCGGCGCCTGCCGCTCCACTCATCAAATTGGGCGATGTGGAAACCATGGTGCTCGGCGCCAAGCAGCGCTCGCTCTATGAGCTTACCGACGCTATCTCGCAGCGCGACAAGGCCCGGGCCTTGCTGCTTTTAGACGGCCTTTTGAATGCTTCGGACGGCGGCGAGGACGCAGCCATCGGCCACCTCTACATGCTGGCCCGCACCTACCGGCAGATGCTCGTCATCCTTGAGAAAAACGTACGCGACTCCCGCGCCATCTGGCAGGCGCTGTGGCAGGGCTTCCGCATGCCGCCGTTTGCGGCCGATGACCTGATTCGCCAGGCTCGGCGCTACAAGTCGCGTCGCGACCTGACCCGCGCGCTGCGCTTGATCGCCCGCGCCGATCTTGAGCTTCGCTCCTCCCCGCCGGACAAGAGACTGGTGCTTGAACGGCTGGTCATGGCGCTGGCCGGCGAGAGTGGTCTGGCCGCGTCGCCGCTTGAGGCGCAGCACGCGCTGGAGCTCTAAGCCGGCTGCGTGGACAGCCGCTCGCGGCGGGTACACCGTCGGCAGCAAGACGGGCTTTACCGCACCGGGCAGGAGCCCGCCGCCCCGCGCCGGCAGCTTTTGCCTTTCACTCCGGCACGACCTCGGCGTCGGCCTGGCCGCTGCTGGTAAGGGTCACCGCGGCGATCAGGATGAGTGCGCCGCCGACCCAGGTGAGCGGGCCGAGCCGGTCGCCGAGCAGCCACACGCCGAGCGCCGAGCCAAGTGCCGGTTCAATATTGAGAAACACGGCTGCACGCGAGGCCGGCACCTGCCGCATGCCCCAGTTCCACAGCAGCGTGGTGGTCGCAGTGCAGAGCACCCCGCTCGCCGCGAGCGCCGCCCACACGCCCGGTCGCAGCGCATGCACCGGCGGCGGACCATCGCGCAGCAGCACAATCGCGGCCAGCATGGCCGTGCCGGCGAGCATGCCCCAGGCCGTCACTCGCAGCGCGGAGTGGGTCCGCAGTAGCACTTTATTGAGCAGCAGGTAGACCAGCGCAACGACCATGGAGGCGACCACGATCAGGTCGCCGGGGAGCGATGGGTTGCCGCCTGCCCCGGCCG
>CAXTPL010000078.1:0-6650 GCA_964246065.1 uncultured Acidobacteriaceae bacterium
CATAATTACCAGCGCTTTACCCGCACTGTCGACCCCGGCAAAACGAACCTCACCATCCCCTACCTCGTCGCCGGCAACGGCGGCCACGGCCTCAGCACCATCCGTCCCATCAACGGCGCCCCCATTCGCGTTCCTCTGGTCGTTGACTCCACCCTGACCTTTGAAAACTATGACGACACCAACTACGGGTACCTGCGCATCCTCGTCAACGCCACCACAATGGTGGTCGAGTACCACCCCGCCTCCGACGGCACCACCGTCAAGGCCCCCAACGACAAGGTCACCATCGACCTCCAGACGCACGTAGTCAGCTAAGGCATGCGATCAACAGGGCCGCCTCGCACGCTCACTTCGGCCCTGCCGCCTTTCGCGCCTTTTTCCGCCCCGGCAGCAGCGCCTCTGCCTGCTTCGCGGGCGGACGGGCGCCCGCGATCAGGATGTCCACGATCCTGCGCGCGCTTGCCTCCCAGCCCGGCATCGCTGTTGTGTGGAACACCCCGATCATGGCTCGAACCAGGTCGTCCGGGTCCATCTCCGTCCGCAGCGCGCCGCTCTCGATCGCGCGCAGCACCAGGCCGTGGAACGCGCCGTAGATATCTCCGCGGGTGCCTTCCATCAGCCGCATCGCGCCGCCCGCTACAGTCTCCATCGCCGGCCAAATCAGCCGTTTGTCCGCCACATGATCGATAAACAAGAGCATCCACGCACGCAGCGCCTCCAGGGGCGGCATTGCGGCGGCATACCTTTGGCCGGCCGCGGTCAGCTTTTCAACCGCGCTGCGGTACACGGCCTCGATCAGCGCATCGCGCGTAGGAAAATGCCGATACAGCGTCCCCGAGCCGATCCCCGCCCGCCGCGCGATCTCGTCCAGCGTCGCCTCGGCCCCATACCGGGTAAACGCCAGCCGTGCCACGTCAAGAATGCGCTCCCGGTTTTTTTGCGCATCCGCGCGCAGCGTGCGCGTGTCCGATCGGGGAGACCGAGCCTGCTTTTTCAACATAGGTCAACTTTACAAAATCTTTCTGCAACCGGAGGGAGTCTCCGCTTCTTTCATGTCGTAGGTGCACATGTAGGTGCGTATGCGGAGATTGCCTCCGCTTTCAGGGCGCTCACGCCGACGCTGCATCCCCCCGCACGGGAGGGGTCCGGCGGCCCAGGCCAAACAGCAGGAGGAAACATCTCGATGCGAATCTTTGTTACTGGAGCCACTGGGTTTATCGGTACAGAACTTGTCAAGGAACTTATCGCCGCAGGCCACCAGGTGCGCGGGCTCACCCGCAGCGACGCCGGTGCCGAGCAGTTGCAGCAGGCAGGCGTTGAGCCCCACCGCGGCGACCTTGAAGACCTCCCCAGCCTGCGCAGCGGGGCGACAGGCATGGATGCCGTGGTGAACCTGGCCTTCAACCACGACTTCTCCAAGTTCGCGGAGAATGGCGCCGGCCGAGCGGAAGGCGATCGAGGCGATCGGCTCGGCGCTCGAGCCCGGCAAGCTGCTGGTGGTCACCTCCGGAACAGGGCTGGTAAGCGGCGGCCCGGGGCAGCTGCGCACCGAAAGCGATCCGCCGGCGGCTTCTGACTCCATCCCGCGCCAGCCCGAGCAGGCAGCGGCGGCGGCAGCCGAGCGCGGGGTCCACATCGCGATCGTGCGACTGCCCCAGGTGCATGACACACGCAAGCAAGGCCTGGTGCCGTTGCTGACGCAGTTGGCGCGCGACAAGGGCGTTTCCGCGTATGTCGGCGATGGCGCCAACCGCTGGGCCGCGGCGCCGCTGCACGATGTAGCCCAACTGTACCGTCTCGCCGTAGAGCAGACCGGCCCGGGCGTCACCGTCTACCACGCGGTGCAGGAAGAAGGTGTTTCCGCGCGCGAAATCGCCGAAACGCTCGGCAAGGGACTCAACGTGCCCGTCCGTTCCATCGATCCGAAAGATGCCGCCGAACACTTTGGCTGGTTTGCGTACTTTGCCGGGCTGGATATGCCTGCCTCGAGCGAGTGGACCCGGAAAACACTCGGCTGGGAGCCGACTGGCCCGGGTTTGATCGAGGATCTCACCCACATGGACTACCACCCGGCCAGCTAGCGCTATCCTCGCGCGCAGGAGCGCCGGAAGCGTTCGACGAGATCCTCGGCGGCTTGTGGCCAGCTGGAAAAGCGGAAGCGAAAGCCGGCGGCGGCGAGTCGGCCGGGGATCACATATCGACTCTTCAGCACCAGCTCGGACTCGGTCCGGAGTAGAAACCCTGCGGCTTCGATCATCCACCGCGAAGCCGGCAGGCCGATCGGCTGATGCCATGCCTTGCGCAGTGCGCGCATAAACTCGCTGTTCGGCAAAGGGAAAGGAGCGGCAAGGTTGACCACACCTGCGAAGCTCTGCTCGGCGATCAGCCAATCGATGGCACGAAGGAAATCGACCTCGTGGATCCAGGACACGAACTGGCGCCCGTTTCCATCGCTTCCGCCGAGACCCGCGCGCACCAGCGTGGACAATAGGGCGAAGACGCTGCCCCGATCTGCGTGAAAGGTGATGGCGGTACGCAGGGCGACCTTGCGCGTGCGCGGGGTCGGATCGGCAAAAAACGCGCGTTCCCATTCTTTCGCTACGTGGACGGAGTAGTCCCATTTCCGGGGCGCACCGGGCTCGCCCCCTCCCAACTCACCCGTTTCTTCATCCATCGGCCGGTCAAGCGAGTGCCGGTAGATGGTAGCCGTGCTCGCGTTGAGCCAAACGCGTGGCGGATGGGCCAGGCTGCCGATCACCTCCTGCAGGAGCGCGGTCGAGCGCACGCGCGAGTGAAGGATTTCCGCCTGGTTTGCCGCCGTGTAGCGGCAGTTCACGCTGCGGCCTGCCAGGTTGATGCAGACATCGGCAGCTTCGAGGCTCTGTGTCCAGAGCCCGAGCGTTCGCCCGTTCCAGGCAAGCACCGTCCAAGGCGCCAATCGCGGCTCCCTTCGCGGCTCCCTCGACAAAACGGTGACCTCGTGACCGCCGGAATGGAAGTGCCTGGCGAGCATCTGGCCGACCTGCCCGCTTCCTCCGGGCAGCACGATGCGCAGCCGCTTGCCCGTGGCCGCAAGCGGGACCGCGTTAGGGTTTGCCATAGATCACCTCCAGTAGATCCGCCGCCAGCCGATGCGCGGGACCAAGCAAAGGCAGACGCGCCAGACGAAGCGTAAGCACGATGAGCTTCAAGGTCTTGGCGAGCAACACAGCCGTGCGCTCCTGTTGCGGCGAGTTGTCGTAGACCCAGAACAGGAGCAGGCCCATCTGGTAGAGCCACAGCAGCCGTGGCAAGTAGGGCTGCAGATTGCGCGGAAGCTTGACGTTGGACTCCTGCACGGCCCGGACAAAGAAGTGGAGATCCTGGGCGCGGATTGGCTCGGTCTCCTGGCTAAAGGGGGAGAGCGGATGCGAAGGATCGATGTGGGCGGTCAAGGCCCCGAGAAGCTTGCGGTTGTCGGCAAAATACTCGAGCTTGTAGCCGATGATGCCCGCGAGCCTGTCTTCCAGCGTGCGGCTGTTGTCGAGCAGCGCGTCGAGCGAAGGACCCATCTGCTCCTGGGCGCGCTGATAAAAGGCCATCACCAGCGCGTCCTTTGAGTCGAAATAGTAGTAGGCCGCTCCCGTGGCAACGCCCGCCGCGGCGGCTATCTCGCGCATCGTGCTCGAGCAGAAACCTCGCTGGCGGAAGGTGGCGAGCGCCGCCTCAAGGATGCGTGCCCTGGTCTCGTCGGCCTTGCGGAACGGCTCAGAAGCAGGAGCGACGATCACAACGCGGCAGCCCGGGACGCAAAGCCCCTTTGTCGCAGCAGGTGTCGCAGCAGGGTCCGCCCATGGTTGTCGATGGAATAGCGGGCGAGAGACATGAGTGGAAGTCCTCCGGGCGCAGAGTATTGAACATGTTCAACTCAAAAATATCCCTGGTCCGAGCCCTTTGCAAGTAATTTTGAACGCGTTCGATATGGGCGCGATAGGCCGCGCCCTCTCCTGCCGCAGACTGCCACCTTTTGCCTGCGGGCTCGCTGGTTTGAGCGAGCCCCTCAACCGGCATCCAAACCGCCTGTACTCCCTACTTCTCCCCAAGGAGCGTTGCCATGATCAAGTCTGTTGGGTATGCGGCGAAACATTCGTTCAGCAGCCTGAAGCCGTTTGAGTTTGAGCGGGAAGACCCCAAGCCGAACGAAGTCGAGATAGAAGTGCTGTTCTGCGGCGTATGTCACTCGGACATACACCAGGTCAAGAACGAGTGGGGCAATACCGTGTACCCGTGCCTGCCCGGTCACGAGGTTGTGGGCCGGGTCAAGACAGCCGGCAGCGGCGTGACGCGCCACAAGGTGGGCGACCTGGTCGGGGTCGGCTGCATGATCGATAGCTGCCGCGCGTGCGCCCACTGCAAGGCCGGAGAAGAGAACTATTGCGAAGGTCCGAACAGCTGGCTGGCAACCTACAACGGCCCGATGGTTCCTGCCAAGGGCGCGCCTGGGGGCGAGAACAGCTATGGGCGCGACAACACGTATGGCGGGTACTCGAGCAACGTGGTGGTGCCGGAAGATTTCGTGTTGAAGATCCCGGCAGGGTTGAAGCCGGAGGTAGCGGCGCCGATTTTGTGCGCTGGGGTCACTACCTATTCGCCGATGAAGCACTGGGGCGTGAAGGCGGGGCAAACCGTTGGGGTACTCGGCCTGGGCGGCCTGGGCCACATGGCAACCAAGCTGGCCAAGGCGATGGGCGCCGAGGTGGTGGTGTTTACCTCGACCAAGGAAAAGCTGGAAGAAGCGCAGCGGCTGGGCGCGACCGGAGTGCTCGAAAAGGACGCAGACGGGCTGGCGGCACACAAGGCGAGCCTTGACTTTATCCTGAGCACGATCCCTGAAAAGCACGACATCAATCCGTTTTTGCCCCTGCTCAAGCACGACGGAACGCTGGTGCTGGTCGGCGCTCTCGAGCCGATGGCGCCTGTCAACAACCAGGCTGTGGCGTTTCATCGCTACTCCGTCGGAGGGTCACTGATCGGGAGCATTGCTGAGACGCAAGAGGTTCTCGACTTTTGCGCAGAACATGGGATAGGGCCGGATATCGAGATCATCGACATTGCCGATGTAAACGACGCCTACAAGAAGGTGGAGGAGGGTGAAGTACGCTTCCGGTATGTAATTGACATGGCCACGCTGAAGCAGGAGGCCGCGTAACGCACGGAGGCGCGGCTCGCCCGGCCGAGAAACCCCGGCAAGGGGCGAGTGCGCCGGCCTCTGCGCAGGCTAAGCCCGCTAACCGGAAAGGCGAAGCGCAGAAGCGCTTTGCCTTGCCCCGGCGCTTCTTTCGTTTGTCTCGGCGAGAGGGTTGCTATGCCCGGCAGCCCTCTGGCTAGACTGCTGGCTATACTGGACGACGAGCACCCGCCGGGTTCAAGGGTTGGCGCTCAAGAGGCTGCTTCAGCGCGCGCGCAGGGGTCTTCCGCGCGGGCCGGCAGCTCCCGAGCGGTCCCCTGGGGTGAGACACCAAGCGATGGCCAAGCAGGCAGCACTACCCGGCGCTCCCTTTGACACAATTCCTGACAAGCTGTACTTCCGCATCGGTGAGGTGGCGCAGCTGTGCGGGGTCGAGGCCTACGTGCTCCGCTTTTGGCAGACGGAGTTTCCGCAGCTGGCGCCCAAAAAGAGCGGGACGGGCCAGCGGCTCTACCGGCGCCGCGACGTAGAGCAGGCCATGCGCATCAAGCGGCTGCTGCACGAAGAAGGCTACACCATCGCCGGGGCGCGGCAGGTGTTTGCGACCGAAGCCCGGGAGCAGCGGAATAGCGCAAAAAGCCCCCAGCCCGAGCTGCCGCTGGCGCCGGCGGGAGAAACGGCTGAAGGGATGCAGGCCCGCGAGCAGGCTGAACGGGCGACCGGACGGGCCATGGCGCGGCTCGCACGCCTCCGCCAGGAGCTCCGGGAGCTCCACGGGCTACTTTCGCAACCGCCTGCCGATGTGCCAGGCCAGGCGGCGCGAAGGCCGGAACCGCGGAGCCGCCGGGGCAGCGAAGGCAGCCTGTTTAAGGATTGACCACACGAGCCGATCACCGCAGGAGCGTCTTCCGGGCGGAGCGGCAGGCTGCGGCTTAGCCTCTTCGCGGGAGCTGTCGCGGCGGCTGTTCGCGCTCCTGCTTCGCAAGCCTTTTACACTGGGAGCATGACAGATGGAAAACAAAGCAGCCTTGCGGACGCGCTGATCGCGTACTGCGATGGCGGGTCGCGTGGCAATCCCGGTCCCGCAGGGTACGGAGTGTTTTTGCAGTCGGAAGATGGCGGCAGAGTAGGAGAGTTGAGCGACTTTCTCGGCATAAAGACGAATAACGTGGCGGAATACTCCGGCCTGCTGGCGGCGCTTGGCTTTGCGCTCGAGCATGGGCATACGCATTTGCGCGTTGTGTGTGACTCCGAGTTGATGGTGAAGCAGATGAAGGGGCAGTACCGGGTCAACAGCCCCGATCTCAAGCCGCTGTATGAGGAGGCAAAGCGCCGTGCGGGGCAGCTGAAGAAGTTCGAGATCCAGCATGTGCTGCGTGGTAAGAACAAGGAAGCCGACCGCCTGGCGAACGAGGCCATGGATCGCGGGACCGGACGGGCAGCTGCGGTGCGTCCGGTGCCGGTACGCGTCGCAACCCTGGCG
>CAXTPL010000078.1:6660-10001 GCA_964246065.1 uncultured Acidobacteriaceae bacterium
CGGCTGCCGGTGCGGCGGTACGCCCTGTGCCGGCAGAGCATACCTCCCTACCGCAGCAACAGCCTTCGGGCCGGCCCGCGCAGGCACCCTCGGCAGCACCGCCACTTAGGGAGCTGCCACGCGAGGTGACCGGCTTTGTCAAGAATGGAGTCGTTCACCTGGTGGAAGGCGAACTGCCTGAGGGCACCTTTGTTCGGATTCTTCCGGCGCGCCGCTGAGTGGCACCGCGGCCGCCGGCGTGCCATCTTTGCTCACTGGAGCCCGGCGCTACGCGTCTTTATCTTTGGCCAGCAACACCAAAACAATTACCCACGCTATGGTGCTGACCGCAACCAGGCCGATGAACGGCGCAACGATATCCTCGTGAAACCCTAGCTTGGTGGTTTGTGTACCGGGCGTTGGAACTTCCATATACCTGTCTCCTTCGCGGGCTTGGATGTTTGGCACCGGCCCCGCGAAGCCACTTCGCTCGTCTTGTTTTTGAGGACGTAGAAGCGCCCGCGCTGCTCTCCCGGCAAAGACGCTTTGCCCGGCACCCCTTACTATCCCGCTAATGCGGCCTTGACGAGTTCGCTTACCTCGCGACCGTCGGCGCGTATCCCCTGCTCCTTGATCCGTTCCTGCACAGCCTTCATGACCAGGCCCATCTCTTTCGGGCCCAGCCGCTCGCCGGAGGCGGTGAGGGTTTCCAGCGTGCTTTCCACCAGGGCCCGCAGCTCGGCCTTTCCCGCGGCCTTGGGCATGTAGGTTTCAATCAGCTCGATCTCGCTTGCTTCCTTCGCGGCAAGCTCAGGCCGGCCGCCTTTGGTGAACTGGTCTATCGACTCGCGGCGCTGCTTGATCAGCGTGGTGAGCGTGGCCTGCGCTTCAGCTTCGGTAAGCGGGGCACGCTTGTCGATCTCGCGATTCTTAAACGCGGCCTTGACCATGCGCAGCGTTTCAAGCCGTACGGCGTCGCGAGCCTTCATCGCTGTGACCACATCGCTGTCGATCCGTTTGACTAATCCTGCCTGGTCGCTCATCGCACGGCTCCTTGGCGCCCGCGCCCTCGCCGGGCAGCAGGCCAACTCCCTATTGTAGCGAGGAGGCGACGGAAGGACGCCCCGCTACAATAGTCGCGAGGGCGCTCGCACGGAACGCTCGCGCGGCTCCACCCTCACACTCCGCGCACTGCAAGGTTTGGCCTCACTGATGATCCGCAAGATTCGCCTCTTTACCCCCGGCCCCACCCCGCTGCTCCCTGCCGCGCAGTTTGCCATGGCCGCGGCCGACATGCACCACCGTACGCCCGAGTTTCGCGAGCTCTTCAAGCGCGTGCTCGCGCAACTCAAGGAGTTTGTCGGCACGCAGAATGATGTGTTGCTGCTGGCCAGCTCCGGCACCGGCGCTATGGAGGCTGCAGTCTCCAACCTGACTTCGCCGGGAGACCGGATCCTTGTGCTCTCCGCAGGCAAGTTCGGCGAGCGTTGGACGGCGCTGGGGAAGGCCTTCGGCTGCGCGGTTGATGTGGTTTCAGCTCCCTATGGCGAAACCTTCTCAGTCGACGAAGTACGCAGCGCATTGAAGATCGAAACCCGCGCCGTGTTGATGCAGGCGACCGAAACCTCGACAGGGATCCGGCATTGCGTGCCGGCTGTCGGCCAACTGTTGAAGGAAACCGAGTCCGGCGCCCTGCTGGTGGTCGATGCCATCACCGGGCTTGGAACCACGCACCTCGATGCCGACGCATGGGGCGTAGACGTGCTGATCGGCGGCTCGCAAAAGGCGGTCATGATCCCGCCCGGGCTGGCTTACCTGTCCGTAAGTGAAAAGGCCTGGGAGGCGATGGAGATCTCGCTCAACCCACGCTACTACTTCGACCTCCGCAAGGAGCGCAAGAACGCCAAACTGGCCGAGTCGGCGTATACGCCTGCCGTATCGCTGATCGCGGGTCTCGGCGCGGCGCTTGACTTCATCGCGGCACAAGGCGGCGGCGACTTGGCGGCCGGGCGCATGGCACTGGTCAACAATGCAGAAACCTGTGCCGCCATGACGCGCGCGGCGTGCGCAGCCTTTGGGCTCAAGCTTTTCGCGCCAAGCGCGCCTGCCGCAGCCGTCACGGCAGTGATCGCGCCTGAAGGTGTGGACTCAGGCATCTTCGTCAAGGAGCTGAAAGCGAGATTCGGCGCGACCATCACCAATGGGCAAGGCGAGATGAAGGGCAAGATCTTCCGCGTCGCGCATCTCGGGCTCTTCGATTACATGGACACGATTGCGCTCGTGGGCGCGCTCGAGCATATCGCCGTCGAAACTCTGAAGCTGCCCGGCTTCGTCCTGGGCCAGGCGCTGGCCGCGGCGCAAAAGGTATATGCCGAGCGCGCGCAAGTGGTGGAGGCACGCGCCACCTGCCCATGCGGGCGC
The DNA here is from genome assembly GCA_964246065.1 of uncultured Acidobacteriaceae bacterium. Lineage (GTDB taxonomy): Bacteria > Acidobacteriota > Terriglobia > Terriglobales > Acidobacteriaceae > EB88. The sequence goes on from CAXTPL010000078.1 coordinate 9,061, forward strand.
GCACTGGCGCACTGCGCCTGGAAGGTGAGTGGCAAGTAAAGCGCAAACAAGCACGCACCCTGCACGCACCGGTACGCGCTTGTTTCACCCGAGGGTCGCTTCTCAGCAAAAAAAGTGGGGTTTGCTTGTGTTTCCCGCCGTTGCCCAAAGGGGCGGGGGCCGCGGCGGCTTGAGAAGCTTTCGCTTAGCTCTAGGATGAAGCGATCCGGACTTAGAAAATGGTAAGTACGTCGGCCTCGGCAATCCACGCAACAAGAGAAAAGGATCTCGGCACATGAAGATTGTCATCGCTGAAAAAGTCTCCCCGGCAACGCTTGCTGTGTTGCGTACCGAGGCCGACTGGCAGGTGCTCACGCACGACGACGTAGAACAAGCCGGAGGCCTGGCCCACGCACTTGCCGACGCAGACGGGCTGGTCGTTCGCTCGGCCGTGCAGGTGGATGAAGCAATGCTGGCGGCCGCGCCGAAGCTGCGCGTGATCGGTCGCGCGGGTGTGGGCGTGGATAACATCGATGCGGATGCGGCGACCCGCCACGGCGTCGTGGTGATGAACACACCGGGCGCAAACGCGATTGCAGTTGCCGAGTTGACGCTGGGTCTGATGCTGTCGCTCGCTCGCGAGATCCCGCGCGCCAACGCAACGATGCACGCTGCCAAGTGGGAGAAAAAATCTCTTGGCGGCGCCGAACTGCGAGGCAAGACCCTGGGCATCCTTGGCCTGGGACGCATCGGCCTGGAGGTGGCGCGCCGCGCCCGCGCCTTCGGTATGGAGCTGATCGGGCACGATCCTTTCGTCGCCGCCTCGGTCGCGCGCGAAAATGAGATTCGCCTGGTGCCGATGGAGGAGCTCTTTCGAGCCAGCGACTACCTCACGCTGCACGTCGGGCTGACCCCGCAGACGCACGGCATTGTGAACGCCGCCACCCTGGCAACGATGAAGC
>CAXTPL010000078.1:10011-15644 GCA_964246065.1 uncultured Acidobacteriaceae bacterium
CATCAACTGCGCGCGCGGGGAGTTGATCGACGATGACGCGCTTGTCGCAGCCCTCCAGTCCGGCAAGCTTGCCGGGGCAGCGCTCGACGTCTTCTCCAAGGAGCCGCTCAAGGACTCGGCGTATTTCGGCCTCGATCGTGTGCTGCTTTCCCCGCATATAGCCGGGTCGACTGCAGAAGCGCAGGAGGCAGTAGGCATCCAGATCGCCATGCAGGTGCGCGAGTACCTCAAGCTGGGCGTGGTGCAGAACGCGGTCAACGTCCCTTCGCTGACGCATGAGCAGTACCAGGAGCTCGCGCCGTTTGCCACAGCTGCGCAAAGGCTGGGCAGCTTCCTCGCGCAATTTGTGCATGGCGCAGATACAGATGCCGCTCCCGGCTTTGAAGGGATCGACCTGGCTTACTATGGCCGGCTGGCCGAGGCGAAGACAGAGCTGGTGCGCAACAGCGCTATCGAAGGCGTCCTCGGCCACTCGGATGGGGTGAACCGGATCAATGCGGCCGGCGTTGCAGCCGAGCGCGGCATCCGCGTGCATGAGACGCAGGCGCCGGGGGGCATCGGCGCGGCCGGGAGCGCACTGCGCATCACCCTCCATACCGGCGGCCGCTCCATTGCCGCAACCGCGACGGTGCTGCACCATGCGCTCGGCGGAGGCGCAGACCTTGCCGCCGCTGAACCATCGGCACGGCTGCTCGCGCTGGACGGGATCGATATCGAGGCACCGCTCAAAGGAACCCTGATCGCGCTCCGCAACCAGGATGTACCCGGCGTGATCGGGCGCATCGGTACCGTGATCGGCGAGCACGGCGTCAACGTGGCCAATTTTGCACTGGGCCGCGCCGGAGAAACCCACCGGGCGCATGGCATGGCGCTCGCCGTCATCCAGGCAGAGGGCGTGCTGACCGATGCGCTGATCCGCGCGCTTCGCGCCATCGATGCGGTGGCCGAGGTGCGGCTGGTGCGACTCGATAGTAATGGCGGCCCGGCCGCGGCTGAGTAGGGCGCTGCCTTAGAATGAAAAGGCGGCCCTGGCGCCGCCCGACACTATCGGAGAATGCATGTGAGGGTGAAACGGTGCCGCTGTACGAGTATCGCTGCAAGCAGTGTGGTCAAACGTTTGAAAAGATCCAGAGCTTCAGCGCTCCGGATGAAAAGCAGTGCCCGCGGTGTGCAGGTGAGGTGGAACGGCTGATCTCCGCGCCCGCCATCCAGTTCAAGGGTTCAGGCTTTTATCTGACGGATTATGGAAAGAGCGGCGCAGGTGCCGGAGCCAAAGGCGGCAGCGCAGAAAGCGGCGCCGGCGGAGCAGGTGCGGGCGGCAGCACGGCCAACGGGGGTGCATCGGTTGCGGGTTCGCCTGGTGGATCGTCGGGATCGGCTGCGGGCGCTTCCGGCTCAGGCTCCGGGTCTGGCGGGTCTAGCTCTGGGTCAGGCACTTCCGGCTCGAGTTCTGGCTCGGGCGGGTCCAGCTCTGGTTCCGGGTCAGGCTCAGCTTCCGGCTCGGGGAACTCCGGCTCTACAAGCTAGCCTGGCACCAGGCAAGGCCTTGGAGGGGGCGCTTGATGACGCCTGGCCCTCTCCGCCGGCTCGTCTCAGCGAGAAAGCTTTGCGGGTGGAGCAAACTCGCTCCGCTTGCGGCTATACGCAAAGTAGATGACCAGCCCGATCGCGAGCCAGACCCGCCATCAGCAGCGTGCAAAAAAAGATGCTGAGTACCGGGAACAGCGGGCCGCCCGGGCAGCGAAAGCTCCGCCGCCGCTCCGGCTGCTTGTAGCGCAGGATCAGCACACCGATCGACACCAGCACAAAGGCGAAGAGCGTGCCTATGTTGGAGAGATCAGAAAACGTTCCGATATCGAGCAGCCCGGCCGGTACACCCACAATGATGCCAGCTATCCAGGTAGACACAGCCGGTGTGCGAAAACGGGGATGAACCTTTGAGAAGACGCTCGGCAGCAGCCGGTCTCGCGACATGGCAAACCAGACCCGCGCCTGCCCAATCTGGAAGACCAGGATCGACGAGATCATGCCCAGGAGCGCCCCAATAAGCACCGCCAGCCGCACGTAGCGCAGCGAGTCGCCCCCATGCGCGGTCGAAAGCTTTTTGAGCGTGTTGACCACCGGCGCCGCGTCGTCCACCAGCGTGTTCCACTTGACCAGCCCGGTAAGCACAACCGCAACGCCGATGTAGAGTATCGTGCAGACCACCAGCGTCGCCAGGATGCCGATCGGTACATCGCGCTGGGGATTCTTGCACTCTTCGGCTGCCGTTGAAACCGAGTCAAAGCCGATATACGTGAAAAAGATAATCGATCCACCGGTAAGTACGCCCGACCAGCCGTTGGGATAGAAGGGGTGCCAGTTACCTGGCTTGATGAAGCTGGCGCCGAAGGAGACAAAGATCAGGATGGCTGCGATTTTCAGCAGCACCATGACGTTGTTAGTCTCGGCCGACTCACGGATGCCGCGCACCAGCACGACCGTAAGCAGGATGACAATCAAAAATGCCGGGAAGTTGAAGCCGAAATGCCAGCCGGGACCGTACAGCGGATGGCCCGCAAGGTCGGTTAGCCCGGACGGCAGGTAGGCTGGCGAGATCCACCGGAGCGACGGGTGGATCCCCAGCCAGTCGAGCAGGTCGACCATGTGCGCCGCAAAGCCGACGGAGACCGCCATATTCGAGAAGGCGTATTCGAGGATCAGGTCCCAGCCGATGATCCAGGCGACAAGCTCGCCCATGGTGGCATAGGTGTAGGTGTAGGCCGAGCCGGCGATCGGAATCATGGACGCCAGCTCGGCATAGCAGAGACCGGTAAAAGCGCAAACGATGGCGACCAGGACGAGCGAAAGCGCCAGCGCGGGGCCGGCGCCAGGGCGGCCCTGCAGTGCTGTGTGATGGACCAGGTAGTCGGCGACCGGCGTGTTGAGGATCGACGAGGTATCGAACTTTTCGCCGGAGATCGCGGTACCGATCACCGTAAAGATGCCCGAACCGATCACCGCGCCGATGCCAAGCGCGGTCAGCGAAACAGGCCCTAGCGTCTTACGCAGGGCATGCTCCGGCTCACAGGACTGTGCGATCAGCTTATCGATCGACTTCCTGGCGAAGAGTTGGCTCGGCAGGGTTTTGGCTCCACAGGCAGGAATCGCAAAACAGGATCAAGGGAACCGTACCACAGTCTCCCGGAAAAGCTATTGCGACACCTGGGGAACCTTCGACAGGAAGAACTTCGCGGCGCTGTGCGAAGCGGCTTCAACATCGCGCCGCTCCAAGGGGGAGTAGCGCACTCACCTGAAGCGGCCTGCGTGGCCGCAAAGCCTCTTCTGAAAAGGTTCGTGATTTACCGCGCCCCCGTGCCTCAAGCGCTGGCCAAAGACCTAGCGCTTGCTCGCGCCGCGTGCAGCCTTTTTGACCTTTGCCTTGTTCTCACCGCGGGCTCCGGTGCGGGGTGCCTTGGGGGCTGCTTTCTTGCGGGCCGCGCGCTTGATCGCTTTACGCTCTTCGGTGCTCTCGATGCTCTTGGTGTTTGCCATGCGGATTCTTCTTTCTAGATGGGGTGCGGGACGGATCGCCGCTTCTACCGTTTTACTACAGATAGCGGTCGCTTAATCGGATGCTTTCGCCTCCTGCCCCTGGGGCGAACGCTTGCGTGCGGCGGGCGCCGCCTTGGCTCCCGATCTTTTCGCGGGCGCTTTCCCCGTTCCCCCGCCATCCTGCGCCCGGTGGTACTGTTCGAGCAGCTTGCGACCCTTGGCGGCCAGCTTGTGGGCTTGCGCTTCCGTTTTCGGCACCGGCTCGCCCCAGGCATGGGCAGAAAGGGCCAGGCGCGTCGGCTCACCATCCTTGATCATCGGCCCGCGCGGATGGGTAAAATGCCGCGTCAGAAAAGAGCCTTTCCGCCTCATCTTTTCCGGCGTATCCGCCGGACCCTGCACCCCCGGCCGCAGGTGCGACCCGTCTTTTTTCGCAAAGGCCTTGCGTCCCGCGGCGGTCAAGCCGCCCTTTGGATCTTTCAGTGCGGCGGCCCGCGCGGGCTCCTTGCCCGATTTTTTCACCCGCGCGGGCGCTGCTTTCTTCGCCGCTTTCTTCGCTGCTTTCTTCGCTCCGCCGTCCGGCCCTGCCGCCTTCTTCGTATCGCGCGCCTCGTTTGTGCTCATACAAGGTGTGGATGCGCCTACGCAGGCCCACGGAAGTCTGCTCAGTGCGGTGCGGCGTTTGCATCACGGCAAGCGAGCGCCAGCACCCCTTTATCGAAGCAAGCAAGGGGGATGGCTAAAGCTTTGCGCAGCTACGGGTAACAGATTTCGGCGTCGCTGCACGGCGGCTGCGGCTCGATGAGCGACCACGTTCCGCCTTCGCAAAGTACAGCGCACTTTACGTCGAAGTTTTCATGCTCGGCGCAGCGATACACCAGATGAAATGCACCCTTGACCGGCGCATCACTGATCGCGCGAATCTGCACCGTTCCGCCGGCGAGCCGGAAGGAGTCGACCTGGACCAAGCCGCCTGCCCGGTTGATCAGGTAAGGACGAGGGTACGAAAGAGCGCTTTTCATCCTCGCAGCATAGGCCTGCCGTCTCGCTCTTGCATAGCGGTTTCGACTACCCAGTGCATCTGGCGGGTTGAATGGAAGCCGGAGCTAAACGATCGCGGGCGGGCTCGCCACGGGGCTTTACCGCAGCTCTACGCACGCTCCAGCTTGGCGAACTTTTCTACGAGCTTTTTCACTCCGTGCTGGTTGAAGCTGACCGTCAGCTTGGCATCTTCGCCGTCGCCCTCCCGCCGAACCACCTGGCCTTCGCCATATTTGGGGTGGCGCACCCGCGCGCCTGCCTTAAAGCCGGTCGCGCCGGTCGGTGCTTCTATCTCAAGCTTGGGCCGCGCCGCGCCGGCGCCCCGTCCCCCAAAGAACTGCGCAATATTGTCGAGCGAGCCTGCGCTGCGACTTGCGGGCGCTCCTGTGCGCGGAATCACGCTGTTCCTCGCTGCAGGATGCGTGGGCGCTGCACGCGCATACGCGGGGCGCTGGTCTTCATCTTCGTAGCTGTAGTGGCGCTCGCCCGTTGGCTCGGTCGCGTCGCGGCCGCCGCGCGAGCCATAAAAGCTGCCGCCGTTGCCGCGAGCAGTGCCTGCCCCATAGCTGCCGCCGCCCCAGCCGCTCATGCGCTGTTGCCCTTGCAGGCCCGCGCTGCCGCCGACCTCTTCGATCAAGTGTGCGGGCACCTCCTCGAGAAACCGCGAAGGCACGCTCGCCTCCGGCATGTCATTGCCGTAGCGCCGCCGATAGCGCGCCCGCGTCAGCATCAGCGAGTCCATCGCCCGCGTCATGCCTACGTAGCAAAGCCGCCGCTCTTCTTCCATCTGGGCAGGGTCGGTCAGGGCGCGGGAGTGAGGAAAAAGCGCTTCCTCCATACCGGCCAGCACAACCGCCGGAAACTCCAACCCCTTGGCCGCATGGAGTGTCATCAGCGTCACGCGCGCGTCGGCGTCGTACTTGTCTGTATCGGAGACCAGGGCGGCGTGATCGAGAAACTCCGACAAGGTTTCGCCGCGCGACTGGGCATCCTGGGCTGCGTTGGCCAATTCCTTCAGGTTCTCAATGCGAGAAAAGGCTTCCGGCGTGCCCTCTTCT
>CAXTPL010000079.1:0-7110 GCA_964246065.1 uncultured Acidobacteriaceae bacterium
GCACCAGCCCTGCCACCGAGCCGCCCAGCCTCGCCACTTCCTTCACCAGCCGCGAGCTCACATAGGAGTATTGCGCGTCGGGCATGAGGAAAATCGTCTCGACATCGGGGTTCAGCCGGCGGTTCATCATGGCCATCTGCAGCTCATACTCGTAGTCTGAGATGGCCCGAATGCCCCGCAGCACCGCCCGGGCTCCGCGTGCCCGCGCAAAGTTTACCAGCAGGCCTTCAAACGTCGCGACCTCAACATTGCCGTACGCGGCCGTTGCTTCGCGAAGCATCGCCACGCGCTCCTCGATAGAAAATAAGGGGTTCTTGGCCGAGTTTCGCAGCACGCCCACAATCAACTGATCGAAAAGCGAGGAGCCCCGGGCAATCAGGTCCAGATGACCATTGGTCATCGGATCGAAGCTGCCGGGATAGATGGCGGTAACCGTATGCAAGGCATTCGCAGTGTAGCAGGACAGTGCGAGAGCCAGACCGCCTACCCGACCGGCGCCTTACTTCGTGGGGAAGCATCCCGCGAGGTCATGGCAGGGCGCCCCAGGCGGAAGACTCCCTACAAAGTGGGCGTCTCCCGCGCAGGGTCTTTGCCTTTACTGTCTCCGCGAGGCGCGGACGCTTTCCTGCGCAATCGCGGCCGCATCAGGCGGAGGAGGGGGAACGTCGAGCGTGGGCAGGGCGCCGGGCGCAATGCCCAGCTTCTGTCGTAAAGCGGTATCGACTCGCCCAAAGACGTCCTTGTTGTCCTTGAAAAACTGCCGCACGTTTTCGCGGCCCTGGCCGATGCGGTCGCCCGAGTAGCTGTACCAGGCGCCTGACTTGTCTACGATATTGTGCGCGACCGCCAGATCAAGCACATCGCCCTCGCGCGAGATTCCTTCCCCGTACAGGATGTCGAACTCGGCTTCGCGAAAGGGTGCGGCGACCTTGTTCTTGACAATCTTGACCTTGGTACGCGAGCCGACAACCTGATCGCCTTCCTTGACTGCGGCGATGCGCCGGATATCGATGCGAACGGAAGAATAGAACTTGAGCGCCTTGCCGCCGGTCGTGGTCTCGGGATTGCCGAACATGACCCCGATCTTTTCGCGAATCTGATTGATAAAGATCAGGCAGGTTCGCGACTTCGACACCGTTCCGGTGAGCTTGCGCAAAGCCTGCGACATGAGCCGGGCCTGGAGACCCATGTGCGAGTCGCCCATTTCGCCGTCCAGTTCAGCCTTAGGTACCAGCGCCGCAACCGAGTCGACAACAAGAACATCGACCGCACCCGACCGTACCAGGGCTTCTGTAATCTCAAGCGCCTGTTCGCCATAATCCGGCTGCGAGACGAGCAGGTTGTCGGTGTCTACTCCCAGCTTCTTGGCATAGATCGGATCGAGGGCGTGTTCGGCATCGACAAATGCTGCCAGGCCGCCCAGCTTTTGCGCTTCCGCAATGATCTGCAGCGTGATGGTGGTTTTGCCGGAAGACTCCGGACCGAAGATCTCAATGACGCGCCCGCGCGGTACCCCGCCAATGCCAAGCGCCGCGTCAAAGGAGATGGACCCGGTCGAGATGGAGGCGATCGGCAGCGTTTCCTTGCTGCCCAGCCGCATGACCGATCCTTTGCCAAACTGCTTGTCGAGCCCCGCCAGCGCCGCTTCTATCGCCTTCGACCGTTCATCCGCCACGAAACTCTCCCATCGCTGCACGCCAGGCGGGACGGTCCACCATGCGAGGCATGGGGAGCCTGTCTCATTCCTAGACAATCTTTAGCAAATCCTAACACCTGCAGCGCCAGAAAGGCGAAGAAAAGACAAAACCAAAGTCACTTGATTTCCACAGCAGAGACCGGCCGCAGCTACTGCGGGCCTCCCTTCAGCACCAGCGATCCCGCGCCGACGTTTACCTCGATCTCGCCGCGCCCGGTACCTTTAAGCTCGCGTGAGACGACCATGTTCGCGCTCGAGCCGCCAGGCCGCTGGTCCTCGAAGTGGCCCATGCCGACATTGACCTGCAGCGTGGCGTATTCATGGGCACCGTTGAGCAGCAGCGTCGCGTTTCCCGCTCCGTCGTTGATCTGGCGTTCCCCGGCTGGCAACGCCCCCACCTCCAGGGTAAGGTTGCCTGCACCCAGGTTGACTTCGCTTTTGCCATTGCCGGGCGAGGGTACCAGCAGCGTGACGCTTGCATGGTAGTTGCCTGGCACGCAGACGCTGACACGCGCCGTACCGTTTGCCACATCGAAGTCGCGCAGGTAGTCGGACAGATTCCGGTCGGCGCCGGGCGAGCTTACCTTGAGCTGCAGCGGACTGCCGGAGGGCGCACTCTGTACCTGGAGCTGCCCCGCGCCCACGTTGATCTCTACCGCGTTCACCTTGCCGTTCACCGCCCGGGAGGCCTGGAGCTGGGTGGTGTTTGACTTGTCTCCAGCCATGGCATGGTAGCTTCCACCGCCGTGGTCGCCGCTGCAGCCGCTGGCAGCGTGCATCGGCAAAGAAAGGCTCAGCGTTCCCAGTGCCATCACAGCAAGCTTTGTAGTGTTCCTCATCAACCAGCCTCCTTGTTCAAACTGTTCAAACTTTTCGGCCTTGCGCCGTTGTCGCGCCGGTGGGCCGGGCCGGGAACCGGCAACCGGCGGTCCGACCCGCCCTCCTGGGGGCGCCGCTCAACCTCCCAACCGTACGCAGCCAGCGGCGCGATGGTTCCCTCCATCCCGAGTCGGGCTAACGCTTGAGAAGGTCGACCGGTTCCGCGATATCGGTGACTCGAAAGTACCGCGCCAGCGAAGGATGCTGCCGGGCGACGGCCTGGTACATCTCCCACGCCACGCGCCGGTAGGAGAAGTGGCCTTGCGGCGCCGAACGCAGTTCGGCGATGTACAGCGCCTCGGCAAAGTCCATCTTGAAGAGCGCCCGGCAGCGGGTTCCAAGCGGCAGCAGGTACTGCCCGATACCGCTTGCCTGGCGGCCGGCCGCTGCCTGCGCTGCTTCCATAGCTGCGCTGTAGCGCTCCGCCAGCCCGGCCTCCTCAAGCCCCTCGGGAACCTCGAATCCATGAGCCGGTGTGAACTCCTGGATAAGCTGCACGCAGCGCCGATGCCGGTGCATATCGCGGAAGCCGCCGATATCCATCAGGATGTCGAAGCGCAGAGCCTGACCGGCTGAAAAGGCGCGCAAAAGCTCATCGTGGCTGCCCCGGTCGCGCATGCCTAGAGCCACGATCTCGTCCCGCTGCGAGGCCGGCAAAGCCCGCACATGCTCGCGCACCTGGCGGTAAGGGTATGCGCAGGCGCTGTAGAGCAGGCTGGTCGCGAGCTCGATCTCAAGGGAGTCCTGCCCGTCCAAAAGGTCGACCACCGGCGCAGGCGCGATCGCCTCGCTGCCCATCACAGCCAGTGCCGCCTCGGCCAGCGCTTTCCGGGTAGCCATGGCATACGCGTTCGGCTCGGCATACTTGACCAGTGTCGGCGCCACACGGACCGCGCGTGTGAGAAGCGCGGCGGCCTTTTCGCCGAGGGCCGCGTCGAGTTCGCCGATCTCGTCGGCGAGCTCCGCCAAGGCCTCCGCCCGCGGATCCCACGCCGTTCCCGCCGCTGCCGCGCGCAGCCGGTCGCCCAACTCCCGGACCTCACCCAACGGGTGCGACAGCAGCCGCGAAACCTGCGTTTCCAGCGTCCGCGCGTTCACAATCTGGCCCAGGGAGGTGTTGGTTGCGAGCGGCAGCAGGTAGCGGGCTACGTCAAACGCCCGGGCACGGAGGGTTCGCTCAAAGGCCTCCTGCTTCATGGTCTCCGGGCGAAGGATTTGCTCGGTCAGGGACACGAAGACCCCGTCCGAAACTTCGCGATAGGCCCGAAACAAGCCTTCAATCGCCTCCGTAAAGCTCCCTGCCGCCTCCAGCTCACCCGCGGGGAACTCCGGCAGGTACCAGCCGCTCCGCTCAAAGTCCTGGTAGCGGGTTGAGCGCTCCTGCCCGTCCCAGCGTTGTTCATCGACCAGCACAATGGCTGCCAGCAGCGAAAGCCTCTCCACGGCAAAGGCCAGGTGAGCCAGGTCGGCGATCGATCGGTGCCCGTACTGAAAGTAAAAGGTGTTGAGAAACTGCTCCGCTCGCTGGGCGCTGATCTCTTTCAGCGAATCCTTCATGGAGAGGGCGGATCGTGAATATTTCGCCATGGCATAGGCCAGCACTTCAGGGTCGGCTCCATGCACGGCGAAGACTTCGGTGGTGTCGCGCGGTGCCTTGCGGGGGGCGTGGGCAGCGGTTTTGAGCAGGTCAGGGGCAGGTTCTGGCATCGTGTTTCAGCATAGGCTATCGTGCCCGCACCCGGTACCGCGGGCAAAGTGCGCCACGTATGCGGACTATCGCAACGGCAGCCGGGTGCCGCACAATGGGGTATGGTCGCGCAGGTGGCAGACAGGAGAGCGGCTCGGCAAGCGACCGGCAGCCGGTTTCGCCAGGACGATGACGAGCATGCGGCAATCCTGCTCTCGACCGGCCATCGCCCGGAGCCGCTGCCCGGCGGACCATGGGTGATGCGCCAGCGCTGGAACGACCTGCTTTTCGCGCACTGGCCGGTCCCGGCTAGTGAAATAGAACGCCAGCTCCCGGAAGGCCTCATCGCCGACACCTTCGACGGCTCCGCCTGGCTTGGGGTCGTGCCCTTCACCATGGACCAGGTGCAGCTGCGCGGGCTGCCTCGCATGCCCGGCGCCAACCGCTTTGCCGAGCTCAACCTGCGGACCTACGTTCGGGAGCGCAACACCAACCAGAGCGGGGTGTACTTCTTTTCGCTCGACGCGGCCAATCCCATCGCGGTCGCCGTCGCCCGGCTGCGCTTCCACCTGCCGTATTTCTGGGCGCGCATGGGGGTCGGCTATGGCGACCAGGCCGGGGTCAACCGCGAGGTTCGCTACCGCAGCACGCGCCTGCTTTCCAGCCGACCTGCCCGGTTTGAGGCGCGCTACCGCTCGGTCGGCCAGCTTGCGCAAGGGCCGGTCGAGCACTTCCTCACCGCCCGATACAGCCTGTACACCACCGGCTGGCAAGGCGAACTGCTACGCGGCCGCATCCACCACCTGCCCTGGCCGCTCGAGCGCGCAGAGGCCGAGTTTCCGCGCAACGAACTGCCGCAGGCCTTCGGTTTTCGCCTGCCCGATACTCAGCCACTGCTCCATTACTCTCGCGAACTGGCGGTGTACATCTGGGCGCTCGAGCCGAGTTCCCTGCTCCGCGCGAGCCTTGCCGCTGTTCCCGCGGCTGTTGCCGAACCGCTGTAGCGGCGCCCTGTCTCATATACTGGAGCCTCGCCGGGCCTGTCCCGCGCGAAGAAGGGAGCGCTTGCCTTGGCTACGGAAACAACCACGCACAACCCGCTCCTTAGGCCGCTTGCCGACAAAACGGCACTCGTCACGGGTGCCTCGCAAGGGATCGGCCGCGCCATCGCTCTGCAGCTTGCAGCCCTGGGCGCCCGCGTCGTCCTGGCCGCGCGCAACCAGGGCAAGCTTGAGGCGGTGGCTGCGGAGATCGCGGCCTCCGGAGCTCCGGCCGCTTCGCTCGTGCAGCCGGTAGACATGAGCAGCGAAGCATCGATTAAAGCCGCGGCCCAGGCAGCGCTTGCCGAATGCGGGGTGATCGACATCCTGGTCAACAACGCGGGTATTACGCGAGACGGACTGCTGATGCGCATGAAGCGGGCCGACTGGGACGAGGTGCTTTCGACCAACCTTACTGGAACCTTTCTGCTGACGCAGGCCTTGCTGAGCCCCATGGTGCGGGCGCGAAGCGGGCGCATCATCAACATCACCAGCGTGGTTGGGCAGGCCGGCCAGGCCGGTCAGGCAAACTATGCCGCCAGCAAGGCCGGGCTGGTCGGCTTTACCAAATCGCTCGCGCGCGAACTCGGCTCCCGATCCATCACGGTCAACGCTGTGGCACCCGGCTATATTGCCACCGCCATGACCGAGGTGCTGGACGGGAAGCAGAGGGATGCGATGCTGCAGCATGTGCCGCTGGGGCGGGCAGGCACAGATGAGGATGTGGCGCACGCGGTCGCTTTTTTGGCCTCGCCGGGCGCCTCGTACATTACCGGCCATGTGCTGGAGGTCAACGGCGGCTTGCACATGGGCTAGGGCAGCTGCTCCGCGGCCCGCGCGCCTAGGCGGCAGGAAACCCGGAATGCGCCGCGTACGGGCCTTCCGCTTTTCCCGTCGCTGCGGGTGCGGCGGCTGCGCCGAGGGGCAGTTGTGCGTTCCGCTGGGCCTGCGCTGCGAGTCTGCGCTGCTTCATCAGCTCCGCATTCAGCTCCGCACCCACCAGGATTGAAAACGACGTGAGATACAGCCACAGCATCAAGCCGATGATGGCGCCGAGCGAGCCGTAGGTCGCGCTGTAGTTCGACAGGTGATCCAGGTAGTAGCTCAGGCCGATGGAGCCGACAAACCAGAAGCCCACCGCGAGCGCCGCGCCGGGCAAGAGCGAGCGCAGGCTCATCTTCTGGTTAGGCCCGAGCCGGTACAGGAGCATGATGCCGAGAATAAAGGTGCTCAGCATGACCGCCAGGCGGATAGGCGGCCACAGGTAGGTGAACACTACCGGCACGGGGATGAGAAGCGAAAGAAAGTGCACAAAGTGGGGGCCCGCCACCAGGCACAAGAGCGAGATAATCGCCAGGCCGCCGCTGGTAAAGGTGAGCAGCAAGGCCTGCAGGCGGTCGCGCCACCAGGGGCGCGCATCCTTCACGTCATATGCGACGTTGAGTGCATCGATAAAGGCGGTAAAGGTTCCGCTGGCGGCCCACAGGTAGCTCAGCACGCCGAGTGACAGGATCCTGCCCGCGTTGGGCGTCAGGATGCTGCGCAGGAGCCCTTTGACGAAGACCATGGCCTCGGGCGGCACCAGCATCGACATCATGTCGAGAAGCTGCTGAAAAAGGTTCGGGATCGGCAGCGTGCCCAGCAGCGCCGATGCAACCATAAGCAGCGGCACGAGCGAGAGCAGCATAAAAAAGGCGACCGCAGCGCCGATGGAGGGCATGCGGGTACGCATGATCTCGTTGAAGAGCACCACGATGAGGCGGCGGGGGGGCGGGGGGGGGGGCGGCCCCGCGGGGCGGCCGGGGGGG
>CAXTPL010000079.1:7120-15558 GCA_964246065.1 uncultured Acidobacteriaceae bacterium
GTTTGCGGTCATCGGGTGTTTACCTGCTGCGGGCCGCGAGGCCAAATTCGCCGGAAAGCTGAAAGAAGCGGGAGGTCGGAGCGGCAGAGCTCCAGCGGCACTGGTCCTAGGGGCTGTACTGCAGCCCGGGGGGACGTGCTAAAGATAGATGCGCTCCTGAGGTTCGGTGACCAGATCTCGGGCGTTTTTGCTGCCCGATCAACAAACCGCTTTTAAGGAGCGCGGAAGCGGGTGTCGACGGTGCTCAGGGTTGTCTTCTGCGCAGCTCTCTCCAGGCGGGCTTCTTGTTCCTTTTGCTAGGGGAGCCCAGCAGATTGTTGTAGCTTGAGGTACCACCCAGGTTGTAGAGTTCGTTGCACAAGAGTTCAAAGATGCTCGAGCGCGCGCTCCCCTCGCCGCTCTGCCAAGCCGCGGCGTGGAAGCGCGGGCTGCACGAGTGCAGGGAGAAAGGGACCAGTATGACCATGAAGATCGGATTGACCATTCGCGGGTACCGGCTTGAAAAAGGCCTCTCACAAGGAGACATAGAAAAGCGCACAGGGTTGCTGCGCTGCTATCTATCGCGGGTTGAGAACGGGCATACCGTGCCTTCGCTGGAAACCCTCACCAAGATCGCACAGGCACTCGATTTGCCGCTGGCTCAGTTCTTTTCAGAGCACGGAGCGCATATCGACGCCGTCGCTCCGCGCGTATCCGATGAAGAGCTGCGCTTTCTCACGCAGATCCGTCGCTACTCCGCCAACTTGAACGACAGCGACAAGAAGCTGCTGCTGGCGATGGTAAAAAAGTTCGCCTCTACCACCCCGGCGACGATCTAGCCCGCTTCTGCCGTGAGGCAGACGCGACTCCAGCAGTTGCTCCTTTTCAGGATGGGCCGCTTTGCGAGTACCCCGGCGCGGCAGCAGGGGAAATGCGCTAACCGTGGAGGGCGCGCCGAATCGCCTCGGCGTAAAAGGAGTGCACGCCAAAGGCCAGCAGCAGCAGCGCCAGGGTGACCGCCCCGATAGCCACCATGCGGCGCTCACGAAACAGCGATGCAGGCGCGCCGATCTTCGGCACCATGGGCAAAGCCAGCACCAGCCCCGTCAAGAATCCTCCCAGGTGCGCCATGTTGTCGATGCGCAGCGAAGTATGCGCGACCCAGGTGCCGGCGCCCAGCACAAAGTTCAACACGGCAAACCAGATCACGCTGCGCCGCAGCCGCTTCAGCTCAAACTCCGGCAGCGGCAGCAGCTTGGACTTGAGCAGCACGATCAGCAGCCCGGCGAGGCCGAAGACGGCGCCTGAAGCGCCCGCGCCGACGATGCCCTCCGCCGTACCCGGCAAACCCGGACGCACGGCCACACTTAGCAGGTTGCCGCCTACGCCGCACAGCAGGTAGGCCGCAAATAACCCCCACGCACCCACCAGAGGCTCGCCCAGCAGGCCCAGGTTCCACAAGCACCACATATTGGTAGCCAGGTGGATCAGCCCCACGTGCACAAACATGGCGGAAACCAGCCGCCACCACTCGCCGCCCGCCAGCACAAACGGCCCAAAGTCGGCGCCCCAGCGCAGCAGCTGGATCGGTGTCGGTGCGGAAAGCGAAACACCCGCCAGGCACATCAGCAGAAACACCCCGACGTTGATCCCGCCAAGCAGGTACGTTGCCGGGGCGCTCGCCCACTGCGGCCTGTGCCGGCGCGCTGGCGAGGGTACAGGCATCGCCTCCTGAAATCCGTAGGCGCCCGCCGCCGGCTGCGGCAATGGCTCAGGCGGCAGAACCACGGGAGCCGTCTCGTGGCGCCACCCGTTTTCCCCCTCGTTCTCCCTCATGCATCCACCCTAACCTTTGGACGAGGCCGTTTACAAACTCCGCCGGTAATCGCGCGGGAGTCCTGCTCTTTGGGCTGCGCGGGCAAGGCGCCGCGCTTCCCCGCTCGAAGCGTCGCCCGCAGCCACTGCCCTTGCATCGCTCAAGCCTTATTCTTATCTTGGAACGATTCTTCTATCCCCTACCAGGAGCGCCGCCATTTCATCTACCAAGCCCATCCGCCGCGCGCTGCTCAGCGTGACCGACAAGACCGGCCTGGTCACCTTTGCGCAGGCGCTGGTCACCCATGGCGTCCTGCTGGTTTCTACCGGCGGCACCGCCCGCACGCTCCGCGAGGCAGGCCTGCCGGTCCAGGATATCTCCGAGCTCACCGGCTTTCCTGAGATGCTGGACGGGCGCGTCAAGACGCTGCACCCCAAGGTCCACGGCGGCATCCTCCACATTCGGGGCAATGCGGAGCACCAGGCCGCCGTCTCCGAGCACGGCATCGACCCTATCGATATGGTGGTCGTCAACCTTTATGCCTTTGAGAAGACTGCCAGCCGACCTGGAGTTCCCTTCGCTGAGGTGATCGAGAACATCGATATCGGTGGCCCTTCCATGGTTCGCTCCGCAGCCAAGAACTTCGCCGATGTGGCCGTGGTCACCGATCCTGCCGCATACCCTGCGCTGATAGAGGAGCTTGGTGCGAACGGGGGGGCGCTGACCCATAGCACGCGCTGGAACCTGGCGCGAGCCGCCTTTGCCCTCACCGCCGCGTATGACACCGCCATCGCGAACACGCTGGAGCAGATGACGCTGCCCGGTACCGGCGAAGCTGCAGCCGACGAGGGTGCCGCAGCGGAGACCGGGCTTCCGGCAGCCATGCGGCTCCATTATGCCCGCATCGCGAGCCTCCGCTATGGCGAGAACCCGCACCAGCGAGCTGCCTTGTATGCCGACGGTTCAGGGCTCGGCATCGCCGGCGCTCGCCAGCTCCAGGGCAAGGAGCTTTCCTTCAACAACTTGGTGGACCTGGACGCCTGCTGGGAGCTGACCCGCGAGTTCTCCCCGGAGCCCGGCAGCGAGGCGGGGCCCGGCGCCATGGTTGCTATCGTGAAGCACACCAATCCCTGCGGAGCCGCGCTGGGCGCTACCGTTCTTGAGGCGTATACCAGGGCGCTGGCCGCCGATCCGGTCTCCGCCTTTGGAGGCGTGCTCGGGATCAACCAGGTTGTAGACGAAGCTGCCGCCGAGGAGATCGCCAAGCTGTTTGCCGAGGCCATTGCCGCGCCTGGCTTCACTCCGGGCGCTCTTGCCCGCTTTGCCTCCAAGAAAAACCTTCGTTTGATTGAGGTGGCGCCGGCTGAGAATGCTTTTGTTCTGAAGCAGGTCTCAGGCGGTCTGCTGCTCCAGGACGCCGATCGGCGCCGGATCGCTGCCGCGGAGCTCCGGACGGTGACTGCGCGGGCCCCTGACGAGGCTGAGCTGCGCTCGCTGCTCTTCGCCTGGCGTGTGGCCAAGCATGTTAAGTCGAATGCCATAGTGTATGCACGCGACGGTCAGACGCTCGGGATTGGCGCCGGCCAGATGAGCCGGGTGGACGCGGCGCGTTTTGGCGCCATGAAGGCCCTGCTGCCGCTTGTCGGGTGCGTTGCCGCTTCCGACGCCTTTTTCCCTTTTCCAGATGGGCTGGAGGTCGTGGTCGACGCAGGCGCCACCGCCGTGATCCAGCCCGGCGGCTCGGTCCGCGACCAGGAGGTGATTGCCGCTGCCGACCGGCTCGGTATCGCCATGGTCTTTACCGGCGTCCGCCATTTTCGCCATTGACGCGGTTGGGGCGAGACGCGGTTCGGACCGATTAAAGGTTAGAGCGAGGAGCACTTTGGTGTGCCCGGCAAAACAGTCCCTGGCGACGCCAGGAGACCTTCGGCCCGGTACAATCGTCTGATAGGTTGGGTCGCCCCAGGCGCAAGCCTGGCATCGTCGCTTCAACAAGAAAGCTGCTCGAACGCCATGATCGCCAAGCACACGCTTCGCCCTCCCTCCGACCGGGGTCTCCGCCTGCGTCGTGCCGCCACGCTCGTGCTTGCCGCTTGCCTGGCCCCGGCGCTGCCCGCCCAAACGCCAAAGACCCAGACGCCAAAGGCTCCGGCGGCGAAGACCGAACCCAAGCCCGCCTCTGCCGCGACCTCCGCGACCGCCGACCCGTCCTCGCCTGCAACTCCTGAAACAGGCCGCGCCGCTGCCTACTATCACTACCAGATGGCACACGATTATGAGGAGATGGCAACCTCCGGCGGTCACCCCGAGTATGCCTCCAAGGCGATTGAGGAGTACAAGCTTGCCCTGGCCGCCGACCCGGGCTCGACCTACCTGAACCACGGCCTGGCCGACCTGTACTTTCGCACGGGCCGCGTAAAGGACGCCATCCAGGCGGCGCAGGATGAGATCAAGAAAGAGCCGAACTCGCTCGAGGCTCACAAATTGCTTGGCCGCATCTATCTGCGCTCGTTAGGAGACAACCAGAGCGCGGGCTCAGACCAGATGCTGAAGCTGGCGATCGGCGAGTACACCCGCATCGTCGCGCTGGAGCCGAACAACGTAGAAGATCACCTTCTGCTCGGTCAGCTTTTCAGCTTCAGCCACGACTCGGCCCACGCAGAAGAGCAGTTCAAGGCGGCGCAGAAGATCGACCCCAACTCTGAAGAAGTGGCGCTGAACCTGGCCCGCATGTACGGCGAGCAAGGTGACCTGCACCGAGCGGTTGCCGTGCTCAGCGCGCTGCCGGACGACGACCAGACGGCCAAGACGGAGTACGTACTGGGCGCCAGCTACGACCAGCTGAAAGAAGGCAAGAAAGCCATAGCCGCGTACCGCCGCTCGCTGGAGCTCGAGCCCGACAACCTTGATGTAGAGCGCGCCTTTGCCGATGCCCTGGTCAAGGACGGGCAGGACAAGGAAGCCCTTGCCGCCTACGGAGACGTAGCCGAGGGCGACCCGACCGATGCACAGGCCTTTCTGCACATGGCCGAGATCGAGCGTCGCGACGGACGCTACGAAGAAGCGCTGGCGAACCTGAAAAAGGCTGCGCCGCTGGCGTCGGACTCCTTGGAGATCAGCTACAACGAGGGCCTGACCCTGGACGCGCTTGGCCGCTACGATGAGGCGGAAAAAGCCTTTGCCAAGCTGGTTGCCGACTCTGAACACACCACCGGGCAATATTCGGCGGCCGAAAAGAACAACCGCGCCCTCTTTCTCGATCGCCTGGCCAATGTGTACCGCGAAGAAGGCAAGACGGACGAGGCGGCCTCGACCTATGTCAAGCTTGCCGACCTGGGTCCCGACTTTGCCGAGCGGGGCTATGCGGCAGCCATCGACGCCGACCGCGACGGCCATGCCTACGACAAGGCCAGCAACGTCGCCAAGCAGGCCTCCGACAAGTACCCGAAGAACCGCGCGCTGAAGCTGATGTACGCGACCCAGCTTGCCGACAGCGGGCACTTCGATGAAGGCGTAGCGACGGCCAGGTCGCTGCTGAACAACACGGCTGACGATCGCGAGGTCTACCTCAGCCTTGCGCAGATCGACACACACGGCAAAAAGTGGAAGGATGCGGGCGAAGCTCTCGATAAAGCCGAGCAGCTTTCCACCAAATCCGAAGATAAGCTGTACGTTTATTTTCTGCGCGGCGCGCTCGAAGAGCGGCAAAAGCACTTCGATGGTGCCGAGGCTGCCTTTAAAAAAGCGCTGGCCATCGATCCCGATAACTCCACAGCGCTGAACTACTACGGCTATATGCTGGCGGACCGCGACGAGCGGCTGCCCGACGCGCTGGGGATGATCCAGAAAGCCGTGAAGCTGGACCCGCAGAACTATGCCTACCTCGACTCGCTCGGCTGGGCCTATTACAAGATGGGCAACTATGCGCTTGCCGAGGGCAACCTGGTCAAGGCCTCGCAGCGCAATGCCACCGACCCTACCGTTCACGATCATCTCGGCGACCTGTATGAAAAGACGGGACGGCTGAAGCTCGCGGCCTCGCAGTATGAAGAAGCCTTGAAGCAATACGCAAAAGCCGATCCTGCCGACGCCGAGCCGGGGGAAGGCGGCCGATTGCAGAAAAAGCTGGACTCAGCCCGCGTGAAGCTCGCCAAGGAGTCTCCCGTAGCGGCCGGAAACGCCGACAAACACGAGCATCCATAGGGCCTAGCCTGAAAAGCCTGCCTGGAAGCAGCCGCTCCGGGCAAGCAATGGGAAAGCGCGAACGGGTAAGCGCGCGGTAAGCAGCCCGGGGCGCGGCCGCGCGCAACCGATGCTGGCACGCATCAGCGAGAACACCGGCGCTTCTACTTGCAAGCCTTCTTCGCAGTATCCTGAGCGAGTATGTTCCTCCAACCGCTCCGCGCCTGCGCCGTGGGTGGCGATCCGGCGTCTCCGCTCGCCGCTCGCGTGCACCCCGAACCGGCGCACCCTTACCGCTCTCCTTTCGAGCGTGATCGAGCCCGCATCATCCATGCTCGCGCTTTTCGGCGACTCGCCGGCAAGACGCAGGTGTTTACCCATACAGGGGTTGGCCACACCAGCATGGGGGCGCCATCAGACCACTTCCGGTCGCGTCTTACCCACACCATGGAGGTCGCGCAGATCGCGCGCACCATCTCAGCGACACTCGGGCTGAACCAGGACCTCACCGAGGCCCTCGCCCTGGTTCACGACATCGGCCATCCTCCCTTCGGCCATGCCGGCGAGCGGGCTCTCGACGAGGCCCTGCAGGCAGACGGCCTTCGCTTCGACCACAACCTCCATGCACTCCGCATCGTTGAGCATTTTGAGCAGCGCTATGCCGGCTTTCCAGGGCTCAATCTTACTTTTGCCGTTCGCGAAGGCATCATCAAGCACTCCCACGACTACACCGCAGCCGAGCATCCGGAGCTGGCCCCCTACCTGCTCGATCGGCAACCGCCGCTTGAAGCCCAACTGATCGACCTCGCAGACGAAATCGCCTATCTTACCGCGGACCTGGACGATGGGATGGAAGCAGGGCTGCTGCAGGTGAGCAGTGTTCGCGACCATGTTGGCCTGTTTGAGCGCTTCTACACTCCATTTGCCGAGGAACACGCGGGCGCACCGGAAAAGCTGGTCTTCAACGAAGCGCTGAAGCGCATGCTGAATGCGCTGGTCGGAGACTTGATCGCTACTACCTGCGCCAACGTCGATGCCGGCTCCATCACCAACCTAGAGGGCATCCGCAACGCCCCGGGACGGCTCGTCGCCTTCTCACCGACCATGGAGGCTGAGCGCATGGAAGCCAGGCGCTACCTGTACCGCCACTTGTATAACTCGGAGGCGCTGGAGCGCGATCACGCGCTTGCTGAACAGGTGATTGGCGACCTGTTTACCGCTTGGACCTCGGATCCGGCCCTGCTGCCGCCCGCCTATGCAGCCCGGGTAGGCAAGGAACGAGCCTCCCGCGTCGTTGCAGACTACCTGGCCGGCATGACCGACTCTTTCATCCTCGCGCAACATGCCGCCTGGCACGCCAGCCAGAGCGCGACGCAAGGGGTCCCGCCCTGCTGAGGCCGGGTAAGAGTCGTCCGAGTGCTGGCGGGCGTCCTCTTCCTTCTGGCACTGTCTTCCTCGACCGCATCTCTGGAGGCCACGTTCCTGGCGGCCACGCTCCTGGAGGCCACGTCTCTGGTGGCCACATTTCTGGTGGCCGCTTGGCCTTGGCCGCGTTCTCCCCGGGAAGACGCTCTTCTCCTGTTCCCTATTACCTGGTCCGTGGTCCCTGGTCCCTGGTCCCGGGTCCCCGGTCCGTGGCCTTAGAACGACCAGCGTGTCGAGGCCGTCACGGACTGCACCCAGACCCGCACAGCGCTGTTGCTGTACTCCCCTGCCTTGAGCCCGCTTTGCCCAACCGACTCTCGGGCAGGCAGCTGCGCTGCGTAGGCCAGGTCCCAGCCGGAGCGGCCTCGTCGCCAGCCGGCGCCGGTTGAGAGCGAGTTCCGCAGGATCGCCGCCGTCAACGGTGTCAGCGTACTCGCAGGGACCGGGTTCGTCTGGTAGCCGTAGCCGCCTCGCAGCGTCCAGCGTTCCCGCACAGGGTATTCGAGCCCAGCGCGCACCGCATACTGGTCGTGCCAGTCCAACGCTACGAAGTCGTCGAGTGCCGTACCGCCGACGATGCTGTTGATGGTTGTGTTCGATCCTTCTGTGAGCTTGACGGGTAGCCGATGGAATGCGTTACCCCACCCTGTCCAGCCTGCATCGACCGACCACAGCGCGTGGCCGAGCCGCGCCGCGGTAAGCCCGACGCCCGCAGTCTGCGGGAGATGCGTTTGGACCAGCGCCTTGTAGTGGAAGACGGGATCGGCGGACACGCCTAGGGCAGCGAACTGGGCAGACGCTGTACCGTCGACCTGTCCACGTGAATCGATCGCGGTACCGCTCCCCCACGCCGCACCGATCCGCAGGCGGGTGGATGGCTGCCAGGCTGCGCCTGCTCCGCCGTTCCATCCCCAGCCCGCAGTCTGCAGGTTCAGCAGCACCTTCAAGCCAGCCAGCTGCGTCTGTTGCTGAAAGATATACGGAGCAATCAAGGTGTTCGCGTTGTAGACCAGCCCGGCTGTGGCCCCCGCAGACC
>CAXTPL010000080.1:0-835 GCA_964246065.1 uncultured Acidobacteriaceae bacterium
CCCTCGACGTAGGCCATCGTTCGCTCCCGCAGCAGCTTGGCAATGTCGGTCACGAAAGCAGTTCCGCGTGGTCCGTAGATGGTCGCCGGGCGCACCACCGTGACCGGCAGGCCGGCCTCGCTCGCCCGCCATACCGCTTCTTCTCCCGCAATCTTGGAATGGTTGTAGCCGAGCCCTGTATCGACCAGATCGGCGCTTTCATCGCAGGGGACGAGCGGGTATCCGTAGACGTCGGTTGTGCTTACGTGGACAAAACGCCTGAGCGATGGCAGCTCAGAGGCGGCGGCGAGCATGGCCTGCGTAGCTAGCACATTGCCGTTGTTGTAGGTTGGGGGGCTGGCCCAGTCGGTCGAGCAGCCGGCGCAATGGTAGATGATCTCAGCGCCGGAGACAGCCTCCCGTAACCCTGGGGCCAGGTTGCGGGAGGCGAAATCAAAGGCCAGTTCAGCCCGCGCGACACGCACCAGCCCCGTATCGATCAGCGATCGGAGGTGCGCAAGGCCGGAGGCTGGCCGCGCGAGCACGACAACTTCGTCGCCGCGCGCGGCCAGCATCTCTGCCAGCCGGCCGCCTAGAAAGCCGCTCGCCCCTGTAACCAGTACCCGCACTCAGGTTCGCGCGGGGCGCGCCGCGCCTAGAGCTGGCACGATTCCATCTGATCCCGCATGGAGGCGAAGACGTCGAGGGCAAACTGCAGGTGGTCCGGGGTGTGCGCCGCGGTTACGCAAAGCCGCAGCCTGGCAACGCCTTGCGGCACCGCCGGAAACATAACCGGCGTCGCCAGCAGCCCGTAGTCGCGCAACCGCCGGGCAAAGAGCGCCGTCGTGTTTTCGTC
>CAXTPL010000080.1:845-15106 GCA_964246065.1 uncultured Acidobacteriaceae bacterium
TTCAGCATCAGCGGAATCACCGCGGTCTCCGACAAGCCCGTGTCGTAGCCGAGTTCGCGCAGCCCGGCGCGCAAAAACGCCCCGTTCTGCCGCAGCCGTTCCACACGTTCCGGTTCTGCCTTGAGGATGGCAAACCCTGCCACCGCCGCGGCGACCGAGGCCGGCCCCGTAGCAGCCGAAAAGATATAGGGCGAAGCAGCGTGCTGCATAAAGATGGCCAGCTCCTGCGAGCAGGCCACAAAGCCGCCGTTGGACGGAATCGACTTGGCGAGCGAGCCGGTCCAGATGTCGACCTCGCTCGTGTGGATGCCAAAGTGCTCGTCCGATCCGCGCCCGCGCTCGCCGAGCACGCCGGTCGAGTGCGCTTCATCCATCATCAGGAAGCAGCCAAACTCCTTCTTGATCGCGATCAGCTCAGGCAGGCAGCAAATGTCGCCGTCCATCGAGAAGACGCCTTCTGAGATGATCAAGGTCCGGTTGGCCGCGGGACCGTTTTTGATCTCGTGCCGCAGAGAATCAGGATCGTTGTGCTGAAAACGCTGGACTTGCACGCCGGACATCCGGCAGGCATCCATCAGGCTGCGATGGCAGAGTGTGTCCGCAATCACGCGATCGGCCGGCCCGAAGATCGAAGTCAGCACGGCTAGGTTGGCCAGGTAGCCGGAGGAAAAGTTAAGCGCGGCCTCGGTCCCCTTGCACTCGGCGATGGCGCGCTCGAGCTTGTGGTGAATGTCGAGGGTGCCTGTGAGCAGGCGGGCTCCGCCAGCTGCGGTGCTATAGCGCTTGATGGCTTCGATCGCGGCCGCATCGACGCGCGAGTCCCCCATCAGCCCCAGATAGTCATAGGACGAGAGCATAAGCATCTCGTGCCCGTCGGCCCGCACGCAAGGGCCGGAGCGGCTGTCGAGCGGCGTTTGAAAGGGGTAGGCGTCGACCGCGCAGCCGAGCGCCGTGTTCTCAAAGAGGCGGCGCGCCCGGGCGTCGAGCAGATCATGCTTCTTAAAGCTCCACTTGCGGTCTGGCGTGAAGTAGTTGCCGAACATCTGACCGGAAGAAGAGGGGAAAAGCTTCTTCTCAACGCTGGTAGGGCGTACTGTCTCTGCTGTAGGGGTCATTCATCGCCTTTTAGGGTGTAGATGTCAGTTTAGAGCACGCTTCCAAGTGATGGGAAGGGTAAAGGGAGTGTGAACAGAGCGCAAGTCTCCTCCAAGTGCAGTATGCACGGTGCACCACCCGGCGTGCCAACGCTCGAAAGCAAAGGCGCGAAACGTGCTGAGCGGCTCGTTGCCGGGCTCCGGGCAGATCGGCTTTGGCATTCCTCGCGTCCGCGCCGCGGCCTTGCCAGGTGCGCCGCATGCAAACCTGCCCTGCGCAGCGATCGCCTTTTTAACCCTTGATCGCGCGGACACGCCTGTTCCTCGGCAGCCGGCGCGCACTGAGCCGCAGACGCCCGCGAGATCAAGGAACTGATACATTTACCGACTATGGTTGCTCAGCGAGAGATACCGATGCTTCGTGCGCGGGGGCGTTGCACCGGCGCGCTGATCTTTGCCGTCTTCGGCGCCTGCTGGCTTCTCCTGTTCTGCGCCTATGCGCATCACTTTCAACCGGCGGCTGCCATCCCCATCTGCCTGATTGCCGCGGTGCTTGGGTTTGCAGCCCTGCGCATGCAGCGGCAGCACCCGGAGCCTGTTCTTGACGAGGCTTTGGCCCGACAGAAGAAGCAGGAAGATCGCCGCTTCGCAATCATCAACGTGGTCACCTACGGTGCAGTGTTCCTGCTCTTTCAGCTTTTCCCCAGGTTCGGTTTACAGAACTACATCTATCCGGCCTTTGTTGCAGTGGCTGGCCTGCACTTCTTTCCGTTGCCGCCCCTGTATCGCCACACGGCCAACCTGGTCGTTGGAGGCTTCATGGTGCTGTGGGCAGGTTTTTGTGTTTTCGCATTTCGAAGGGACGGAGACACCATGGCCGGGTACGCAGCTTTCGGGGCGGGCGTGGCTCTGTGGGCCAGCTCCGCCTGGGCGCTTGTCACAGCGACACGGCTGTTCAACCAGGCCCGGGGGCAAGCGGCAGAACCGATCGACTCGGCTCAGTGACGGGGTCTCTTTGAGGCTTGCAGAAGTGGTCCTCTGCGTTATCCTGGGCTACGAACTTACCCTAGCCGGAGCCTGCGGAATTATGGCCCGGGATTTCAGGCGTCGTTTCGCCGGCGTCGACGATGCGAACGACTGGTAAACACCATGTCCTCGCTTTACTTAAATTCTGATCAACTCGATTACACCGCAGCAGCAGTAGCCATCTGCTCGGCCGTTGCGGTGCGTTAGGGACGAGATGGCAACTCGCAAGCAATATGCGTCAGCGTATCTGCGCTTTTCGTTTTTACTAGAGTTGTTTGCACTCTTGATCCTGTTGGCTCCCGCGCTTGGGGGACAAGTACTTAAGAGGCGGCCCGCGCGCGTACCGTGTCCTCCCGTGCTGGTCCGCATGACGGCCCGCGAGCCGAGCGGGGCTGCGTTCCCATCTTTGAGGCCAAAGGACTTAAGCGTGGGGTTCTTCAACTCCTCGGCAAGCGTCCTTGCATTGGCAACCGAGTCACCCAAGGGAAAAGGCACTCTGAACACCAACATCCTCTATGTGATCGCTCCTCTCGCGGGGGTAACCAAAGACACAGTGCGCAAGATCGTCAACGCTAGCATCCATGCCGACAACTTTCAGTGGAATGGTGCCGTGCTCTCGCCTGACGGCAAACTTTCCGCTTTCTCTCTGGACCCACTTCAACAACAGCAGGCGCTGCTCCGGGCCATCGACGGGAAGATCAAAGCGCAGAGCCGAAGCCGCTGGCCGATCTTTGAGGAGCAGGCATACCTAGCGCTACGCTCGCAGCCCGGCCGTCACGTGATTCTGATGCTCACCAACCCGGACAATGAATACCGATCTGAGTCTAAGCACGACTTCAAAGAGGATCGGACGCTGGAGGTTCTCAGTTCGCTCGATATAACGCAGATTTACAGGCTCACTCGCCCTGTCCCCTTGCGGGCCATCATCCCCATGGGGGATGCTTCCACCTTGCACGAGGACATCGGCCCGAACGACCACGGACCGGAGCAGTTGCTGCAGGTCCAGCGCGCCAGCCAGCAACAGCAGGCGCTCGCCTTTGAGCAGATGCGCTGGCAAAGCACGGGGGGGCGCACGGAGACCTCGCTAGATAAGCTCCTGAAAGATATCATCGACGACGCTGCGGGCACGTACTAGCTGCATCTGCAAGGCGGGAGTGGCTGCATGCTGGGCAGCTTTTATTCTGTCGCCGTGGCCGCCCGGCTGCCCAACGTGCAGCTCTTTGCACCACACGTCATCCAACTGCTGCCTGATCCGCCCAGCCCTGCATCTTCCGCTAAACAATAATGCAGGGGCTGGCTTCATACGTAGATTGCCCTGGGCACACGCGTTCGGCTACTCTGGCAGCCACTATGAAAACGCTTTCTCTGCTCGCCTCCCTGCTCTGCGGTCCGGCTGCCTTGCTTGCGCAGGCGCCTACCCTGACCATCGACGTCGCCCATCCGACCGCCAAGGTCAGCCCTACCCTTTACGGGCTGATGACTGAGGAGATCAACTACTCCTACGACGGCGGCCTGTACGGGGAGATGGTGCGCGATCGCGCGGTGGGTCGAGGCAGGGGAGCAACCGAGCATTGGACGCTGGTGACCCGAGGCGCGTCGGAGGCAGACCTGGCGCTGGACGACCAGACCGGCCCCAGCACGGCGCTGCCGCGCTCACTGCGCCTGGCGGTGACCAAGGCCGCGGCCGATGCGCCGGCCGGCCTGCAGAATGACGGCTACTGGGGCATGGCCGTGCGCCCGCAGACGACCTATACCGGGTCCTTTTACGCCAAGGCCGCGGCTCCAGGTATGCCGGTTACTGTTTCGCTCACCAACGACCAGACCGGTGTTGCCGCCGCGACGGCAATCGTGACCGGGCTAACGACCGAGTGGAAGCAGTACAGCTTCACCCTCAAGACAGGCAGCGTCTCGGCGTCAGCGAACAATCACCTCCTGCTGACGGTGGCGCAGCCGGGCACCGTCTGGTTCGACCTTGTCTCCTGCTTTCCTCCGACCTACCATGACCGGCCCGGCGGCAACCGCGTGGACCTGATGGAGAAGCTGGCTGCCATGCACCCGACGTTTCTTCGCCTGCCCGGCGGCAACTACCTTGAGGGCGACCACATCGCTGAGCGGTACGAGTGGAAGAAGACCATCGGGCCGTGGGTAGACCGGCCGACCCACCCCAGTCCCTGGCGCTATCGCTCGTCAGACGGCATGGGCCTGCTTGAGTTCCTGGAATGGTGCGAAGACTTGAAGATCGAGCCGGTGCTGGCCGTCTACGGCGGCTACTCCATGCAGCAGGAGCACGTAGAACCGGGCCCGGCGCTCGAGCCCTACGTCGAAGACGCCATTGAAGAGATCGAGTACGTCACCGGCGGCCCTGCAACAAAGTGGGGTGCTGAACGCATCAAGGATGGCCACCCGGCGCCCTTTCCGCTGCATTACGTCGAGATCGGCAACGAGGATTTCTTCGACAAGTCCGGCTCCTACGACGGCCGATTTGCGCAGTACTACAAGGCGCTGAAGCAGCACTACCCGCAACTGCAGTTGATTGCCACGGCGCCCGTTAAGAGCACGCGCCCGGATGTGCTCGACGAGCACTACTACATGACCGCAGAAAAAGCCTTTAGCGATGCCGGCCACTACGACAAGACGGACCGGAGCGGCCCGAAGATCTTTGTCGGCGAGTGGGCCACACGCGAGGGTTCGCCCACGCCGAACCTGCAGGCTGCGCTGGCCGATGCCGCCTGGATGACCGGCATGGAGCGCAACACGGACCTGGTCATTATGGCGAGCTACGCGCCGCTGTTTGTCAACGTAAACCCGGGCGGCATGCAGTGGTCCACTGACCTGATCGGCTACAACGCGTTGAGCAGCTACGGCTCCCCCAGCTACTGGGCCCAGGCGATGTTCGGCAGCTACCTGGGCACCGAGGTAGTGCCGGCGACGCTGTCCGGCACCGGGCCGCGCGTGTACACGTCGGTGACCCGCGACCAGGCCACGCACACGCTCTACATCAAGCTGGTCAATGGAACCTCTCTTCCGCAGCCGTTGACGGTAGCGCTGCAAGGCGCGGGCGGAGCGAAGGGCGAGGCAAAGCTGGTGACGCTGAGCGGCAAATCGCCGGACGCAACCAACTCCATCGACCAGCCGGAGGCTTTGGTGCCGGTCACGACCAGGATGCCTGCGGGCGGCGCAAGCCTGCAGCATACCTTTGCGCCGTGGTCGATCAACGTTGTCGAGCTGAAATACTGACGCGCGCGGCGCTGCCCGCGGTATGGAGCGAGCGCTTGCGGTTGATAGCATGTCTGCTATGACCCCACACCGCAAGCGCGCCCTGGTAACCGGAGGCGCCGGCCTGATCGGCTCGCACATCGTCGACCTGCTCCTCCGCGAAGGATGGACGGTCCGCATCCTCGACAACCTGGAACCGCAAACGCACAAGTACGGCAAGCCTGCCTGGGTGAACCCCGGCGCGGAGTTTTTCCAGGGCGAGGTGCAGGATTACGAGACGATGCGGGCGGCGCTGGAAGACATCGACGTGGTCTTCCACGAGGCTGCCTACGGCGGCTACATGCCAGAGATGGCAAAGTACGTCCTCGTGAACAGCTTTGGCACGGCGCAGATGCTTGAGATCATCCGCGACCACAAGCTGCCGGTGAGCAAAGTGCTGGTGGCAAGCTCGCAGGCGGTGTACAGCGAAGGTGCGGCACTTTGCCCGCAGCATGGCGGAGTCGCGCCGCTGCTGCGTCCGGCTGAACAGCTGCGCGCGGGAGACTTTTCTGTTCACTGCCCGGTGTGCGGGCAGGCGACAAGCTCGGTACCGACGCCGGAAAGCACACCTGGAGGCGGCGAGACCGTGTACGCGCTTACCAAGGTCGACCAGGAACGGCTCGTCCTGCTGTGGGGCAAGCAGACCGGCATTCCCACTGTGGCCTTGCGATACTCCTGCACCTACGGGCCGCGCCAGTCGCTCTTCAATCCCTACACGGGCGTGATTGCGATCTTTTGCACGCGCCTGCTGAACGGGCAGCCGCCAATCTTGTATGAGGACGGCGGCCAGACGCGGGATTTGTGTTTTGTTGAAGACATTGCCCGGGCCAACCTCCTGGCGGCGACCACGGACACGCTCGACGGACTGCCGGTGAACGTGGGGAGCGGCCGCGCCACCAGCGTGCGGGAGCTGGCGGGCATCATCGGCGAGCAGCTCGGCGTGCGTATCGAGCCGGTTGCACGGGGCGAGTTTCGGCCCGGCGAGATCCGCTCGCTGATCTCAGATATTTCGCGGATACGGACGATCGGCTATGAGCCGCAAACCACAATCGAGCAAGGGATCGAACGGTACGTCGCGTGGATCCGCACCCAGGGCGCGGTCGAAGACTACTTCAGCAAAGCAGAGGCCGGGCTGCGCGCGAAAGGGATTGTGCAGAACGTCGCAGGATAGCTTGCGTCTATCGGAGGTTCGGCCCTTCTTGGATCTCCTTCGCCGGTCGCGTCGCAGAAAGCCGATCCTTTACTTCGCTCAAGGATGACGCTTGTCTTGGGCCCGGGCGAGGCCGCCTCGCTCAGCAGGATGCTCACTCCGCTCCGGATCGCACCCGCCTGGCCTCAGGGCGGCGCCAAAGACGGAGCCGAGAAGCCGTGCTTTAGCTGCGCCGCAGCACGGCCACCCTCCAAAAGACGCCGAAGATGCGCATCCCCGCCCTCGCTGCGGCGCGCAAGTTGCCAGACACCTTGCTCACGCCCCCGATCCGGCAGCGGTAGTCTACCGGTATCTCAAGCACGCGCAAGCCTTGCTGCACTGCCTTGATCTGCATCTCGAGATTCCAGCCATAGGTAAGCTCTGACATGCCGAGCGTACGGAAGGCCGTACGCCGGATTGCTCGAAATGGACCCATATCGGTGTAGCGCACGCCAAGCGTCACCCTGAGCAGCCCGCCGACCAGGTGCCCCATCAAGACCTGGACCTGCAACATGGAGCCGGGTTCGGCATGGCCGCGGATGCGGGAGCCCAGAACAAAGTCGGCCTCGCCTCGCTCGATAGGGCCTACCAGCTGCGGCAGGTCTGCAATCACGTCTGAGCCGTCGCCGTCGACGTAGACCAGGATGGTGCTCGAAGGGAGAGCCGCAAGCGAGCCCGCCAGGCAGGCCGCTCCATAGCCGCGCGGCGACTGCACCACGCGCGCACCGGCCTGGGCTGCTTCGTCTCCGGTGCCGTCAGTGGAGCCGTTGTCGACCACGATGCACTCCGCGATCGTCTCCCACGGCATGGAGCGCACGACGGCCCCAATCGACTCCCGTTCGTTCAGCGCCGGAATGATGACAGAAATGCTCATGCGAAACGCCCTCGTTCGACCGCAAACAAGCGGCGATGTACAGGCCAGCGCCGGAACACAAGCCCGGCGCAAAAGGCGGCCAACACCCAGCCGTAGAGGATCTGGTTGAGGTGGAACTGCTTGGGCCCGGGCCCGACGGCAAGTGCCGTCGAACACAGGTAAAACAAGCCTCCGGTGTAGGCAAAGCCCACCGGGCCCGGCATCAGGGTGAAGAACGGCACCAGCCAGGCCACGTACCAGGGATAATGCGGCGAGAAGAGCAGCATCAAGGCAAGGCTGAGCGCGTATGCCGCAGGGAGAAAGCTTGGCGGGGGCGCAAGCCAGGGAGCGCCGGCCGGGGTCGCCGGCACCTCGACCCCGCGGCAGCAGGTGCGCCAGCACCAGGCGAGCAAAGCCGCAAACACCGCGCCGCACCCCAGCAGGTAAACGAGGACGGGCAGCCGCGCAAGCCCGGGAAGATGCTGGGCTTGCTCAAGGAGGAAGAAGCGGCTGCCGGTGTTGATTCCTTCCTCCTGCACATAGCCGCCCAGAAAGCCGAGCACGCGCAAGCCCACACCGGAGTAGCAGGCATAGCCGAAGGCCACCACGCCGCCCAGCACCGCGGGCATCCTGAATTCGCCGCGACGGAACAGCGCCGGCAAAAGCACGATGGGATAAAGCTTGATCAGCACAGCAAGCCCCAGCCACGCTCCGCAGGCGACAGACTGGCGCTGGTAGCGCGCCAGAAGCGCCAGCGCGATGGCTGCCATGGCGGCTGAGTCGAGGTGTCCCGAGCTGCCAACCTCCCAGATAAGCAGTGGGCACCAGGCATAAAGGAGCAGCCGCTCGCGACGTATGCCTTGCAGCTGAAGCAGCCGGAACAAGGCCCAAAGCGTCGCGCCCTCGCACAGGATCATGGCCAGCTTCATGCAGGTCATGCTGGGATCGAAAAAGGTGACCAGGTAAAAGAGGGCCTGGGCGCCCGGCGGATAGATCGTGTGGGCGTAGTCCCGGCGGTTGATGTTGTCAAACAAATCCTGGTTCGGCTCCCGCAGAAAGGCCAGGGCCGGGTCGCCCGGAACATAGCGGTACGGCGAGATGCCCGCATGCTGCACCACCCCGTCCCAGGCATAGCGGTACACATCGGTAGAAAGATAAGGCGGCGGGAAGAGCGTGACCAGCCGGCAACCGATGCCGACCGCAAGGATGATGCCGAAGGTGGCGCGGTTGACCGGCTGGGTAAGGATGAGCAGCACAGCAGCCGCGTAAAGGATGAGCGACCAGCCCGCGACGCCGGAAAGCCCGAGCGTGAAGTGGTCGAACTCGCGGATAAGCTGCCTGGACAGCAGCACGAGGCCCAGCCCGATGCCGAGCAGGCCCAGGTTGGTCAGCCATGCCCGGTACCGAGCGGGCCCATGGGGCGGCGTTTTTCTTGCAACGGCCTGCATCAGAACGCTGCCGCTCGCCCTTGTTCGGCCAGAAAGCGACGGCTATGCGGGGCCGGATAGCCGGCAAGCTTGGCAAAAGGAGGACGGCGCGCGTCGAGCAGCTCAGCGGCAAGCAGGTCCAGCGTCGCTCCGTCGTCGACGTCGTACCACAGCGGCAGGTGGACGACCGGGAGCCCGGCGGCCTCGCTCGCGGCAACGGTCTGCTCCAAAACTCGCGCTGTGCTCCAGGCAATATTGGTAAAGGGCGCGGCGTGGGCCTGCTTGACGCCGATGAGGTAGTAGCCGCCGTCGTGCGAGCCGCCAAGAACGATGCGGTCGCCCGGCTCAGCGAGCGCGGAGACCGCCTGCGTGTATGCCTCGGCGGGCACCGTTGGGGAGTCGGAGTCGATCAGGCACACCGAGCCGAAGCCGCAGGCAAGCAGATCGGTCGCGGCAAAAAGCAGCCGTTCCCCAAAGCCGTCGCCGCGCTGCGCAATCAGGCTAAAGCCTGAGGGAAGCAAGCCGCGGAAAAGCTCTTCATCCCCGAGCGGGGTATAGCAGGCCACGCCAACGGCAAGGCCTGCAGCAGCAAGCTCGGCGAGGTTTTGCGCTGTATCGCGGAGAAAGCAGCTATTCAGAGCGGCCGACTCTTCCGGAGTAAGCGGGGGGCAGAGCCGCGTCTTGACCTTGCCCGGGCGAGGCGCCTTGGTCATGATAGCAAGCGCACACTGCGAGGCGCGACGCGGGTCTGAAAAGGCTGGATCGAGTCTGGGGTAGGGCATCGTTTATCCGAGTTTCTGCAGGGACGGCACCGCCGCGCCTGCCGCAGGCATGCCTACAGGGGAAAGCGGCTTGGTGCACACAGCCAGCTGATAGCGCCTGTCCTGGCGCTGCTCAATGGTTGCCCATGGCTGGGAGTGGAGCAAGCCGGCAAACTCGTCGCGCGACAGGATGGAGACACGCCGGGGACCGCAGTGCCGCTGGTGCGGCAGCCGGCTGAGGCGTTCGAGGGCGCGCATGCAGCTCAGCGGCACCTGGGTTCGCAGTGGCGAAGTAGGTTCGGCGATAAAGCAGCGTCCGCCCGGGCGGAGAACACGAAAAACCTCCGCAAGCAGAGCGGCGCGGTCAGCTACCACGAGAAACAGGCGCGACAGCACGATGGCATCGACAGGGGCGGGCAGCTCCGGGAGCGAGCAGGCATCCCCCCGCCGAAAAGAACAGTTTCGCAGTCGCCGCCGCGCCGCCCTGCCAGAGGCGTGCTGCAAGAGGCGCGTCGAGGTGTCAAACCCTGTGGCCGTAATCTGCGGGTAGCGCTGCGCTAGCTCGCAGCTGTAAAAGCCAGGCCCACACCCGAGCTCCAGCAGCACAGTACCTTCCGGCGGCTGCGCTGGAAAGAGGGACTGCGCAATGGCAGCCGTGTGATCTCGGAACAGGTGCTCCCTGCAGAACGCGTAGAACCAGGAACATCGTTCAAACAGGCTTTCAGACTGACTCCGTTCAGACGGCGAACAAAGACAGCTACCCTCGGTCGACCCCACCAGCAACCTCCACGAAAACCAGCGTGCAGCAGGCAGCTACTCACTCATTCTGGATGGTACGCATAAAACGCGGCAGACGACAGGGCTCCCGCAGTCCATATGTAGCACAGGCGCCCAACGACAGAAAGCACTGAACGAGCCTTGGGTACGGGGGAGGATGGCTGGGCGTCGCACAGCGGCAAATCCCTCCTGAAAAGAGGCGGTCCGACTTCCATCCAATCAAAGTCGGGGCTGTTTCTTGGTTTTTTCTAACTCATCTCTTATACCGAACTCCTACAGTGATCCTGTCGCAGCCGGAGGTCGTTCGCCGGCGCGTAAATCGTCACCGGGGGACACAAAGATGAACTACTTCACACATTTTACCCAGATGCGGCGCGCGGGCGCACTCGCACTTTGTGCCGCCGCGCTTGGGAGCGCAGCTCAAGCCCAGCAGCACTACAAGCAGACCAACCTGGTGTCCAGCCAGGCGGGGGTTGCAGCAGTCACCGATCCGAACCTCGTCAATCCATGGGGACTTTCCCGTTCGTCCGGAGGCGCATGGTGGGTAAGCGACAATGGCACAGGGCTATCCACCCTTTACGATGGAACCGGGAAAATCACGCCGCTCGTCGTGACGATCCCGACAGGAGACCCCAGCGTCAGCAAGACCGGGAGCCCTACGGGCACCATCTTCAACGGCACGAAAAATTTTCAGCTTGCGCCCGGCGCTTCCGCGCTCTTCTTATTTGCAACAGAAGACGGCACGATCTCCGGGTGGAACCCCGGAGTCAAGGCCACGTCAGCCGTAATCAAGGTCAATGAAGGGCAGGCGTCCGTTTTCAAGGCCATCACATCCGCCACGGTCACGCTTCCCTACTTAGGTACCCAGACGCTGCTCTATCTTGCGGACTTCCGCAAGGGTCGTGTGGAGATTTACGACTCGGCGTTTCAGCACATTCCTGACATCGAACCTCTTTTTAACGATCTGCAGATCCCCGGCGGGTATGCGCCTTTCAACGTACAGAATATTGGCGGCGACATCTACGTGACTTATGCCAAGCAAGACGGCGCGAAGCATGATGAGGTTCACGGCGCCGGGATGGGGTATGTCGATATCTTTTCTTCGACCGGCTTCCTGCTCAAGCGGCTGCAGCATGGAGACTGGTTCAACGCGCCATGGGGCATAGCGCTGGCCTCGGGAGATTTTGGCCAGTACAGCCATGACATTCTTGTCGGGCAGTTCGGGAGCGGAGAAATTGCGGCCTTTGATCCGCAATCCGGAGACTTCCTCGGCATGCTTGACGATGCAACAGGACAGCCGATCCAGATCGACGGGCTCTGGGGTTTGTCGTTCGGCAACGGCACGGGGGCCGGTTCAGCGACCGCGCTGTACTTCGCCGCGGGCCCCAACGGTGAGCAGGCCGGTCTGCTTGGAAGCATTGCCGCGGTTGAAAACACGCAAGGCAACGACCAGTAAGCGGCGCAAGGTTTGCGCTCTAACCGGCAAACCACCGGCCACAGCAAGGCACGCGCCTCGGTCCGTGCCTTGCTTCTGTTTCCCTGCCGGTTCGTGCTCCGCAGGCGCAAAGAGTGCCTTTCTCGCGCCAAACAAGTGCCGCTCCGCGAGCTTGAGGATCGCTCCCGATAGGTTGAACCCTAACGGCTACAGCCTGGCCGTGCGCAACCGCAGCGAGTTTGCGATCACCGATACTGAGCTGAAGCTCATGGCAGCCGCCGCGATCATCGGGTTGAGCAGCAACCCAAAGAAGGGGAACAGCACTCCGGCGGCAAGCGGTACCCCGATCGCGTTGTAGATAAAAGCGAAAAACAGGTTCTGCCGTATGTTGCGCATGGTGGACTGGCTCAAACGCCGCGCCCGCAGGATGCCCCGCAGGTCGCCGGTGAGCAGGGTAATGCTGCCTGCCTCCATGGCGACGTCGGTACCCGTACCCATCGCGATGCCGATGTTGGCTTGCGCGAGTGCAGGCGCATCGTTGACTCCATCCCCGGCCATGGCTACGACGGCGCCCGCCTGCTGATGAGCCTTAACGACCGCCGCTTTTCCTTCCGGCAGCACATCGGCTTGGAACTCGATCCCTAAGCGGTCGGCGACCGCCTTTGCTGTGGTTGCGTGGTCGCCCGTGACCATGACGATCTGAAGACCGGCTTTCCGCAGCTGCCTGATCGCCTCCGGCGTCGATTGCTTGATGGGGTCCGACACACCGACCAGGCCGGCAGCCTGCCCGTCTACCCCGATCAGCATCACGGTCTCCCCCTCGGTTCGCAGTTGCTCGGCGCGGGCAAGCAGCGGCGCAGCATCGATGCCGAGCGTGCGAAACAGTTCGGCATTGCCCACAGTCAGCTGCCGGCCGTCGACGGTGCCGTGCACCCCTTGTCCTGGAATAGAGCCGAAGCCCTGTACCTCGGCAAAGGGCAGCTTTTTCGCTTCGGCTCCGCGCACGATCGAAGCCGCAAGCGGATGCTCGCTCGATCGCTCCAGGCTCGCCACCAGCCCCAGCAGTTCAGACTCGCCGCGACCTGAAAGCGCAAAAACGGTTTGAAGCGTTGGCTTGCCTTCGGTCAGGGTTCCTGTCTTGTCGACAATCAGCGTGGTGACCTTGCCGAAGAGCTCCAGCGCCTCAGCATTCCGCACCAGGATGCCCGCTCCGGCGCCGCGTCCTGTGCCGACCATGATCGCCATCGGCGTCGCCAGCCCCAGCGCGCAAGGGCACGCCACGATCAGCACGGCTACCGCATTGACAAGAGCATGGGCAAAGCGCGGCTGGGGCCCGACCAGGTACCACACCAGAAACGTAAGCACGGCCGCAAGAATGACCGCCGGCACAAAGTAGGCGGCAACGCGATCAGCCAGCCGTTGGATCGGCGCGCGACTGCGTTGCGCCTCTCTGACCCGGGCCACGATCTGCGCCAGCAGGGTATCTGCCCCGACTCGCTGCGCGCGCATCACGAAGCTGCCGGTGCCATTCACCGTGCCGCCTGTCACATGTGCGCCCGCATTCTTTTCTACGGGGATCGATTCTCCACTCACCATGGACTCATCGACCGCGCTGTGGCCCTCAAGAACGGTGCCGTCCACTGGAACCTTTTCGCCTGGACGCACGCGCAGCCGGTCCCCTGCCTGCACCTGTTCAAGGAGCACATCGCGTTCGCCCCCCTGCTCATCGAGGCGCCTGGCCGTCTTGGGCGCCAGCCCGAGCAGAGCACGGATGGCGCTCCCGGTCTGGCTGCGTGCGCGCAGCTCCATCACCTGGCCCAGCAACACGAGCGCGATAATCACGACAGCCGGCTCATAGTACAAAGCCAGGGCGCCACCCTCCATATGAAAGGAGGCGGGGAACAGCCCCGGAAACAGGGTGGCCGCAACGCTGTACAGGTAGGCCACGCCGGTACCGAGCGCGATCAGGGTGAACATGTTGAGGCTGCGATGAACAAGCGACAGCCACCCTCGCACAAAGAACGGCCAGCCGCACCAAAGCACGACAGGCGTCGCCAGGGCGAACTCGATCCAGGCCAATACTCGCCAGGAGAACAGGGCCGGCATGGGCACCGATCGGATGGCGGCGACGACCATCCACGCAAGCAGCGGGACGGCCAGCCCCGCGCTGACTCCCAACCGCCGCGTCATCTCAACCAGCTCCGGGTTCGCCTCCTCCGTCGTGCTTTCTCGCGGCTCGAGCGCCATGCCGCACAAAGGGCAGCTTCCGGGCTCGGGCTGGGAGATCTCCGGGTGCATGGGGCAGGTAAAGTCGGTCCGCGTGCCTGGTGCGGCGACCGTCGCGGGCTCAAGAGCCATGCCGCACTTGGGACACGGGCCGGGACCCTTCTTGTGCACTTCGGGGTCCATGGGGCAGATGTAGTCAGTCTGCTGTGCGGCCAGGC
>CAXTPL010000081.1:0-15050 GCA_964246065.1 uncultured Acidobacteriaceae bacterium
CGGGAAGACCTGGCACAGATTCCTCCGCCCTCAAAGAGCCGCTACCTTGCTATCCATACCGTGGAGGCCTGGAGCAATCCTTTTATCCTTGTAGGGAAAAAGACGGTGATGCTGCGGATGTACTACCCGGACGCGGTCGCCAACGGCACGCTCCCAGGTGGGATGCTGCCGAACACCATGCTGCGGCCGAGCGGCGCGCGCAAGCGGGAGCTTGATCTGCGCCTGCCGGACCTGCCCGAGGCACTCGGCGCGCTGCCGCCTGAGTCCTGGAGCTACGGACGCGTTGTGGCCCTGGAAGAAGATCCTTCAACGCCGCGCGGGGACCGGGTGCAAATGCGGCGCAACTACGAGGCAGCCATCCAGATGCTGAACGACCTTGGCGTGGTTGTGAACGAGTGGCCGGGCGCGGGCCTGCTGCGCTAGCCCTGGCCGCTGCTCGCTCCTGCGCAATCGATCCTGCTGAGGCAGTGCCATGCCCAGGGTGGCCGCCTGCTACGATGGCCCGGTGAGCGCCACGTTTCCTATCCTCAACCAGGCCGGCGGCCAGGCCTTGCCGGCAGGCCGCGCCCAAGAGCAAGCAGCAGCATTGGCGCAGGCCTTGCGCGCCGTGCTTCGCGGGGAGGTGCGC
Organism: uncultured Acidobacteriaceae bacterium; assembly: GCA_964246065.1. Lineage (GTDB taxonomy): Bacteria > Acidobacteriota > Terriglobia > Terriglobales > Acidobacteriaceae > EB88. Next base: position 629 of record CAXTPL010000081.1, read on the forward strand.
TTTGACCCGGCTGCCCGCGCCATGTACGCGACCGACTCCTCAAATTATCGCCAGGTGCCGATTGGATTGGTGATTCCTGAGGATGCGGACGATGTGATCGCGGCGATGGCCGTATGCCGGGCGCATGGAGCGCCGGTGCTAGCGCGCGGCGGGGGCACCTCCCTGGCCGGCCAAACCTGCAACACGGCCGTTGTTTTTGATTATTCGAAAAAGATGCGCAGGCTCCACTCACTCGACGCTTGCGGCAAGCTCGCAGTGGTTGAGCCCGGCATTGTGCTCGACCGACTACGTGAAGCAGCAGAGGAGCACGACCTGACCTTTGCGCCCGACCCGGCTACCCATAGCCGCTGCACCCTGGGCGGCATGCTGGGCAACAACAGTTGCGGCACCCATGCGCTGATGGGCGGCAAGACGGTGGACAACACGCATGCCCTGGAGGTTGTGCTCTACGACGGCACCCGGATGGAGGTGGGCGCGACGAGCGAAGCCGAATTGAACGCGATTCTTCGCGCGGGCGGACGGCGCGCCCAGGTGTATGCCGGCTTGAAAAGTATCCGTGACCGTTACGCAGGGGAGATCCGCGCCCGCTTTCCTCGGATCCCGCGCCGCGTTTCCGGGTATAACCTCGATGAGCTTTTGCCGGAGAACGGCTTTCATGTAGCGCGCGCGCTGGTCGGCAGCGAAGGCACCTGCGCAACCATTTTGTCCGCTACGCTCGAGCTCAAGGACAGTCCGCAGCACCGCCGCCTGGTCACCCTTACCTTTGACGATCCATTTATCGCTGCCGACCATGTGCCGCAGGTGCTCGAATACAAGCCGATCGGTCTGGAAGGTATGGACCGCCGGCTGATCGAGATGACCCGCCGCAAGCGCCTGGCGCTGGACGACCTGCCGCTGCTGCCCGAAGGAGGCGGCCACTTGCTGGTCGAGTTCGGCGGATGGACCGCACAGGACGCGCTTGCGCAGGCGGAGCGCTTTGTGGCGGCGGCTTCGGCATGGGCTGCTCAGCCGGCGATTCGCCACTATGCCGGGCAGGAGGCCGTGCGCGTCTGGCGGATTCGCGAGCAGTCGCTGGGTGCAACGGTGTTTGTGCCGGATGAACCGCACGGATGGGAGGGATGGGAGGACGCAGCCGTTCGCCCTGAGTTGCTCGGCAGCTATCTGCGGCAGATCCACGCGCTGATGCAGAGATACGGCTATTGGAGCGCAATGTATGGGCACTTTGGTCAAGGCTGCGTGCATATGCGCATTAACTTCGACCTGGAAAGTGCGGGAGGCATTGCGAAATACCGCGCCTTCATCGACCAAGCAGCGGACATCGTCGTAGCCCATGGCGGCTCGCTCTCCGGCGAGCATGGCGACGGGCAGTCGCGCGCGGCGCTGTTGCCCAAGATGTTCGGGCCAGAGATCATGCGGGCCTTTGCCGAGTTCAAGACGGTGTGGGATCCGGACAACCGCATGAACCCTGGCAAGCTGGTAGCCCCCGAGGGAGCCACGCTGCTGCAGCCCGGCGAAAACCTGCGCTTGGGCGATGGATATACATCGGCCAAGCCGCAAACCTACTTTGCCTACCAGGGCGACCATGGATCATTTGCTGAAGCAACCATGCGCTGCGTGGGCGTAGGCGCGTGTCGCAAGGAAAACTCGGGAACCATGTGCCCGAGCTACATGGCGACGCTCGAAGAACAGCACTCAACGCGCGGCCGCGCCCACCTGCTTTGGGAGCTGATGCAGGGCGACGTGCTCGCGCATGGCTGGCAGAATGAACAGGTAAAACAAGCGCTCGACTTATGCCTTGCCTGCAAGGCGTGCAAGACGGAGTGCCCGGTCAACGTCGACGTCGCGACCTACAAAGCTGAATTTCTGGCGCACTACTACGAGGAGCATCCGCACGCCCTGCGCCACCATGTTTTTGGGCGCATGGACCGCTGGGCGCGGCTTGCGCACCTGGCGCCGGGTGTGACGCCGCTGCTTGCCAATGCGGCACTTACTCTGCCGGGTGCGGCGCGCATGGCACAGAGGCTGTTACATATTGCACCGCAGCGTACCTTGCCCGGCTTTGCTGCGCGCAGCTATAAGAGCTCGCTGCCGCGCAAGCCTGCACCCGCGGCCGGGCGGCCGGTGGTGTTATGGGCCGATACGTGGAACAACTACTATCACCCGCAGGCGCTCCACGCGGCCGCGCGGGTGTTGAGGGCCAGCGGGCTTGCTCCTCAAACGTCGCGTGAGCACCTGTGCTGCGGGCGCCCGCTGTATGACTTCGGCATGCTCGATGAGGCGCGGGCGTACCTGGGCGATATCCTCAACCGGTATGCCCGAGAGATCGATGCCGGGCTGCCGTTCCTTTTCCTGGAGCCAAGCTGCGCCAGTGTTTTTCAGGATGAGCTGCTGAACTTTTTCCCGGACGATGCGCGCGCGCGCAAGCTGGCTGCCCAAGCCATGCTCTTTGCCGATGCCCTGCGTACGCATGCGCCCGGGTGGCAGCCTGTACGTCGAGCCGACGCGCCCGATGTGGTTGTGCATGGCCACTGTCATCACAAGGCGCTTGGGAAGATGGATGCGGAGCTGCACCTGCTGCGAGCCACGGGCAGCCGCGTGACGCTGCTCGACTCCGGCTGCTGCGGCATGGCCGGGCCTTTCGGCTTCGAGCGGGAAACCTACGCGGTCTCCCAGTGGCTGGGCGAGCGTGTGCTGCTCCCGGCGGTACGCGCGGCCGGTTCCCGCTCCATCATTGTCACCGACGGCTTCTCGTGCAGGGAACAGATTGCGCAGGGCACCAAGCGCCGCGCAGTACACCTGGCTGAGGTGCTGGCGGACTCTTTGCACTGCTAACCGCAAGGCGGGGAAGGGAAAAGGCTGGCACGCATCTTCGCTGCCAAACGCCCGCATCTACACACAGACATCGCAACAGCGCAGAGGATCCCGCACATGGCACAGCAGGACCCATCGCAGGCACGGCGAAAGGCAGTCGACCTAGCCGAGCAAAACCGCCTCTCCCTATGGCACTTTCGGCAGCTCGGGTGGAAGGCGCTCGGCAAACGGGTGGGCGCGGACTTTTTAAAGGAAGATGTTACCGGGCGCGCGGCGCAGCTGGCTTACTACTTTTTCTTTGCACTCTTTCCTATGTTGATCGCAGCCTCAGCTGTAATTGGGCTGGCGGCACGCTCGGCCGGCGACCTGAATGCGCAGTTGCTCGGCTACCTGGGCAAGGCGCTTCCTCCTTCCGCCTACGACCTGGTCAACCAGACCTTTCATCAAACGACGACTGCCAGCAGTGGAAGCAAGGTGCTGTTAGGCGCGCTGGTTGCGCTGTGGTCCGCCAGCGCCGGCACCTCCGCTATCCAGGACACGCTCAATGGGGTGTATAACGTGGAGGACTCGCGCCCATTCTGGCGCGCGCGACTGAGCGCCATTGTGCTTACCATCGCAGTCGGGGCGCTTTTCTTTATCGCCCTGAGTGTGCTGCTCGGCGGCGACAAACTGGTGGAGCACTTTCATGTTGCATGGGGAGTCGCCGCCCTGATCGCGGTTCGGCTGCTTACCTGGCCGGTCGCCTTTTGCCTGGTCGCCCTAGGCTTTGCCATCGTTTACTGGAAGGCACCCGATGTAAAGGACCAGCCCTGGCAATGGGTCACCCCCGGCGCGGCTATCGGCATCGTTTTATGGCTGCTTGCTTCACTCGCCCTGCGAGTGTACCTGCATTTCTTCAATTCCTACTCGGTCACTTACGGGTCGCTCGGCGCGGTGATCCTGCTGCTCACCTGGTTTTATATAAGTGGCGTGGCGCTGCTGCTGGGCGCGGTGATCAATAAAACCCTTGCCACCATGCTGGGGGAAGCGGAAACCGCGAGGGAAAAGGGAGCGGCTGCCGATCCCCCTCCTGCGGCCCGCGCTGTATCTTGATGCTTGTGGCTGCCCTGACGGCGCGGTACTATCCATGCTGACGAGGGCAAATGTCCAGGCAAGTGCGCAAACTACTTACTGTGTTCCTTGTGTGGTGTTTGTATCTGCCTGCAGGACCGCGAATGCTTGCGGCGCGCGAGGAAGCTTCCTGCCGGGTCGACCAGATAAGTATCGAGCAGACCAGGGAAGCTTTGCGCGCTGGGAGAACAAGCTGCAGGCAGCTCGTAGAAGCCTATCTCGCCCGGATCCATGCCTATGACCAATCCACTCACCTGAACAGCATCGTGCTGGTCAATCCGGATGCGCTCAGCGACGCGGACCGCCTGGATGCGGAGTTCGCGCAAACGCGTGTTCTGCGGCCGCTGGAGTGTGTGGCCGTCATCGTGAAAGATAACTACGACACAGCGGGGCTGCAGACTACCGGCGGTTCGCTCGCCTTGAAGGGCTTTCAGCCAGCGACAGACGCTTTCATGGTGAAACGTCTGCGTGAGGCAGGAGCCATCATCCTGGCTAAGTCCAATATGGCCGAGTGGGCATTCAGTCCCTATGTCACGGTATCGTCGATCGCAGGGATTACCCGTAATGCGTATGCACTTGATCGTGTACCTGCTGGGTCAAGCGGCGGTACCGCGGCAGCGGTTGCAGCGGACTTTGGCGAGGTGGGGCTAGGCACGGATACGGGCAATTCCATACGCGGTCCATCGTCGCACAACGACCTGGTCGGGATACGTCCGACGATCGGGTTGACGAGCCGGGATGGCATCATCCCTTTGTTTGCGAACAACGATGTGGGCGGGCCGATGGCGCGGAGTGTAGCCGATGCCGCGGCCATGCTTACGGTAGTGGCCGGCTACGATGCAGCCGATCCGATTACCGAATCAGGCAAGCAACGCGCCGGCGTCGATTACACCAAGTATCTGGATCGAGGCGGCCTGAAGGGCGCGCGTATCGGTGTGTTCCGTCGCTATGTAGACGGCAAGGCTGCCGACCCGCAGGTACAAGCTTTGTTTGAGCGCGCCATTGCCGACCTCCGCGGCCAGGGCGCTGCCGTGATCGATCCAGTCGATCTGCCTGACTATAAGGAATTGACAAGAAATCTCTGGTGCGGCGATTTTCAGGCAGACCTCAACACATATTTTGCACGCCATGGGCAAGGTGCACCGTATACCACCCTGCAGCAGATCGTCGCCTCAGGTTTGTATCTCCCTTACATTGAGGAAGAGTTGAAAGGGGCGGCAGGCAGCAAGGTAGACCCGGGAGAGCGACGCTCCCCTTGTCCCGATGTGTACCATGACCCGCCCAAGATTGCCTTTCGTGCAGCGTTGCTTGGATTGATGAACAAGGAGAACCTCGACGCGATCATCTATCCGACCTGGGGATATCCGCCGAGAAAGATAGGCGACATGGAAAGCCCTGCGGGAGACAATAGCCAGGTACTCTCCCCGCAAACGGGCTTTCCTGCCGTCACTGTTCCGATGGGGTTTACTTACGGCAGTTTGCCGGCGGGACTTACCTTTCTTGGCCGCTCGCTGAGTGAGCCGACATTGATCCGGTTGACATACGCCTATGAGCAAGCGACCAAGCACCATACCGCGCCTTCAGGCTTTGCCCCTTTGGCCGGGCAGCAGGCGCAGTGCAGATAAACCAAGCGGAGGGTACAGGATGAAGCGAGTAAGCAGGGTTCGTATCAGGCAAGCCATCGTGCTCTTGCTCCTGTGCACCTGGGCCGCCACCGCGCACCGCGCGCAGGCACAGGAACCTGAGCCCGGGCCCAAGCCCGAGCAGCATGAGTATGTTCTCTATAACTTTCACACAGAGCGCGGACCGGTTCTGCCGGAGGCGCATATCATGTACGGCACCTACGGGCACCTGAACGCTGCGGGAGACAATGCTGTGCTGCTGCCATCGCACTATATGGCTAACCTGCACGGATACGAATGGCTGTCAGGGCCCGGGCATGCGCTTGATACGGATAAGTTGTTTCTGATTACAACGGAGCTCTTTGGCAATGGGCGATCCTCCTCCCCGAGCAATACGCCGGAGCCTTTTCATGGTCCACGCTTTCCTGTAATGACGATTCGAGACAATGTGAATGCAGTGCATACTCTGCTTGAGCAGCAGTTACACGTGCATCATCTGCGCGCGGTGATCGGTTTTTCCATGGGGGCGCAGCAGGCTTTCCAGTGGGCGGTAAGTTACCCCACGTTTGAAGACAGAGTTGTCGCTACTTCAGGCACGGCGAAGACCTATGGACATGGCATCGTGCGACTGGAGGGACAGATAGCGGCACTTACGGCTGATTGCGCGTTTGCGGGCGGAGACTACAAAGCGCCGCCGACCAAAGGTTTGGAAGCTTTTGCCATGGTCTGGACCGGGTGGCTCTTTTCGCAGGAGTGGTGGCGCCGCGAACTATGGAGGACGGACAACAAACCCGGCACCACCTTTGAGCAGGTAGTCGAGAACTTTCGAACCCACTTCATCCCCGGCGCCGATGCAAACGACCTGATTCTCCAGATGCGCACCTGGGAGAGCAATGACGTAGGCGCGACGCCGGGCTTTCACGGCGATGTTGAAAGCGCACTGCGCTCGATCAAGGTGCCGCTGCTGTATATGCCGTCCGCGACGGACCTGTACTTCCCGCTTGAGGACGCTCGCTACGAAGCGCAGTTCATCCCTACGGTAAGCCTGGTGCCGATTCCTTCGCTATGGGGACACACGGCCGGGGCCGGCAGCAACCCTGCCGATGAAAAGTTCTTGAATGAGACCATTGGTCGATTTCTGAATGGTCAGCTTTTGGCAAACGCTCCTGCCTCCCGGTGACCAGGTTGACGTTTTATAAAAGCTGTTGGTTCGACTTCGGGCCACGCAGAAGCAGCTTCAAGGCAGCGCAGCCAGCACGTCGCCCGGCTCGGGACGCACGCGGAAGTCTGCATAGGCACGCGCGTAGAGCACGGTACCGTCCTGGCCTAAAACATAAGTGGCAGGAACAGGGAGCCGATAACTCGGCTCGCCGTTGACAAAGGGCAAGTTGATCAGGATAGAGCGGTAATAACTCTGCAGATAAACAGGCACGGCATAGGTGAGGCCAAATTGCGCAGCAACTTCCGCGGCTTTGTCGCTGAGCAGGGGAAAGCCAAGCCCGTGCTGGGAGGCGGTAAACTCGTTCTGCCGCTGCGTTTGCGGAGATACGGCCGCGAGCAGTGCGCGGCGCTCCAGGATAGCCGGATACAAAGCTTGCCAGGCTTCCAGTTCCTGGACGCAGTAGGAGCACCACCGTCCGCGAAAGAAGTTAAGCACCAAAGGCCCAACCGCGAGTAGGTCGCTGGACTGCACCAGGCGGCCGTTGCAGTCAGGCAGCGCGAACGCGGGCGCCTGGACGCCGGTTGGAAGGATGCGCTCCTCAATGCCTGAGGCGAATAGCTCCGCGACGGCCCGCTCCGATGGCTCTAGCCGGACAGCCGGCACCAGGGAGCGTGTGCGTTCCGTCATCTCATCGAGTTGGTCCTGCAGGGACGCGGTAGGGGGCGAGCGCTGTGCCGTACGAGGCGTGGCGCCACGCGGACCATCTGCCGGCCGCTCGGCTTCAGGCTCGTGCCTCGGGGCCTCCCGGGCGGCTAGCGGCCGCGCATGCCCTTCATGCCGCCCAGCATGCTCATGGCGCGGCGCTGCATCTGGCCGCCGCCCGCGCCCATGCCCTTGCACATCTTGCGCATCTGCGCGTACTGCTTCAGGAGCTGGTTGACCTCCTGAACGGAGGTACCGGAGCCGTTCGCGATGCGTTTACGGCGCGAGCCGGAGATCATCTCGTGGTTGTTGCGCTCCTTCTGCGTCATGGAGTTGATGATCGCCTCGACGCGGACAAACTGCTTTTCATCGACCTGGTCGGCCATTTGCTGGATGCCCTGAAAGGGGCCGACCGAAGGGAGCATCTTCATGATGGATTGAAGCGAGCCGAGTTTGCGTATCTGGCGGAGCTGGTCGCGGAAGTCTTCAAGCGAGAAGCCGTCGCCGGAGAGAGCTTTTTTGGCGAACTCTTCTGATTTTTTGCGGTCGAGCGTGGACTCGGCGCGCTCGATCAGCGTCATCATGTCGCCCATGCCGAGCAGGCGGGAGACGATGCGGTCGGGGTGAAAGGGCTCAAAGGCGTCGGGCTTTTCGCCTGTGCCGATGAACTTGACGGGCTGGCCGGTGACGTGGCGGATCGAGAGCGCAGCGCCGCCGCGGGCGTCGCCGTCCATCTTGGTGAGCACGGTGCCGGTGAGCGCCAGGCGCTCGTGGAAGGCGAGGGCGGAGCGGACGGCGTCCTGGCCGGTCATGGCGTCGGCGACGAAGAGGATTTCGGATGGGGCGAGAAGGGTTTTGAGCATGGCCATCTCGTCCATGAGCTCGGTGTCGATGCCGAGGCGGCCGGCGGTGTCGACGATAAGGGTGTCGCAGCCGGTGTTGACGGCTTCGCGCCGGGCTTCTTTCGCAAGGCGCTCGACGAGCGCTGCGCCCGGGGCCTCGCCCTTCAGGTCTCCCTGGTAGATGTTGGCCTTGATGGACTGGGCGACAACGCGAAGTTGTTCGCGCGCGGCCGGGCGGTAAACGTCGACCGAGACGAGCATGGGGCGGTGGCCGCCCTTCTGGAGCCAGGCGGCGAGCTTGCCGGTGGTGGTCGTCTTGCCGGAGCCCTGGAGGCCGGCCATCAGGATGACCGTCGGGGGGCGGGAGGCGAACTGGAAGCGTGCTGTGTCCTTGCCAAGGAGTGCGACGAGCTCGTCGCGGACGATCTTGATGACCTGCTCGGTGGGCGAGAGCGCGGTCATGACCTCCTGGCCGACTGCCTTTTCGCGGATGTGCTCGATGAGCTCTTTGACGACGGAAAGGTTGACGTCGGCTTCGAGCAGGGCGAGGCGGATTTCGCGCAGGGCGTCGGAGATGTTTTCTTCGGTGACGGTGCCCTGGCCGCGGAGGTTCTTGAAGGCGCGCTGGAGTTTTTCCTGGAGGTTTTCAAACATAGGGAGAAATCCAGTTTAGCAGTTGTGAAAGCGACTTGACACACGGCAGGCGAGTCTACCAGGCGTGGCTCGCTAAGAGCCCTTGGGCGCTACTCCATCGAAAGCGCCCAAAGCCCAGGTATCCCGTTCTTTCTTGAGTGCGTCCCATTGGCTTTGCATTTCAGTTAATGATGCAGCGGTAGCGAAGGGTTGGTCCAGACCAATGAACAACCCAAGCGGAGGGAGCGGAACAACGTCGCGACCGACCTCGTAGCGAAGGACATTGTCAAGGAGCGCGCGCTCGACGCGGATAATTGATCGTTGTGCTTCATCTACTTGACTAAAGCTCAAGCCTTGAAACGTCGGCGATTGGCTTGCGTAGTCGTCTGCTGCATGAGCGAAGTATTTGTTGCGTAGTGTTCTTAGCTTCGCTAAGTTGATGTTCGAGATCCACCCTTTCAGAATTTCGAACACACTGGGTTGGATCGTGTCCTTGCGTTGTCGCTGATCCGGCTGCTTTACCCCGCTTAGACGATCGAACTGCTCATGCCGTTCTTTAGCGCATAGAGCATGTGAAAGACCGGGAGCTTGGATTCCAAATAAGTGTGTTGCTACGTTACCAGTCTTCATGGCTTCTAGCAGCACAGCCTCGTAGTCATAGGGTTTGCCATCACCCGCTACGTAATTTTCCCGCGTAATTAGCTGATAATGCGTGCTGATGTCATCAAGCAGTTTTGCGATTGATAAGACATCACGGCTTCTGTCCAGCAGCTTTGTGATGGCTAGTACTTGGAAGGTTACATAGCCCATCTGAAGCATGTAGTTAAGCGCTGGAGCTAATGCGTTAGGCTCGTCACTGGAAGCAGCCTGACGGCCGCCCACGACCGATCGGTAGAGAAGATCGTTGAAGAACATCTGGTGAAGTTGATTCTCGATACTGTGCGGCTGATCATCGCTTAGTTCGTACCAGCTAAGCCAAGTCTGCCACTTCTTCCTGTACTGTGTCAGTAAAGGCCTGTCGTCGACATCGCAGTTGCCGATGTCCGCCTGGAAGCGATTGGTGGACGCTTTCTTTGCATTCATGGCTTGCCCCGCGGCCTATCTATTCCCGCTAACATGTCCTCTATTCGATTAAGCGCCGACTTACAATTAAGGGCGACTTTGCGGTTGAAAAGTCACCAGAGGCGCTGAATGCCAAAGCTGTCCAGTTGCGCATTTGCGCTGAGAAGCGTCAAGCCTTCGAGCTTTGCCTGCGCGGCGAGAATGCGGTCGAACGGATCCTTGTGCGCCTGCTCGTACGCTCCCGCGGTGCGTCCGTGTAGGCTGCTGATGGGCAGCAGGTGAAAGCCTGCGAACTCCACGTGCTCCTCAAACCTGTCAAGCAGTTCCTCAGCCTGGCGCAGCTTTCCCAGGCGGTGCTTGGTGGCTAGCTCAAAACTGGTGACGGCTGAGACGAAGAAGTCGTGATCCTCCTGCCCCAGGACGAAAACCGCTTGCTCGGATAGGAACTCGGGAGCGATCGAGGTCCAGAGCAGGGTGTGGGTGTCCAGGAGAAACCTCAATCCCCCTCTCCGTTCCACAGCCGAAGTTCTTCTTCCGGGAGCGGATCGAAGAACGGAGAACCTGGCCCCACGTCAGGTATCCGCCCCTTTAACCAGCCGATGCGAATCGGTTTTTTCTTCACATACGGCACGAGCCTGATTACTTTGTTGCGCTCTTTACCGCTCGTGATGACAACCTCATGGCCGGCGAGCGCATGCTGCACCAGCTTGGAAAAGTGTGTCTTTGCTTCGTGTACGGTAACTCCATGAAGAACCTCATTGACTAACGTTAGTCTACGTGGAGGAGGTGGGGACAAGCAAAAGCTCCTGCTTATCGCGCTGGAACGATGCCGGCAACGAGCCGGAAGTAGCGCTGGGCGCGGGCGACGTCGCGGAAGATTTGTGCCTTGAGGGCCTCAGGTGATGGAAAGCGCTGCTCACCGCGCAGGCGTTGCAGGAAGGTGAGCTCAAGCGGTGTTTCCGGCGTGAGCTCCGGCGGGTTGGCCGCGTCGTAATCAAGCAGGTAGCTCTCGATGGCGTAGGAGTCTTCGCCAAACGTCGGCCGGTTGCCGGCGTTGGTCACGGCGTTGAAGCAGGGCGCGGGCTTACTGCCGGTGCCCGGATCGGCACTCAGGCCGGCGTCGCCGATGCGCAGACGAGTGATGTAGACGCCGTGAGCGGGAACGAGCTCGCTGTAGGGAGCGAGGTTGACGGTCGGGACCAGGAGCCTGGTGCCGATACCGCGTCCCCGGGCTTGGATAGAGCGGATGGCAAAGGGTCGGCCAAGCAGCGCACGCGCCTTGCTGACTGAGCCGGCGGCGACAAGGGCGCGGATCTGGCTGCTTGCCACCGACATGCCGCGTACCGTGAGCACAGGATGGGTGAAGGCTTCAAAGCCGAGAGTGCGGCCGAGAGCGCGCAGCTCCGGCATGCCGGCCCTGGCACCGTAGCCGAAGCGGAAGTTATCGCCCTCGTGCACCTCAACCGCACCCAGGCCGCGCGCCAGGACCTCGGTGGCGAAGGCTTCTGCCGAGTACTCAGAAAAGGCGCGGGTAAAAGGCAGGACCAGGGTAGCGCCGAGGCCGGCCGCTGCCAGCAATTCCAGGCGTTCCGCCAGCGGGGTGATCAGCTTTGGCGCATGTTCCGGGCGAAGGATGCGTAAGGGGTGAGGGTCGAAGGTGATCCCGACAGCCTGCGCGCCTGTAGCGTGCGCGCGGGCGCACACGTCGCCAAGGATGGAAAGATGGCCGCGATGCACGCCGTCAAAGTTGCCGATGGCGACGATGCTGGGGCCAAAGCCGGGCGGCAGCTCGCCGACGGAGCGGAAAACCTTCATCGCTCTCGTTCTCCCTCGTCGGACGGGTGCTCTTCAGCCGACGCAGCGAGCTCGAGGCCGGGAGCGGCGAGTTCCACCGGCAGCTCCAGCCCGTCGTAAAGCAGCCGAACGTGCGGGGGCAGACCTGCTTCGGTCTCCTGGTGCTTGAGCTCGTGGGACATGTGCGTGAAAAAAGCCCGCCGAGGCTGGAGGCGTTCGATCCAGCCCAGGGCCTGCTCCACGTTGGCGTGCGCCGGGTGCGACTCGATCCGCAGGGCATCAAGAATGAGTACATCGAGGCCGGCAAGCAAAGGCAGGCTTGTTTCCGGGATGGCGCTCATGTCGGTCAGATAAGCGACCTTGCCAAAGCGGTAGCCGGCAATCTCAAGCCGGCCATGCATGAGGGGGACGCGCTCGAAGCGCACACCGGCGATATGGACGGTCTGCTGCCCGGCGATCCGCTGGAGGCCGACCCGAGCGCGATTGGAGTAAGTCGACTGCGGCGAAAAGGTGTAGTCGAAGATACGCTCCAGCACGGTCGCGGTCGCGTCATCTGCATACAAGGGCAGGGGCGGCTTGCCTTGGCTGCGGCGCACAAAGCTCAAAGGGCGCAGGTCGTCCATGCCGAGGATGTGGTCGGCATGCGCATGGGTGTAGAAGACGGCGTCGAGCGAGTGGATGCCGGCGCGGAGCGCTTGAATGCGAAACTCAGGACCCGTGTCGACGACGACGCAGTGTGCGGGGCGACCATGGGCATCCGGCGCACCCCAGCGGAGAGCGATCGAGGGGCGCATCCGGTTGTCGCGTGGGTCAGCCGAGGTGCAGGTAGGGCAATGGCAGCCGGGCGTAGGCACACCCATGGACGTGCCGCTGCCGAGCACGGTGAGGGTGCCCCGCATGGGAAGCCCCGCTGGTGAGGCGCTCGGCAGCGGACAGCCTACCTTCTGCCCTGGGGCGGCGGCGCCTGCTGGGCCTGTTTGGCAATGGCGTTGGTCAGCTCAAGGAACATCATGCGCAGCTCAAAGGTGACACCTTCAAGCAGCCGCTGCTCATTTTCGTTCAGGTTGCCCTTGGTTTTGTCGCCGAGCACGCTGAGCATGTCAATGGCCTGCCGAGCACCCAGGATATCGATGCGCGGCTGCTGCCCCTGCTCAGTACCGGCGCCCATAGCCATGATGGCGGAAAGATAGAAGCTTTGCACAATGTGCTCAAAGCCCACCGCTGCGGGCGCTTTCATGCCGGGATTGGCGTTCTGCAGCAAGGTGTCCATCGCGCGTGCCGAGTGGTTATAGGCATCCTGTTGCGCGGCTGTTTCGGCGGCGGTGGGCGGCGGGCCTAGCTCTTCTTCGCCAAGCAAGTCATCGCCCGGCAAGTCATCGCCAAGCAAGTCGGCGCCAAGCAAGTCGGCGCCAAGCGGCAGCCCGCCGGTATCTCCAGCAAAGCCGGCGGCCAGGCTTTCCTCGCGCAGGTCCGCAGCCGAGCCAAAGTCATCCGCCTCCAGGGTAGAGCGCGAAGGCATGGTCACCACCTTGGCGGGCTGAGCCGCCGTCTCTGCGGGTGCCTGGGCCGCAGGGGCGGGTACGTTTTGGGGAGCGGCCGGCGGGTCGGGCTGCGGCGTGTAGCCTTCACGGATTTCGCCGTCCGATGTGAATTTTCGCCGGTCGTTGACAACAAATGCTGGTGGCTTTTCGGGCATGTGCTTGGTCCTTTTCGTCTTAGATACAGAGATACGTCAGAAGCTGTTGGCCGCGCCGGAGGTCTGCCGGCGCGCGCAAGGCAGCCGAGTTACCCGGCCGCTGCGTCTGCACGGAGTAGGGGTGTGCGCGCAAGGAGCCGGGCTTCGCCGCCCGGGTAATGCAGCAGGCCCGCTTCGCCTAGCGCGTCAAGCCGAACCATGCCAAGGGCTACCTGCTCCGGGCAGCCTGCGAGGCTGACTTGCGCAATGCTGGTCAGCTCCCCGGCTGCGGCGCCCGGCTGCGCAACGGTGAGTGCGACGCCGGGGGAAGCCGGTTGGCCGGCCAGGGCAAACTGGCGCAGCCCGCGATGCACGGAAGCGCGCGCACGGATGCGCTCCACGATCTCCTGGCCGAGATAGCAGCCTTTGTTGAAGTTGAGTGCCTGTGTCTGCCCGGTCTCCTGGGGCAGGTGCTTGTCGGAAAAATCCACTCCATAGAGGGGTGTGCCCGCAAGGATGCGAAGTGCCTCCAGGGCCTCAAAACCGGCGGCTGTGGCGCCGGCTGCCAGCAGATGTTGCCAGACCGCAGCTGCTTCTTCTTCAGGCAGCCAAAGGGAAAAGCGCGGTACGAACGCGCCAGGTTCGGCTACCACCGGCAGGGCAGCGACACGACCAAAGCGCCCCTGGTCCGGCACGGGCATGCCGAGCTCCCGGAGCAGCTGCGCAGCCCTGGGTCCACCGAGGCCCAGGGCTGTTTCCCCGGGAAGCGGGTGCAGTTCCACATCGTCCATGATGATGAAGCGGTCAAGATGGGCGTGGAGCCGCGCCAGCTGCGCCAGATCTGTTTCAAACAGCAGCTCGTCGTCGAGCGCAAGGACGGTGGCGTCGCCCTGGATGCGGCCTTGGGCGTTCAGCACGAAGCTGTAGTGGTGCTCTCCCGCTGCCAGGGCTTTGACGCTGTTGGTAACCATGCCGTTGCGCAAGCGGACTACGTCTTGGCCCGTGATGC
>CAXTPL010000082.1:0-5837 GCA_964246065.1 uncultured Acidobacteriaceae bacterium
CCATAATGTCGGCCGGCGAGCCTTGCGCGACCACATACCCGCCCAGCTTGCCCGCGCCCGGCCCCAGGTCCAGTACGTAGTCCGCATGGCGAATCGTATCCTCATCATGCTCGACCACCAGCACCGTGTTGCCCAGGTCGCGCAGCCGTTCCAGCGCCGTAATCAGCCGCATGTTATCGCGCTGGTGCAGCCCGATCGATGGCTCGTCGAGCACATAAAGAACGCCGCGCAGCCGCGAGCCGATCTGCGTCGCCAGCCGAATCCTTTGACCCTCACCGCCAGACAGCGTCGCCGCATTGCGGTCGAGCGCCAGGTAACTTAGCCCGACAGTGTTGAGAAACTCCAGCCGCTCTACGATCTCGCGTCGTAAACGCTCAGCAATCAGCGCTTCGCGTTCTGAGAACGCCAGCAAACGGGCCGCCGCCAGCGAGCGTTCGAGCGGCATCGCCGTAAACTCCGCAATCGACAGGCCGCCCACCTTGACCGCAAGCGACTCCGGACGCAGCCTGCGCCCCTGGCATACCGGGCACGTCGAGGCCGACATATAGTTCAGCATCCACTCGCGATAGGTGTCCGACTTCGACTCTGCCAGGGCGTCGCGCAGCCAGGCCAGGATGCCGTGGAAGCCTGTGCGCGGTCCCTCGCCCTTTTCCGGCCCCAGCAGGAGCAGATCCTGCTGCTTGGAGGTGAGCTGCTCGAACGGCTTCGCCAGATCGATCTTGTACCGGGCAGCGGCCAGGTGTACGAGCTTCAACAGATACTGCGACGCCGACCCCGGGCCCAAGCCGCCCTCAAGCAGCGGCTTGGACCAGTCGGTGACTACCTTAGCCGGGTCGAAGTCATAGATGCTCCCCAGACCGTTACACTCCGGGCATGCCCCGTAGGTCGAGTTGAAGGAGAACGATCGAGGCTCAAGCCTGGGCACATCAAGCCCGCAGTCCGGGCAGGCCATCGAGGACGAGTACAGCTGCTCCCGTGCCGCGCCGTCGCTGCCCCCCTGCACCTGCACCAGCACCAGGCCATTGGCCATCTGCAGTGCCTTGCCCACGGAGCCTTCTAGTCGCTTGCGATCCATGCCGGGCTTTAATACCAGCCGGTCAATCACCGCTTCAATGGTGTGGTTCTTGCGCCGTTCCAGGACGACGGGTTCGGCCAGGTCATGCAGCACGCCGTCGATGCGCGCGCGAAATCCCTGCTGGTCGAGCTCATCCAGCATCTCTTTGAACTCACCCTTGCGGCCTCGCACCACGGGCGCAAAGACTGTCACGCGCTCCCCGGGCGCCAGCGCCATCACGCGGTCGGTAATCTGCTCAAGGGTTTGCCGCGCGATAGCCATGCCGCAGTTCGGGCAGTGCGGCGTGCCTACCGACGCATACAGGAGCCGCAGGTAGTCGTAGATCTCCGTGATGGTGCCTACGGTGGAGCGCGGGCTGCGATTGGTGGTCTTCTGCTCGATGGAGATGGCAGGACTCAGGCCCTCGATCGAATCCACATCCGGCCGCTCCAATTGATCGAGAAACTGCCGCGCATAGGCGCTCAGCGTTTCTACGTAGCGCCGCTGCCCTTCGGCATAGATCGTGTCAAAGGCCAGCGAGCTTTTTCCCGATCCGGAAAGCCCGGTCACCACCGTCAGCGTGTTGCGCGGGATGCTGACGCTGATATCCCGCAGGTTGTGTTGCCGCGCGCCGCGAACCGTGATGTGGGTGATTGCCATTCGATCGTTTCCGGGCGGCGCCCTCAAAGCGTGGGTGGTGCGGCGCGAAAGCTTACCCGGTTGTGGAACAGGATTGCAGCAAAATGCCCGTTGAGTACTTTGGGTATCTTATTTGCCAACAGAAGAGAGGGTCAATATAGAAGGGACTCTGCAACAATGACATCGAAGCAAGGGTACAGCTGCGCTGGCACGCCCGTAGGAGATCGGTTCCCATGTTGGACGCTATGAATCTGCTGATGTTAGTCTGCGCCGCCCTTGCCGCACTCGCATTTGGTGTTCTTTCTGCCTACGTGCTTTGCCGCGCTGGCTTTGGTCTGCTCAAAGTGCATGCGCAATCGGTGGCGCAGCACACAGCAGCCGAGGCAAAAGCCGCCACCGCATAATGCAGCCAGCCCTTTGCTGTCCGTTGCTAGCCGTTCGATGCTCGACCCGCAGCGCCATTGCAATTAGGCGCAGGCACCCATTTCATAAGCTTGTACGCTGCGCCCAACGCTCCCCACGCGCCTGCGGCAAGCGCCCTCTAGGGCGACAGCGGCACCCCGTATTCTTCATCGAAAACCAGCCGCCCCATGTTGAACCGGCCTCCATCAAACTTTGGCTGGCCTTTGCCATGCCCAATGGCCAGCAGTGCCACCACCTTGTAGCTGAGCGGCAGCTTCAGTACGCTGGCTACCTTGTCTTCTTCGCAGCCTTCCATCGGGGCCGTGTTGTAGCCGAGCGACTCGGCCATCCACATCATCGTTGCAAAGGCCAGGGCTACCTGCCGGTTGAGCCACGCGGTAAGGTTCGGGTGATTGCCGAGGTATTGCGGAATGTTGACCCGCGCCTGCTGCGCAAAACTCTCCGGCATGCCGGCGGCGCGTCCCATCCGCAGCATCTCCTCGAGGTCGCCATTGCGCCAGCCGTCCAGGTCGCCGCAGGCCACAATCACCGCCGAAGCTTCTTCTACCTTGGCCTGGTTGAAGCAGGCTGCGCGCAGCCGTCGCCGCCCCTCGGCTGACCGCACCACTAGGAACCGCCAAGGCTGCAGGTTGTAAGAGCTGGGCGCCTGCAGCCCCGCCTCCAGGATGGCATGGAGATCCGCCTCCGGGATCGGCACGCCGTCGAAGCTGGGCGTCGCGCGGCGTTCCGCAACGACCTGGGACAGCGGCCTTTCCTCTAAACGTGCCATGCGCCTCGCGTTCTCCTCGGGGGCTTTACTGGATCTGCGCCATCGGCAACTCGACAGCAAATGGCTGGTGCCCGGGCGAGTCCGCATACACCCACAAGCCATGGAAGTTGGCGCGCAGTTCAGGATGCTGCTTCAGAGTAGCCTGCATCAGCTGCAGGGCCTGCGCGCGGGCAAACACAGGGTCGACTGCGCCGGCATTCGCGTTGTAATGCAGCACCACATCCAGGCCGCCGAGCGAGTCGTCCGTCTTGACAGAGGTGAGCGCAAAACTCTGGTCGCCGGCCGCAACCGTGGTTGTCGGTGTTCCTTCTCCTGGCATGCTCTCGGGCTTGGCGGCCGCGGTCTCTTGGTCCAGCTTGGTAAGGTTTGGGCTCGAGATCAGGTCAACCGGCGTGGCTAGAAAGCGAGCGGTCTGGTAGTACAGGTAGGCGCCCCAGCGCTCCTGCGCCTTGGCCAACTCGCGGGCGTGCGTCCAATACCACACCTCGTCATGGCCCGCCATCTGCAGCGGCCGCACGAAAAATCCGGCCAGGTCCCAGGCAGCGCCTGCCGTATCGGCTCCCCGTGCCAGGATCATGCCAAACTGCTGCGGCTTCGCAACGCCCTCTGCATGCACCAGCGCCAAAGCATACCTGCCGGGCGGCAGCTGAGGGATGGTCACCGTCACCAGCAGAGAGGCTCCGGGGGCGCTGCAGAAAAACTGTGCTTCTTCGTCGGTCGCTTTCAGGTCCTGCGCTTGGAGCGCGTACAGGTTTTCTACGGCGATCGTAGCGCCTTTGAGCGCGGAGCCAAGCCCGTCGACGGTACTAGCGATCCCGTCAAACTGCGCCTGGACGCTCGGCAACGTCGCCTGCTTGAGCGCAGCGGTGTTATCGGCGACCACCAGGCCGGCGATCCGGTTGACGGCCGTCGCCAGCTCTGTGCGCTCGGCGGCTCCCATCTGCGACTGCGTTGTGCAGGAAACAGCGTGCGCCTGCGGCGTCCACCCGGCGGCTGTCAGCCAGCCCAGGGCAATAAGCACGAGCATCCACATACGGCCGCGCGGTTGCGCACAGGCGAACCTGCAGCCGGCCAGTCTCCAGGGCATCAGCATGACCAAAGGCATTCCTCAATACGCGCGAGCGAAAGCCCGGCACTGCTAGTCTAGTACACAGTACGTGGAGGACGCCCTGCGGCCCAGTCAACACCTTTCGATGCGCCTTGCTCTTGCCATTGCGGGCGTTTGCCTCGCGAACGCACCGGCCGGGCAAGGGCAGACCGCAAGCTTCGCTCCCTCGTCGAACCCTTCCCCGACGTTAAGCAAGCCTGCTCCCGGCATTGCTGCGCCTGTTGCCGCGGCAACCTCTCTCCGTTCTTTGCTGGATCAGCCCGCGTCCACTGCCAGCGTGCAGCTGGCCGACGATCGCCTGACCATTACCGCGACCAATGCCAGCCTGGGAGACGTGATCCGCGATGTGGCGGCAAAGACGGGCATGCAGGTGGAAGGAAACTCCCGCGACGAGCGCGTCTTCGGCGTGTACGGACCCGGGAAACCCGCGGACGTGCTGAGTGCGATTCTTTATGACTCCGGCTACAACGTCCTGATGGTGGGCAGCACAAGCGATGGAGCGCCGCGGCGGCTGGTGTTGAGCGCCCGCTCGGCCGAGGCCCCCGGCAGCCCCGCAAGCCAGGCGCCGCGCGCCGCCAACAACGATGACGACGAGGCTGACACGGCCGAACAGCCGCCCATCCAGCCTCCGGCCCAGCCACCCAACAATACCGTTCCTCCGCAGGCTATCCCCGGCCAGGTCAAGACGCCGCAGCAGATGCTTGAAGAGCTGCAAAGAATGCGCCAGGGCGTGCAGCAACAAGCACCGCAGAGCCAGCCGCAGTAGGCTTAAGGGTCGCGCAGAACGGGCCAACCGTCCTGCCACTCGACGCGCTTGATCCATAGGTACAGTGCGCCGTTTTCGCTGCGACGTAAGGCGTGAAAGGCGAGCAGCGTTTTGCCTGTAGCGGGGTCCTGCCATGCGCTTCCACCACCCGGCGCCAGCCACAGCCCGTTCGAGGCAAGCAGTACGGTGCCGCCGCCTGCCATCAAGCGGGAGCCATCTTCGCCCACAAACGGCCCATGCACAGTGCGCGACCGGCCTACGACCTCGCGGTAGGTGTCTCGCTCGATCGGGATCTCGCAGCAGATGCCGGTGGAAACGAAGAGGTAAAACCAGCCGTCGTGTTTGACCATGGACGCCCCTTCGACCGCGTCGGGTGGGTCATCGTACCGCGCCGCAAGCGAATAGACGTGCGTGTCCTTGGAGCCCGGCTTGCCGGTCGTAGGATCAAGCCGTCGCTGCTTGATGCCGCTCCAAAAGCTGCCGTAGGTCAGCCACAGCTCGGGCTCGCCGCGCCCGGGTACCGCCAGCACGCCCGGGTCGATCGCGTTGAAGGTGTCTCCGGGCCTAGACTGCAGCACAATCCCCTGGTCGACCCAGCGGTAAAAAGGCGCTGTCGGGTCTAGGGTCTCGTTGGTCACCACGCCGATCGCAGACTGCTGCGAGCCAAGGGTGGAGGCCGAGTAGTACAGGTGATACTGGCCGCCGAAGTACACGGCCTCCGGCGCCCACAAGCCGATCGCGCCGGGTACCGCCTGCTTGATCCAGAGCGGCAGTGTGTCAAAGACATGGCCGCACCGCCGCCAGTTGCGCATATCCGGCGAGCAGCGGATCTGCAGAAATCCCGCCGCATGTTCAAACGGGAGGTCGGTGGTGAACGCGTACCACGTGCCGCCGGCTCGGATCACGCTTGGGTCATGGACTGGCACGAGGTCGCCCTGGAGAGGGTTGGCCCCGAGCCCGGCGCTCCCGTAGCGAGTGGCTGCGAGAGGCCGCTCTGCGCGATGGCGGTGGATGCCGCCGATCACCAGCAAGCACACCAGCAGGCCGGAGCAGACCCTGCGCACCAATCCGGCTACTC
>CAXTPL010000082.1:5847-12331 GCA_964246065.1 uncultured Acidobacteriaceae bacterium
CGCTTTCCAGCGGTACATGCCCGGCTGCTCAAGCCCAAGATGCGCCAGGACCCGGAACGCAAACTGCCGCGCCATCTCGGTCGAGTCGACAGGCCGGTTATAAAACGCAGGGATGACCGGAAAGATCACCGCTCCGGCATCGGCTGCAAGCGACATGTTCCGCAGGTGGATCTTGTTGAAGGGCGTTTCGCGCACGCAGAGCAGCAGCGTTCGCCGCTCTTTCAGGCACACGTCGGCGGCCCGCCCGATCAGCGTCGCGGCCAGCCCGTTCGCGATGCCGGCCAGCGTTCCCATGCTGCACGGAAGCACGATCATCCCTGCGGAGGGGTAGCTGCCGCTCGCAATGGAAGCGCCGACGTCGTTTTCCGCCAGCTGCACGATCTTTGTCGAAGGGGCGCCGACCAGTTTTTCTACCAGGTCATTGCGGCCGCTGAGCGAAAGCTCTTCGGCCAGCACCCGCAGTGAGCTTTCAGACGCTACCAGGTTGACCCGCGTTACCCGCGCATCGCCCTCCAGCGCTACGAGCAGTTGCTGCGCAAAGACAGAGCCGCTCGCTCCGGTGATGGCTACGGTCAGGTTCAAAGGCGGACCCTGCCGCCTACCAGTTCTACCGTTTCGCTGGTGTGCACGGGCCGCTCATAGGCCGCAAACACCCGCGCAAAGATCGCATCCACGTTGCCCAGTTGGCGTGAAAGATCGAAGGTTTGAGCCAGCTTTTCTGCGCTCAGCCGGCCGGCGATCTCCGGATCGGCCGCTACCAGATCCTTGAAGATCAACTCGTCGTCAGACTTCCAGGCCCGCATCGCATGCCCCTGCACCAGGCGATAGGCCTCTTCGCGCGACATCCCCGCCTCGGTCAGCTCCAGCAGCAGCTGACCTGAAAAGATCAATCCACCCGTCGAGTCGAGATTGCGCTGCATGCGCCTGGGATAGACGAGCAGCTGGTCGATCAGGCTCGTCGTTTTGGCCAGCAGGTAGTCGGTCAGGATGGTTGAGTCCGGCAGGATGACCCGCTCGACCGATGAGTGGGAGATATCCCGCTCATGCCACAGCGCCACATTCTCATACGCTGCCTGCGCATTTGCGCGGACCACACGCGCCAGGCCGGAGATCTGCTCGCACGTAATCGGGTTCCGCTTGTGCGGCATCGCTGAGGAGCCTTTCTGCTTTTCCGAGAAAAACTCCTCCGCCTCCCGGACCTCCGATCGCTGCAGATGCCTGATCTCGGTTGCAATCTTGTCCAGTGTCGCGGTCAGCACGGCCAGGGTAGACAGATACTGCGCGTGGCGATCCCGCTGGATGACCTGTGTGGCGACGAGTGCCGGCTGCAGGCCGAGCTTCGCGCAGATGGCCTCTTCGTGCTCGGGCTTGAGGTGCCCGAAGGTGCCCACTGCGCCAGAAAGCTTGCCGATCCGCATCCCCTCCGCGGCCGCATCCAGGCGCGCCAGATTGCGCTCTGTTTCCGCATACCAGTTCAGCAGCTTTAGCCCGAAGGTGGTTGGCTCAGCGTGCACCCCGTGCGTGCGGCCGATGATGGGGGTGTGCTGGAACTCGATGGCGCGGCGCTTGAGCACGGCTGCCAGCGCGATGATCCCCTCACGCAGGATCGCCGAGGCAGCTTTGACCTGCAATGCCTGCGCGGTATCGACAACATCGTTGGAGGTGAGCCCCCAGTGCAGCCAGCGCGACTCCGGTCCGATCTTTTCCGCTACTGCCGTGGTAAAGGCGATTACGTCATGCTTGACCTCGGCCTCGATGACCCCGATCCGCGCGACCGTTGAGGCAAAATCCACTCCGCCCCGCTCGCGGATCGCCCGCGCCGCTTCCGCCGGAACCACGCCCGCCTCGGCCAGCGTTTCGCTCGCGGCTGTTTCTACCTCCAGCCACATGCGGTACTTTGTTTCTTCGGTCCAGATCTGGCCCATTGTCGGGCGGGTATAGCGAGCGATCAACGGTCTGCTCTCCTTCTAAGGTGGCAACTATCCGCAACTGCCGGGCCCCTGGCTTTATTGTAGCTACCGCGGGCGCGGGCGCGCTGATGGTCGCCGAAGCTGCATCTCACCCGATGCAGCACGTTTACGGCGCTCCCTTGCGCCCGCGCTGCCACGGGAGAAAACAGCACCATGGCCGAAGAAATCGTCACAGTCGCCCGCTTTACAGAGCCGCTCGAAGCAGACATGGCGCGCCTGCGCCTCCAGTCTGCCGGAATTGAGGTCTTTCTCACTGGCGAGCACGCCCGCATCCTTGAGCCCGGACTTGGCGATCTTCGCCTCCAGGTAGCTGCGGAAGACGAGACCGATGCCCTGGCCATCCTCGCCGATCTCGGTGACACCCGCATCCCGCAGTCGGCGGCTCAGATGGGGCCTGGCGACGAACTCGCCTGAACCGGCGCCGGCCGCAGGCAGTTGACCGGCAGCTTACTGGGTGCCGATCCCATGCAGGCCCGGCACTGCCCCCGAGTATGCGCGGGAGGCACCAATCTCTTGGGAGAGGCTACTCGGGGACACCGAAGCGAACGCTCATCTCCTCATGGAGAAAGCCTTCGCCCGGCCGGTACGGCTGTACCCATTCGCCATCGATGACAAACTGCGGAATGGCGCGTTTGCCTACGTGACGAACCACCTCGTCCGCCGCACCCGGGGTGCGCTCGATATCGATCTCGGTATACGCGATGCCATGCTTTTCAAGAAAACGTTTCGCCTCGCGGCAGTCGCGGCACCAGGGGGCTGAGTAAAGAACCAGCTGCATCCTTTCATCATACCGGCCGTCTCGCTTTGCATGGTCCCTCGATTGCTGGTCGGGAGTCTCGGAAGCCTGATAGAACGCGTTGCGTGCTTCTTCGCCTGCAGGCTCCTCGAACAACGCGCCGTCACACCGCGGGGCGACAGGGGAAGGGGCGCAGCACAAGCCGCGGCGGCGGCTCTTAACCATCGGGCGCGTGGTCGTCTTCTTCCAGCCCTGCCGCTGTCGGCAACTCCCCCGATCCCTCTGTGGAGATCCTGCGCGGGCGGCGCGCACGGAAAAACGCCTGCAGCAATGCTCCGCACTCATGCCCAAGCACCCCGCCTTCGATCTCCATGCGGTGGTTGAGCTTGCTGTGGTTCAACACGCCGAGCACCGATCCAGCCGCACCCGCTTTCGGGTCGAGCGCGCCAAACGCCAGGCTTCCTAGCCGCGCATGCACCATCGCCCCGGCGCACATGGCACACGGCTCCAGCGTCACATACAGTGCGCATCCTGTTAGCCGGTAGTTGCCCAGCGCCCGCGCCGCCATGCGCATGGCTACCACTTCAGCATGGGCTGTAGGGTCCAGGTCGCGCAGCACGCGGTTCTGCCCGGTCGCAACCAGCGCGCCGCCGGCATACACCACTGCCCCTACCGGCACTTCGCCGGCCTCTGCTGCTTGTTGGGCTTGCTCCATTGCGGCACGCATGCGCGCTTCTGTTTCCTTGTTCAATAAGTCCATCAGGATGTATGCAGTCCGGGCGACCAGGAGCGTCAAACGCCCTACACGCCCACCTCCGCAAGCGCCCAGCAAGCAGCTGCACCTGCAGGCGAGGCTTGCTCCACTCCCTCAACCCAGCAGCGAAACACCCCGATGACCTGCTCCAGGTTTTCCGCGTCCCCTTCTCCTTGAAAGCGTTCAGCGGTAAGCGTGCACCGGAGCTGCTCGCCTCGTGTGCTGGTTACCAGCAGGCTGCGCGGCCGGCTCTCCGCAGAGCCCGTGCCCACAAGCTCAATGGTGAGCCGCAGGCGGTCGCGCTCCGGGCCCCCAGCCTCCACAGGTTCCAGGCGCAGCCCGCGCGTGTGCTCCCAGCATCCATCGCACTGTTCCGCATACCAGGCTCCGAGCCAGGCAAGATGATCCATGCCGCAGCCCCTTTGCTTCGATCGTGTCACCCTTTCGGCTGTTGCTGCGTCATGCAGTGCAGCGCTCCCAGGCCCCAAACCAGGTCGCCGCAGTGCACTCCCACAACCTCCCGCCCGACAAAAGCTTCGGCCAGCAGGTTCAACGCAACTCGGTCGTTCGGGTCGTTGAAGGTTGGCACAAGCAGCAGCCCGTTCGCAATGTAAAAGTTGGCATAGGAGGCAGGCAGCCGCTGCCCGTCGAAGAGGATCGGGCGCGGCATAGGCAGCTCAATGACGGTGTACGGCTTGCCCCCCAGCGTGCGCGCCGCACGCAGGCGCTCGAGATTTTCCTTGAGCGGCTCATGGTTCGCGTCGCTCTTGTCAGGCTCTGTCGCAGTTACGATTACAGATTCCGACGCGAATCGCGTGATGTCGTCGACGTGGCCATGGGTGTCGTCGCCCGCCGTGCCGCGGTTGAGCCAGATGACCTGCTCGATGCCGAGATAGTCATGGAAGACCTGCTCCAGGTCGCTCCGCGTGAGCTGCGGATTGCGCGCCTGCACCGGGCTCAGCAAGCACTCCTCAGTGGTGAGCAGCACCCCGGCGCCGTTGCTGTCGATCGATCCGCCTTCGAGTACCACGCGGTGCTCGCTCCCATCGGCAAGCCGCACGGCGGGCACCCAGGACGGCAGGCCGAGCAGCCCGGCGACCCGCTCCGGCAGCCTGTCATCCTGCTGCCAGTCCGCATACTTGGCCCACGCGTTGAAGTGCCAGTTTGTCACCGCGGTGGTTACACGTTCCTTGCCGCCCTCGGCGCGCGTTACAAAGATCGGCCCGGAGTCTCGCGTCCATACCCGGTTGGTTGGCCACGCATGCAGGTGCACCCGGGCCAGGTCTGCTCCGGCCCGACGCAGAATCGAAGTAGCGCGTTTCGCCGCCCGGTCATCTTCGACGCAAACGTGCACCTGTTCCACTCGCGAAAGAAGGCGCACAATGTCGGCATACACCCAGGGGACGGGCGCGAATTTTCCCGGCCAGTCGTCGGCATTGTGCGGCCAGGCCAGCCACGTTCCTGCATGCGGAGCCCACTCCGCCGGCATGCGAAAGCCGTGGTCGCGTGGCGTGCCTCTCCACGCGGTCGGTACGCCGGCCTGGTCTTTTGCGCTCACTCTGCACTCACTTTCCGCTCACCGGCGGATCGAGATACCGCTGGGTGATGGGCGGGTAGGCATCGATGCGGCGATCGCGCAGAAAAGGCCAGTTGCGGCGCTGGTCTTCGAGCAGCCTGAGGTCAACCGCAGCCAGCAGAATCTCCTCCCGGTCGTGCGAAGCCTTGGCGATCACACGGCCGAAGGGGTCTGCAATAAAAGAGCCGCCCCAGAACTCGAGCCCTTCGCCTGCCACGCGGTTGCCGCGAATGTCGCCATGTTCCACACCTACCCGGTTCGGCGCTGCGACATACACTCCATTGGCGATGGCATGCGCGCGCTGGATCGTCTGCCAGGCATCGTACTGGGCCGCGCCATGCTCGGCTTTTTCGTACGGGTGCCAGCCGATCGCGGTCGGATAAAAGAGCACGTTGGCTCCTTGCAGCGCGGTGATCCGCGCTCCCTCCGGGTACCACTGGTCCCAGCACACCAGCGTACCGATGCGTCCGACCGCTGTATCCAGCGCGCGAAAACCGAGGTCCCCAGGCGTGAAGTAGTACTTCTCGTAGTAGAGCGGATCGTCCGGGATGTGCATCTTGCGGTACAGTCCGAGGATCGCGCCGTCGGTGCCGAGGGTGACGGCTGTGTTGTGGTACAGCCCTGCCGCACGCCGCTCGAATAACGACGCGATCACGGTGACATGTTCTTCGCGCGCCACCGCGCTCAGCCGCTCGGTCGAGGGCCCGGGGATCGGCTCGGCCAGATCGAACAAGGCTGTATCTTCCCGCTGGCAAAAGTATTGCGCGCGAAATAGCTCCGGGAGGCAAACCACCTGGGCGCCCTGCCGCGCGGCTTCGCGCACCATCGTCGCCGCTCGCTCAAGGTTCTCGTCCGGGTCGGGTGTGCAGCGCATCTGCACCACGCCTATGTTGAAGTTCAGGTGGGAAGGCATAGCGTTATCCTCTCTCAAATGCGGGGGCGTTTGGGCTGCCGGAGGGGGTTCGTAACCGAAACTTCATGCGCCGGGCCCCGGTCGCGGATGCGGCACACGCGACTGCCTCGCTCAGTGCGCCGCGCTCTCCTCCGGCAGCGGCCCTGCGCCCCCGCGAGGCGGCGGCCTGCGCATGATGAAGGGCAGCGGCACCAGGCAGGCCATCAACACGCTCAGCAGCCAGAAAGCGTTCTGGTAGCTCAGCATGCTCGACTGCCGCAGCAGCGACTGGTAGGCCTGCCCGGCTGCCGCCTGCGAAGCCTGCCCGGCGCCCTGGCCGAGCGCCATCAGCGCATTCTTGGTCGAGTTGACATAGCGGGTATATGCCAGGCCGCCCGTGACCGCATTTGCGCCGAGCACAGACTGATGCGTCTGCGCGGTGCGCTGCAGAAACGTGGTCAGCATCGCTGTACCCGAGCTGCCGCCGATGTTTCGCGCGAAGTTTGAAAAGCTCGAAATCTGGTTGCTCTTTTCGCGCGGCACGCCTACGTAGTTC
>CAXTPL010000082.1:12341-14940 GCA_964246065.1 uncultured Acidobacteriaceae bacterium
CCTGCAGCACCCGGAAGAGCACCAGCTGGCCGAAGGCGACATCAAGATCCAGCCGCGTGAGGTTATAAAGCCCCGCAGCCGTGGCCGCATACCCGACGGCGACCAGCACGCGCGCGTCCTTAACCTTGCCTACCATGCGGCCCGCTATGGGCATCATCAACATCATGGCGAAGCCGGCCGGCGACAAA
The DNA here is from genome assembly GCA_964246065.1 of uncultured Acidobacteriaceae bacterium. Classification (GTDB taxonomy): domain Bacteria; phylum Acidobacteriota; class Terriglobia; order Terriglobales; family Acidobacteriaceae; genus EB88. The sequence goes on from CAXTPL010000082.1 coordinate 12,530, forward strand.
GCCATGCCTGCCCGCTCCGCCGTGTAGCCCAGCAGCGTCTGCATAAACTGCGGCATCAGCACAGTGGTGCTGAACAGCACCATGCCCAGCACAAATTGAAGAAAGACCGCGGTGCCGAAGTTGCGATTCTTGAGCAGCTTTAGATCCACGATCGGGTCTTCGTGATTCCACTCCCACCAGACGAAAAAGACCAGGATGCAAGCCGCCGCGATCGCGAAGGCGGTAATCATGGGATCGCCGAACCAGTCTTTTTCCTGCCCCTTGTCGAGCACAAACTCAAGGCAGCCTACGCCCAGCGCCACGCTGCCCAACCCCAGCGAGTCTACGCGCCCGACGCGGCTGCGCTGCTCGATCAGGTAGGGGGGATCTTCTACCATGCGATGGGTGAGCCACAGCGAAAGCAGGCCCACCGGCAGGTTGATAAAAAAGATCCAGTGCCAGTTATAGTTGTCGGTGATCCAGCCGCCGATGGTCGGCCCGATCGCCGGCGCCACCACCACCGCCATCCCATACAAGGCAAAGGCCTGGCCGCGCTTTTCTACGGGAAACGAGTCTGCCAGGATAGCCTGCTCGCTTGGCGCCAGGCCGCCCCCGCCAAAGCCCTGCAGGATGCGCGCCAGGATCAGAAAGGGCAGCGTCGGCGCCAGGCCGCACAGCAGGGAACAGCTGGTAAACAGCACCACGCAGCTCATGTAAAAGCGTTTGCGCCCGAAGCGCGTCGCCAGCCAGCCGGAGATGGGAAGCACGATGGCACTGGAAACCAGGTAGCTGGTCAGCACCCAGGTCGCCTCCTCCTGCGAGGCGCCTAGCGAGCCGGCGATATGTGGCAGCGCCACGTTGGCGATCGAGGTATCAAGCACCTCCATAAACGTTGCCAGCGTAACCACCAGCGCGACTGCCCAGGGATTGTGCGAAGGCTTCCAGTCATGGGCGTAAGGCATAGACAGCTGTGATTATCGCAGAGGAGAAAATGGGAACTCTTCCGCGCGAAGGCAGTCAACGTCCTGACGTGTCTCGCGGCGCAGGCAGAGGACTCTCCACCAGGTGGGCGCCTCCCGAGGAAGGGGTCTTAGATCTTCCTCATCGCCAGCAACACCTTGGCAGTGACGACGGCTTGGCCAGCGTGGCGCTGGGTGTGGTCGGCCAGGTGGACCAGCAGGCCGCCAAGCGTGGTGGGGAGACGTTTTGCCCCGACAAAGCGTGGATCATCGACTTCGGCAAGAGGCAGCGCCTCAATTCGGGTGCGAGCGTCGGCAAGGGCCGCGCCAAACTCGGCCAGCAGCGCCGGGTGGGAGATGCCGGGCTCGAGCTCGACCCCCAACGCGCCGCGCTGGACGGGGTTGAGTGCGCGGCCCTCAGCATAGGTGAGCAGCCGATCGAGCGAGTGGGCGATGTGCCGAACATGGTAAGCGTAAGGCGTAAGAGCGTAAGGGCGCGCGTGGATCTCGTCGTCTGTGAGGGTAGCGCCCCAGCGGGCGAGGTCTTCTTCGGCAAGGGCGAGTGCGTGGAGAGCGGCGCGCGGGATCGCCGGGATTGCGCTCAAGGTGCCGCGAAGCCAGGGCTCCGGCTGTTGTTCATCCGTGCGAGCAGGTGCCATCGTTGTTTGAGGGTAACGCATGGCGCACTAGCTTGGTGCAATGCCGGAGACGCGCAGCCACGGCTTACTCTAGCCGGTACAAGCCTCCGCTTCGCACCGGAATGACCCGGCTCCATGGCGTGAGGCGAGGATGCCTGCTGGGCACGACACCCGTGCGGAGCAGGCTCAGAGCGTCCCTTTAAAGGCCATGTTTCAATCGGAACTCACGAACAACTTCGGCCGCATCGCGGTGCTCGCCGTCCACTGCTTCGTTCATCGCGCGCATGTCGTCCGCGGTAATTTTTCCGGCGAGATCGGCGAGCGCGGGCCGAAGCTGCGGCCAGCGCCGGAGCGCTTCTTCGCGAACCAGGGGAACAGCCTGGTACGGTGGAAAGTAGTGCCGGTCGTCAGCAAGCACACGCAGGTGGTAGGCGGCAATCGGGCCATCGGTGGAGTTGCCTGCGATGATATCGACCTGATCTGCGTTGAGCGCACGATAGAGCAAGCCGAGGTCCATGGTGCGCGGCGCGCCGGCAAAGTGAAGGCCGTAGGCTGCTTGCAGCCCGTGCAGGCCGTCCGGCCGCTCTTCAAATTCGTAGCCGACGCCAAGGCGCCAGCCGGGAGCGAGCGCGGCAGCCTGCGAAAGGGTTTCCACCGCGGGCGCCGTGTCACGCCGCGCGATCATGGCAAAGGTGTTCTCAAAGCCCAGCGGCTCGGTGGCGGCAATGTGGAAGCGCTGCGCATAAAGCCGGCGCACGGTGGCGAGCGATTGCGCGGGGTCGTGCGAAGGCGGCTGCTTGAGGATGGCGGTAAGTGCGGTGCCGGTGTATTCGAC
>CAXTPL010000083.1:0-7196 GCA_964246065.1 uncultured Acidobacteriaceae bacterium
CCCCCATACACCGCGGGCTCCCCTAAACTCCCGGCCTTGGGCAGATGCCGCAGGTACAACACCATCTTCCACAGATCCTCGTCCGCAAACATCCCCCGGGCCGGCGGCATCCCGGAGGGTGCTATCCCATTGACTAGGATCCACTTCAGCTGCCCATCGGAGTAGCTCTGCACCTCGGCTGAAGCCAGCGAAGGAATCGGCGGCGACACCGTTTCTGCAAACGGAACACCCGTATTCTGCCCGTCGAGTCCGTGGCACACCATGCAGTATTGCGTGAAGGCCTGCTTGCCGTCTTCAATATTGGCGGCCGTCGCCGGAAAAGGGTTTGTATCGTTCTTGCCGCCAATGGTTACGTGGTGCTTGACCCAGTCGATGCTGCTCGTCTCAAACCGCGACGGCGGCGTCGCTCGGCACCCTGCAAGCGCAAGCACGGGCAACAACAGGAGCGCACGCCGCACCTACTCCACCACGTGGATTGTGAAAAACATCTCCCCGTGCCCCTTGCCACAATACACGCCGCACCGGCCCTTGAAGTCTCCCGTCTGCTCAGGAGTGATGGTGGTTTCAACCGTCTCGCCCACAGGCATCCGTACATTGACGCCGAGAGGATCGATGCGCAGGCTATGTACAACGTCATCGGAGACAAGCTCGAGCTTCACAGTCTCGCCCTTTTTGACCGTAATCTCCGCCGGCGCATACTCAAAGCGCTTTGCATGCACCTCGACCGTCTTTGCCGCCTCGCCGAAAGCCGCCGCCTGTAACCCCACCGATAAAACCAGCACAGCCAACCTTGTCCGTCTCATCTCTCTCCATCAAACCCAACGGTCATCCTGCTCGAGTGGTGTCATCCTGAGCGAAGCCAAGGATTCTGCGTTTGCTTTTTGCCGCTCCGTCCGCCGCCGCATACAAGCTCAAAACCGCCTGCGCGGCCGGCGCCCACTTCGTGGGTGTCTTTCCCTAAACCGCTCACTGCGTCCGCACCTAAGCCACAATATCGTGAATCACGTTGCCTGCGACATCGGTCAACCGGTAATCCCGTCCACTATATCGATACGTCAACTTTGTATGCTCAATCCCGAGCAGGTACAGGATGGTTGCGTGTACATCATGCACGTGCACCGGCTTGTCTACCGCTTTCCACCCGAAATCGTCGGTCGCTCCGTAGCTCATGCCGCCCTTTACCCCGCCGCCGGCCAGCCACATCGTAAAGCCATGCGGATTATGGTCGCGCCCATTGTGCGCACCGCCGCCAAAGCCGCCGCCCGTTTCTACCACCGGCGTCCGCCCAAACTCCGACCCGCACACGATCAAGGTTTCATCGAGCAGGCCTCGCGATTTCAAATCCTTGATCAAAGCCGCGAACGGCTGGTCTGAGTCGCGGGCCGTCTTGCGATGCAGCTCAATGTCGTAGTGGTGGTCCCAGGGATCGGCCTTCGCATAGTACACCTGGACCATCCTGACCCCGCGTTCCACCAGCCGCGCCGCCGTGAGGCAGCCGCGCGCCGTCGAGCCCTCGCCGTACAACTTCTGCACCGCTTCTGACTCTTTCCTCACATCAAAAACGTCCGGCGCCTCGGTCTGCATCCGGTAAGCCGTCTCCATCGACGAGATGGTCGCCTCGAGCTGCGGATCGTTCTTCGCCGACGCATCGGCCGTCATGCCGACGGTGTCCAGCTGCTCGACCAGATCCAGTTCGCGCCGCTGCTGCTTGAGGTCGAACCGGTCATTCGATGCGTCGAAGATCAGCTTCTTCGGATCGAAGTCCCCATGTTCGCTCACCTTGTCAGACACATAGGTACCCTGGTGCATCGGCGACAAAAATGTCGAGCTCCACAACGGCGGCCCGACGGTGGTCGGCGTATCCGGACACAGCACCACAAAGCCCGGCAGGCTCTGGTTGGTTGCGCCCAGCCCATAGGTCAGCCATGACCCCATCGACGGCCGCCCCGGGATGTTGGCGCCGGTATTCATCATCCGCAGCGCCGGCTCATGGTTCGGTATCTCGGTGAAGACAGACTTGACAAAGCAGATATCGTCGGCGCACTCAGCCAGGTGCGGCCAGATCTCGGAAAACTCGGCCCCGCTCTGCCCATACTTCTTGAACTTGAACGGCGACTGCATCAAGCCGCCCACCTGCCGCTCATGCGACAAGATCCCGCCAGGCATGGGCTGCCCGTTGTACTTTTCGAGCATGGGCTTGTAATCGAAGCTGTCGATGGGCGACATGCCGCCGTTCATAAACAAAAAGATGACCCGCTTGGCCTTCGGCTTAAACGTCGCGCCATCGAGCATCCACGGCGCGGCCCCGGCGCCCGCGCCGCCGCACAGATGCCCCGCCGGCCCCGCGGCCACGGCCTTGGCAAGCGACTCGCCCAGCAAGCCGGCCAGCGCCATCATGCCAAAACCCGCACCCATCTTGCACAACGCCTGCCTGCGATTCACAATCAACGGCTTTTCACGATGCATCATCGATCCACCTCAATCTCTTGAAACTGCGCGGCTCTGCCGCTCCCCGCACTGCAAACGAACTCGCCTACCTGCAATCCATGCGCATCAGCTGTCATCCTGAGCAAGCGAAGGAGCTGCTTTTGACCTCGCTCTGATGCCCCAAAGGCGCACCTGCCCGGCACGGCCAGTGCCTCAGTTCACAAACTCAAACTCATTTGAACTCAGCAGAATCTTTGCGTACTCTTTCCACGCGGTCACCGGCTCGCCCGCAACCGCGTACCCGGGCTTCTCGGGCGTACTCTTCAAGAACGTCTCCCCTAGCTCCAGCTCTTTCGGCAACGGCTGCCGCCCATACAACAGCAGATACGCCTGCCGAATCCGCGCCTCATCCGTCGGCTGCGCATACACCCGGTCTGCCAGCTTGCCTGCCTGGTCATACACAAACGGATCGTTCATAAAATACAGCCGCTGCAAGGGCACATTGCTCGAAAACCGCTGATCGGCCGAAAACCCGGGGTTGGGGAAATCAAAGACTTCAAGATACGGACTCAAATGAAACCGACTTACCTTTAGGTACACCGTGGGCCGCGTCGTCTCCACCTTCAGCTCCACTGGAGGACCGCCGGGCTCCTTGGTATCCAGATCCCCGGCCACAAATAAGACCGAATCCCGCAGCGTTTCCGCATCCATTCGCTGCCTTGAGAAATGCGAGTAAAACCGGTTGGCCGCATCCTTCTCGTGCGCCGCGGGCGACTCTTCATCGCCCTGCTGGTACACGGCTGACAACATGATCTCGCGCTGCAGTTTCTTGAGCGAGTATCCCTTCTGCTGGAAATCGCTCGCCAGGTATTCGAGCAGCGCCGGATCGGAAGGCGCATCCCCGCGTATCCCAAAATCATCCGGAGTGTTCACAATGCCGGTCCCAAACTTCCACTTCCATACCCGGTTTACAAAGACGCGCGCAAAGATCGGGCTCCCCGTCAGGGCATTTGCAAATTCCAGCCGCCCGCTTCCTTGCGAAAACGGCTTCTGGTCCGGTCGGCTCAGCACGGTAAGAAACTTCCTCGGCACGGGCTCGCCCAAGGAGTGTGGATTGCCGCGCAGATTCAACTGCACGTCCACAGCCTTCGGCATATCGGCCACGCCATTGACAAACGGATACGGCGGCAGCGCCTTCTTCGCTTCGTCGATCTGGTCATTCAAGGTCTTGAGGTACTCCTGCCATTGCGGACTCATCCGACGCGTCAGCTCCCACCCGCGGAATGAAAACACACCAGGCTTGGGCTTTGCTTCTTCAAACGAGCCTACAAACAGATCGTCATACAACTGCACCTGCGCCTCGGGCAGGCTCTTGACCTCAAGCGCGCAGCCGGGGCAAAACTGGTCAAAGGTTTCAAACTTGTCCGGGGTCGTATCCACATACTGCGACCGCTTTTCCGATCCCGCCTTGATTCGTATCTCTTCGTTCGTCTTTTCTATCTCGCGCTGCTCGGCTGCGGTCCGCAGCACCACCTTTTGGAACATCGCTCCCAGCAGTTTGGCCTGATCCTCCGCGCCGCCTGCGGCCAGCATCGCCTGGTAGTCCTTCAGGTACACGTACTTGGCGGGAACTTTCAGGTAGTCTACCCAGCGCTCCAGCACCTGCGGGTCGAGCGAGTCCTTATCGGCTGCCTCGTTCACCTTCATCTTCGGCTTGCCCAGCACCCGCCAGGCGCCCACCATGTACTTACTCGTCTGGTAACTCAGCGCATTGGCGAGCGACTTGTTCTGCTCCTTCAAGAACTCGTCGCGCTCTTGCTGCAGCGCGACCGATGCATGAAACTTCTCGCGGTAGGCCGCTACTTCCGGCTCGGAAACAGTGGGATACTCCTTGAAGGTCGAGCTCGCAAACAACCCCACCATCGAGTAGTAATCCTTTTGCGAGATCGGGTCATACTTGTGGTTGTGGCAGCGCGCACACCCAACCGTCAGCCCCATCAGTCCGCGCGACACCGCATCGACACGTTCCGCCCGCTCGTCGGCCCGGCCTTGCACCGGCTCCGCCTGGTCCCAGATCCAGGGCCCGTCGCCGATATAGGCGGTTGCCGCCAACTCGTCGTGCCCGGCCTCATCCTTGGCACTCCGGGCAGCATCCTTTGCCATAAAGTCGCCGGCCAGCTGCATCTTCACGAAGCGGTCGTAGGGCACGTCGGTGTTGACGGCCTTGATCACCCAGTCGCGGTACACATACGCGCCCTGGAAAGGCATATACCCGCGCCCCTTCGGATCGAGCCCGCGCACATCGTCATCGGCATAGCGGGCCACGTCGAGCCAGTGGCGCCCCCACCGCTCGCCGTAGTGCGGCGAAGCCAGCAGACGGTCGACGACCTTGGCAAATGCATCCGGGCTTTTGTCTTTTTCAAACGCCGCCACCTCTTCCGGAGTCGGCGGCACACCGATCAGGTCAATCGTCGCCCGGCGAATCAGCGTATGCCGGTCCGCCGCCGCAGCCGGCGTCAAACCCTGCTCCTCCAGCTTGGCCAGCACATACCGGTCGATCGGCCCCTTGGCCCACTTCGCGTCCTTGACCTTCGGCTCAGGCGGCACCACGATCGGCTGAAAGGACCAGAACCTGCGCTGCTCCGGCGTCAAGGTATCCCCGGCACGCACCGGCATCGCTGCAGCAACAGGGGTAGCGGGCCAAGGCGCCCCCATCTTCACCCATTCGGTCAGGATTTCAATTTGCGCATCGCTTAGCTTCGGCTGGCCCTTCGGCATCTTCAAGTGCCCGGTGCGCGCGACGGCTTCAATCAGCAAACTCTTTGATGGATCTCCCGGCACCACGGCCGGCCCGGAGTCCCCGCCCTTCAGCATCCCCTCGCGCGAGTCCGCACGGAAGTCCCCCGCAGGCGCATCGCTGTGGCAGCTGTAGCAGTTATCCGCCAGGATCGGCCTGACTTTATTCTCGAAGAAATCGCTATCCTGCGCTGACGCGGGCACAAGCCTGGCATGCGCCGCCGCAATCGCGTCCGTAGCAGACACGGGGGCAGAAGCCGGGCCAGCAGCCGACGCAGCCGGGACGCCGGCCATTGCAGTCACGGCAACGGCACTCCCCGCACCGACACCTCCCAGTGCGGCCGCCCCGCCCTGGCTACTCGCAGGCGTAGACCACACCGCCCCAGCCTTGATCCAAGCCTGCACATCCGCAATCTCGGCGTCGGTCAGTTTCGCGCCTTTTGACGGCGGCGGCATCTTCAGATCCCCGGTTTGCTGCACAGCCTCCACCAGCAGGCTTTTGTCAGGGTCGCCAACCACGATCGCAGGCCCTGAGTCGCCGCCCTTGAGCAGCGCTTCACGCGAGTCCAGCCGCAGGCCCCCCGCCATCCGCTCCGTGTGGCACTTGTAGCAGCTCGCAGCGAACGCCGGCTTGATCTTTGCATCGAAGAACGCCGGCGAAGAGGGCGCCGGCACAGCATCCTGCGCATGCACCACGCGCACAACAGTCAGCCCCGCCAGCCCGCAGAGAGAAAGAGACGCCGAAAGGAACAGTGCCGAAACTGCTTTCATCACCAACCCGTTCTGTTCTGATACCTGTTTGCTAAGTCGCCCGTGCACTTACGCGTCCTATGAACTCTCAGGCGCGATGAATTCCGTACGAGAGCTGCTCGATATAGGCAAGCTGCTCCATAAACTCACGCGTATGCCGCCGCTCCAGGTATCCAAGCTCCGACTGGGCAACAGGCAGATCCGCAACCACGTTGGTGCCCATGCCTGCCTCGTAAGGTGCCAGCACCACCAGCCGTGTGCCGAGAAAGAGGGCTTCCGCAACGTTGTGCGTGACAAACACGACGGTTGCTCGCGACTCACGCCATATCCCCCGCAGGAGCTCCTGCAGGCTGATGCGCGTCGAAGGATCGAGCGCTGAAAAAGCTTCATCGAGCAGCAGGACCTCAGGGTGCATGATCAACGCCTGCGCAATGGCCAGCCGCTGCTGCATCCCGCCCGACATCCGGTGCGGGTACTTCGCCGCATCCGCCTCTTTCAACCCCATGCGCAGCAGCTGCTGCATCGCCCGCGCCCGCAGCTCGCGTTTAAATCCGTAATAGGTCGGCCGCAGCCAGGGCGCCAGGTGGTACCGCTCGGTCAACGGACCAAACATCACGTTCTCAATCGCGGTCAGGTTCGGAAACAAGGAATACCGCTGCGGCACATACCCGCACCGCGCATCGATCTCCCGCACCGGGGTGCCTGCCACCTCAACCGTTCCGGCCGACGGCAACTCTTCGCCTAGGATCATCCGCAGCAAGGTACTCTTGCCGCAGCCCGTCTCCCCCAGCACACACACAAACTCGCCTGGCTCAATTGCCAGGTCCACACTCGACAACACCGTGCGCAGCTCGCCGCCCTGCGCGCGATAGCTCTTGCACACCCCGCGCAGGCTGATCTCCGGTCGCAGCGCAGCCCGCACCGGCGCCGCCGTCGCGGCTCCAGGAGTCGAGGGCCGTACTGCGGCGGCTAGAGCCATGGGTGCAGCCTTCGGTTCAGCAGCCGCAGTGAGCTATCGAGGATGAATAGCAGCAGCGCCACCCACAGCACGTAAGGAATGATGACATCCATCCCCATGTGCCGCCGCATCAGGGCGATCCGGTAAGCCAGCCCGTCGGTTGATGCAATCATCTCGCCCGCAAACAAGAACAGCGCCAGCGGCTTCAGGTTCAAACGCACGCTGTTGATCACCTGCGGCAAAATCTGCGGCAACCCCACCCGGT
>CAXTPL010000083.1:7206-8750 GCA_964246065.1 uncultured Acidobacteriaceae bacterium
CGGTAAGCCACATCGCGGTTGCCGCTCTTGAGCGTAAAAGCTTTTACGATCTGCTCGCGCGGCACCGCCTTTGCCATCTGGCAGGTATCGAGCATCAGGGTGGGCGCCACGCCGATGACCATCAGCATGATCTTCGACCATTCATCGATGCCGAAGACGATAAACAAGATCGGCAGCAAGGACAGCGCCACAATCTTGTCCAGAAACAAGGTAAACCGCATAAATACGGCATCGGCGTAAGGAAACACGCCCATATGCAGCCCGATCAGGATGGCCGGCACCATCAACGCCAGCGCAATAAAGAAGCGGCGCGCGCTGGCAAAGGTATCCTTCCAGAGCATGCTATGGCTTACCTGCTGCCAGCGGCTCGCGCCGGCGGGCAAATCATCATCCTCTTCTGCCGGCTGCAGCACTGCCGCACGCATGCCCTGCACCAGCTGGTGCCCTGTCGGCGCGATGCGGTCTTCTGCGTTGTCGCGGTGCCGCGCCGCAGAAAAGTGCATATACAGCCCGACACTCAAGGCGAACAGCATCCATGACAGCACCAGCACGACGGCGCGCTGCGGCCGCGCCTGGATGTTGGTGATGCGGTGGGTAATCTGCCCGGGATGAAAGCCTGCGCTCGCCACCTACAGTCCGCCCCCCTGCGCCATGCGCATATAGGTTGAATCGAACCGCAGCCGCACCCGGTCTTTTTTGCCTTCTACCGTGCCGTCTGGGAACAGCACTGCCACATCGTCGGCCGACGCCGTACGCTCGCCCAGCAGTCCGTGCCGGAAGCAGAACTGCCTGACGAGCTCCATCTCCTGCTTGATCTTGGCGCCATCGGCAAAGCCGGTGGCCGCACCCGGTGCCGAAAAAAGAAAGGTCGTCTTCAGCTGTTCCCGGTACGAAGGGACGCTGTCGCCAGACGCCGCCGCACTCCCTGCGATGGCCCTGTCGCTCGCTGGGCCCCCGGCCGCCATCTGCGCCATCGTTTCATACCACGCGCCTGTAATTGCCTTGGCAAACCGCGCGCCTGACCCATCCGGCCGCTTGAGCACCTCGGTGCGCACCACTAACAGGTCCAGAATCTCGCCCGGGATCTTCGACGAGTCGAACACATCCGTTACACCCTTATCCTGCCGAAGAATCTCGGAGACGAGCGGCTTCCAGGTCACCACGGCCGGGTTGCCGGCATTGCCCGTGAACGCGCCCACAATGTCAGAGTCTGATGTATTGACGAGCTTGATGCGCGACAACTGATCCCCCATGCCGCCCAGCACCATAGCCCGTTCCAGCAGATACTCTGACACTGTCTTCTGCACCAGCATCACGCGCTTGCCGGGCAGGTCGCCCAGCTTCAGCCCGCCCCGCGTCAAAATCGCGTCATTGCCGTTCGAGTAGTCTCCCACCACGATGGCGGTCGAGTCGACGCCGGAGGCAGCCGGCATATCCAGCGCCTCCATATTCGTCATCGTGCATGCGTCCAGGTTCTTCGACACAAAGGCGTCGAGCGACGCCGCATAATCAAAGCGCTGCACCTGGATCGCAACGCCGTACTT
>CAXTPL010000083.1:8760-13332 GCA_964246065.1 uncultured Acidobacteriaceae bacterium
CCGCCCACTTCTTCAAAATGCCGGACTTTGGCATGTAGTAATACGGATTCCACCCCGCATACACAGACCAGCCAACCACAAACTTTGGCGGCGCGGCGCTGGCTGGCAGCGCACCCCCACCCAGCAGCACCAGTGCCGCGCACACCAGTGCCAGGCCGCGCAAGGCCGCGAGGCGGCGACGCGAGCGAACCGCAAGGCGAGGACCGCCGGCAGCCGCAGGCTTGCAACTGGTAAAAAGCATGGTAGGTACGCAGAAATCCATGTGTGCCTAGGTTACCCCGGTTTGGTTGCTGCTCCCATGGCTTATCTATCTGCTTATACCGCCCATAAAAAAGTCTACTTACCCGCCGCGCTTTCCACCTCGCCGCCCCGCTTGCCGCGCACCGAGGCGCAGCAACTGCCCTGCGGCGTAGTACAACAGAACCACCCCCGATCTTTTTCCCGCAAGGACCGGCATGGCCTTCGCTCGACCCAGTCTTCGCTCCTGCTCTGTCGCGCTCCCGCTCGTCTTTGCCGCAGCAGCGGCCCAGTCCCCGCAGCAGCACCCCGCGCCGCCGGAGCCGCCCAAGCCCGGCATCACGCTGCCCGGCATAGAGCGCTCTATGGAGACGCTCAAGCCTCTTGCCATCTTTCATGCCGCGGGCATGCCGGACTGGATGGCCGTTACCCCTTCAGCCGTCTGGGTCACGAGCTCGCGGGCCGGCCTCGTGACTGAGCTGGACGCCCGATCAAACCAGCCTGGCCGCACCATCGCCGCCAACAAGCCCTGCTCCGGCCTCCTGTACGCCGAGGGCAGCCTTTGGATCCCAAGCTGCGGAGACCATAGCCTGCTCCGCGCCGACCCTGCAACGGGCGCCATCCTGGCACGCATCCCCGCCGGCCCGGCAGACTCTGAAGGCGGCATCGCCGCCGGCGCCGGCTCCATCTGGCTGGTCACCGATGCGGGCTCGCCCTCAGCCGACGGCACGCTCACCCGCATCAGCGCCGAGACCAACACCGTGCAGGCCGCCATCCCGATCCCCTCCGGCTCTGTCAACCCGCTCTTCGCCGATGGCGCCTTGTGGATCAGCTCGCACACTCACAATGCCTTGCTCCGGCTCGACCCCGCTACCAACCGGGTCACGGCGACCATCCCCACCGGGCAGGGCCCGCGCTTCCTTACTTATGGCGCAGGCTCCGTATGGACCCTCAACCAGGGCGACGGCACCATCTCCCGCATTCGCACCGCGACCGCCCAACGTATCGCAAACATCGAGGCCGGCATCCCCGGGTCGGGCGGCGAAATGTGTTTCGGCTTCGGTGCCGCGTGGGCAACGGTGATCGGCTTCCCCATCACGCGCATCGACGCAGCCACAAACCAGGTCACCGCGCAATGGAAAGGCCCCGGAGGCGACAGTATCCGCATGGGCTTCGGCTCACTTTGGCTTACCGATCTGTTTCACGGCACCATCTGGAGGTTTGCCCCGCCCACGCCTTGAGCTTCTTCGCGAGTCTTTTCTGCGCCGCTCACCCCACATACAAGTAAAGTGAAGCATCCGCGGCTGAGCTCGCACCCACCCCGTGGCGCGCGGGCCGCAGAGATGGCAAGCCGCACCGGGTCTGAATCGAAACAGAAGGAGCACCAAACCTTGCCTGACACCAGCACCCTGCTCTGGAGGGAAACCCTTCCCGGCGCCGCCACCTGGTCCCACGTCCTTAAACCAGGCACCGCCCTCCGCCTGATCGACACCGAAGGGGGCGCCAACGCTGCCGCTTACTTGCTCAACTTTCACCTCCCGGCAGAGCGCCTCAACCTGCCTGACACCCTCAAGGCTCAGCACACCGCCAGGCTCACCGCCGGGCACGTTCTCATGTCGGATATGGGCCGCATCCTTTGTTCCATCACCCATGACTCGCTTGGCTGGCACGACCCGCTCAGCGGCCTTTCCAACGCCGCCCTGGTCGCTGAAAGGTACGGCGCAGCCAACTACCAGCAGCACCGCAACGCCTGGCACCAGAACGCGTACGACTCGATGCTGATCGAGCTGGCCAAGTACGGCCTGGGCCCGCGCGATCTGCAGTCTACCGTCAACTTTTTCGGCAAGGTTGCGGTCTCTGACTCCGATTCGCATGCCGGCGCGATGCACTATGTCCCGGACCACTCCCCAGCCGGCAGCTTTGTTGAGCTCCGCGCAGAGATGCACACCCTGGTCATCCTCAACACCTGCCAGCACCCGCTTGACCCCTCACCCATTTACGCCCCGCGACCGATTGACCTCGTCGTTTCCCGCGTGCCCGCGCCCTCGGCCGACGACCCGTGCTTTACCTCGCGGCCTGAGAATGCGCGCGCCTTTACTCTGACCCAGCGCTACCATCTATAACGTATACGTTGCCTGCAAGGAGCCAAACGACCGTGCCACTTACCACCAGCGCGCTTGATCCGGCCGCCGCCACCTTTCGCCATACCGTCTTCGCCGGCGACCCGTTCGTCCACCTCATCGGCAAAGGTGAACACGTCCGCATCGTCGATCTCCAGGGCAATCAGGCTGTCGACACGCTCTTCTACAACGCTGCCGATTACTCTGACCGTTACAGCGCGCAAGACACGATCCGCAATCAAGCCAATATCTATCTCACCGCCGGCACCCGACTTATCTCGACCCATGGCAACGTTCTGCTCACCATCACTGCCGACACCTGCGGCCGGCACGACACGCTTGGGGGCGCCTGCGCAGCCGAAAGCAACATGGTTCGCTACGCAATCGAGAAGCGCTCCATGCATGCCTGCCGCGACACCTTCCTCAAAGGCGCCCTGGCCTGGAACGATCGCGGCCCGCACCCTGGCGGTACCCTTGCCAAGATCGACCTGACCTCCAACATCAACTTCTTTATGAATGTTCCCGTCACGCCTGAAGGAAAACTCACCTTTGAAGACGGCATCTCCGAGCCCGGTAAGTACGTGGAACTACGCGCCGACACCGACATTCTTATGGTCATCAGTAACTGCCCGCAATTAAATAACCCGTGCAACGGGTACAACCCCACCCCGGTGGAAGTGCTTGTCTGGGGTGCCGATGTTTGCTAAGGTCCTGATCGCCAATCGTGGCGCCATCGCCTGCCGCATCATTCGTACCCTGCGCCGCATGGGCATTGCCTCGGTCACTGTCTACTCCGAGGCCGACGCGCACTCGCTCCATGTGCTTGAGGCAGATGAGGCCGTCCTTCTCGGCCCTGCGCCTGCAAGCGAAAGCTATCTTGCTGTCGAAAAAGTTCTGGCCGCGGCTAAGTCAACGGGGGCACAGGCAATCCACCCCGGCTACGGTTTTCTAAGTGAGAACGTCGCTTTCGCGCGCGCCTGCGAAGCCGCCGCGATTCGCTTCATCGGGCCACGCCCGGAGCACGTCGAGGCCTTTGCCCTCAAGCACACCGCACGCGCTCTGGCCGAGCAGGCCCACGTTCCCATCCTCCCCGGCACCACCGTCATCGCCACGCTCGACGAAGCCCTCGCCGGCGCAGACACGCTCGGGTACCCCGTCATGCTCAAGAGCTCCGGCGGCGGCGGCGGCATCGGCATGCGCGTCTGCTTCAACGCCCAGGCCCTCACCGAAGCCTGGGAGCCCGCACTGCGCCTGAGTCAAAGCAACTTTGGCGACAGCGGCCTGTATCTTGAGAAATACGTGGCGCGTGCCCGCCATATTGAGGTGCAACTCTTCGGCGACGGCCAGGGCGAAGTCATCGCCCTCGGCGAGCGGGACTGCTCCGCACAACGGCGCCACCAGAAGGTCCTTGAAGAAACGCCCGCGCCCAACTTGGCTCCTGCAACCCGCGAGAAAATGCTCCGCGCCGCCGTCTTACTCGGCAAGTCGGTCAACTACGCCAACGCCGGCACCGTCGAGTTCATTTACGACGAAGACACACAAGACTTCTTCTTCCTTGAAGTCAATACGCGCCTGCAGGTTGAGCACGGCGTCACCGAACAAGTCACCGGCATCGACTTAGTCGAGTGGATGGTCCTCCAACCAGCCGGCAACTTACCCCCATTGATCGCACCTACGCCCTGCGGCGCATCGATCGAGGCTCGCATCTACGCCGAAGATCCGTCGAAGAACTTTCAGCCTACGCCCGGCCTGCTCTCGCATGTCCAATTTCCTAGGGATCTCGCCCGCATCGAGACCTGGGTCGACTCCGGCGCACAGGTTACCCCTTTTTACGACCCCATGATCGCCAAGATCATCGTCACCGGCATCGACCGCGCGGATGCCGTCGCCAAGTTGCAAGCCGCGTTAGCCGCGACCGAGTTATACGGCACCGAAACTAATCTCCCTTACTTACGCGCTGTCATCCACGCGCCGGAGTTTACCCAGGGCACCATCACCACCGCCTATCTCGGTCAATTCAGCTTCGCACGCACTGCCATCGAGGTCCTTGAAAGCGGCCCGCAGATGACCGTGCAAGACTACCCAGGGCGGCTGGGCTACTGGCACGTCGGCGTCCCACCCTCCGGCCCCATGGACGCGCTTGCCTTTCGCCTGGCGAATCGCCTGGCCGGCAACAGCGAAACCGCCGCAGCCATCGAGATGACCACCATCGGGG
>CAXTPL010000083.1:13342-14606 GCA_964246065.1 uncultured Acidobacteriaceae bacterium
CCACTCCGACGCGGTCATCGCCCTCACCGGCGCCGACATGGGCGCGAAGCTGAACGGCCAACCTGTCCCTCGCTGGCAGGCATTTGCCGCTCCGGCGGGCAGTACGCTCAAGTTAGGCTCGGTCGGCAGCGGGGGCGGCGCACGCACCTACCTCGCTATCCGCGGCGGCCTCGACGTTGCCGCCTACTTAGGCAGCTGCGCCACCTTCATGTTAGGTAAGTTCGGCGGCCATGCCGGGCGCGCCCTCACCGCCGGCGACACCCTCCACATCTGCCCAAGTAACAGCAGCAGTGACACATCCGCCCTCACCCCCGACCAGCAACCAACCTACGAGCGCGCCTGGAACCTAGGCGTACTCTTCGGCCCCCACACCGCGCCTGACTTCTTCACCCCGGCCGACATCGACATGCTCTTTTCTACGGACTGGCGGGTCCACTATCAGAGCGATCGCACCGGGGTCCGCCTCATTGGGCCAAAGCCCGCCTGGGCGCGGGCGGATGGCGGCGAGGCCGGCCTTCACCCGTCCAACATTCACGACAACGCCTACGCCGTCGGCGCCATCGACTTTACCGGCGACATGCCCATCCTCCTTGGGCCGGACGGCCCCAGCCTTGGCGGCTTTGTCTGCCCGGCGGTCGTCGTGCAAGCCGAGTTATGGAAGCTGGGGCAGCTTAAAGCGGGCGACACCGTCCGCTTCCAGCGCCTCGCGCTCGCCGACGCCGAAGCCCTCGACACCGCGCAGGAAAATTTCCTCTCAACCCTTAGCGGCCCGCTCCCGCAACTCGCCCCTGCCACCGCGCAGGAGCCAGCCATCCTCCGCCGCGAGCCCCGCACCCCGTCGGTGACTTATCGCGCCGACGGTGACAAGTACTTACTAGTCGAGTTAGGCGAAAATCACTTAGACCTCACGCTCCGCTTCCGTATCCACCTCCTCGAGCAGGCTCTCCGCACAGCCGCCCTCCCAGGCCTGCTCGACATCACCCCGGGTGTCCGCTCCCTCCACATCCACTACAACAACCGCCTCCTGCCGCGCGCCGACTTACTCGCGGCGCTGGACGAGCTGGAGCGGCACTTACCCGACCTGAAAAATATCACTGTTCCCTCGCGCATCGTGCACCTACCGCTCTCCTGGGACGACCCCGCCGCGAAGCTCGCGCAAGCCAAATACATGCAGGCCGTGCGTCCTGACGCGCCCTGGTGCCCGAGCAACATCGAGTTTATTCGCCGCATCAACGGCCTAGCCTCCACCGACGACGTCTACCGC
>CAXTPL010000084.1:0-2140 GCA_964246065.1 uncultured Acidobacteriaceae bacterium
CTGTTTGTTGTGGGTGGCGCGGTGCTGGGGCTGGGGCGCGGAGAGCAGGTGTACCCGATGGCGGACTTAGCCGCCGAGGGCGGGGCCGCCAAGGTGGTGCTGGCGCTGCCGGAGATCGGGGTGTCGACCCCGCAGGCGTTTCGTGACTGGGATGCTTTGGTGGCAGGGATGCCGAACACGCGCCCAGGCCACGAGCAGGCATGGAGCGGGGAGGAGCGGCCGGCCGGCCGGTGTGGCGCGACTTTGACCGTGTCACCAAAGTCGGATAGACTCGGAGAGTTGAGTCGAGCTCTCGCCGCTGCTTTGTGCGAGCCGCAAACCTCCTCCGGTGTTTCTTCGTCTGTTGATGGAGGAAACCTGGCCCGGCAATCCTTAGCCGCGCTTGTCCGTACCGGGATACGAAACGACTTTGAAGAGGTCGTCTTTCGGCAGCATCCCCTCCTCGGTACAATCAAGTGTGCATTGCTGGGCCTCGATGTGGGCGCCGTGGGCGAAATTGCCTCCGTCTGCTCGTCGCCGGGAGCCATGTATGCGGCTCTCTCCGGCTCCGGCTCGGCGCTCTTCGGCGTGTATAGCGACGAAGCATCGGCCAGCGACGCCGAGGCGCGCCTGGAGCTGCTTGGAGTTGTAACTTTGCGGACCCGGCTGCTAGGGCGAGCGGAGTACTGGGAGCAGGCGCTGCGGATCTGAGTAGCAGGCCGCAGAGCTCTCGTGTTGGGCGATCGACTAATGGTAGGTCAAGTGCCTTTGACGCACTTTGTCTAGGTTCGAATCCTAGTCGCCCAGCCATACACAGGTTTGGAAGGTACGCGTTCTGGGAGCAGGCGTGTCGGCCGCAACGAGGCAGGCACCGAGGATTGAGGGCAGCAGGAAAACCCGGGCCAACCAGCCCGAGGAGTCTTGAGATGACCGCAAGGGACGAGCAGGCGCAGCAGGAGATTACGACGGCAACCAGCCAGAACGGTCAGGCCGGCCAGAACGGCCAAAACGGCCAGGCCGGTTCAGTTCCGCAGGGTGCCGAAGGCAAGGCGAGCGAAGGGCGCGTGAAGGCGGCGGCAGACCGCAAGCGGGCGCGCCACCTGGGCGAAGACAAGGGATTTCGGATCTTTTCCGGAGGAGCAAATCCGGAGTTGGCGAATGAGATCTGCCGGCATATCGGGGCTCCGCTCGGAGAGACCAAGCTGCAGCGGTTTGCAGACGGAGAGATCTACTTCCAGCTGCTTGAAAACGTGCGCGGCGCCGACGTGTTTGTGGTGCAGCCGACGTGCAAGCCGGTGGACCAGAACCTGATCGAGCTGCTGATCATGATCGACGCGCTGAAACGTGCGTCCGCGGCGAGAATCACGGTGGTTGTGCCGTATTACGGGTACGCGCGGCAGGATCGGAAAGATCGGCCCAGGGTGGCGATCACGTCCAAGCTGGTGGCGGATCTGCTGGTGACGGCAGGGGCGAACCGGGCGCTGTTTGTGGATCTGCACGCGGCGCAGATTCAGGGGTTTTTCAATATCCCGGTCGATCACCTGTTTGCGTCGCCGGTGATGGTGAGCTACTTGCGGGAGCTGGATCTGCCGGACCTTACTGTGGTTTCGCCGGACGCAGGCGGAGTGGAGCGGGCGAGATTTTTTGCGACAAAGATGGGCGCGCCCCTGGCCATTGTCGACAAGCGGCGCACGCAGATGAATGTGACCGAAGTGATGAACGTGATCGGCGATGTGCGCGGGCGGACCTGCCTGGTGATTGACGACATTGCTGACACGGCCGGCACGCTGGTCAAGACGGTAGACGCGCTGCTGCTGCAGGGGGCGACCGAGGTGTACGCGTGTGTGTCTCACGCAGTGCTGTCTGAGCCGGCAGTGGAGCGGATCATGGCTTCGCGGCTCAAGGAACTGGTGGTGACCGACTCGATTCCGCTCAATGCGGAGGCGCAGGCGGCGCAGGCAGCTGGAAAGATCAAGGTGCGATCGATTGCCGGCCTGCTGGGCGCGGCGATCGAGAGCATCCACATGGAGACCAGCGTCAGCACGCTGTTCACCTAAAAGCAGAGAGTAGGGTCGAGGGACTAGAAAGACCCTCGACCTAAGCTCTGCATAACGCACCATCAACCAGCGGCGCAAGCCGTAAACGGAGCGAAGCAAAGTAG
>CAXTPL010000084.1:2150-13617 GCA_964246065.1 uncultured Acidobacteriaceae bacterium
GTCAGCACGCTGTTCTCCTAAGAAGGCGGGTTCAGGGCTGCCAGCGGTTGCGGGCAGTTTGTGTCGGTCGGCGTGAGCCGGCCGGGATTTGCGGATTTGGCGGGAGCCGGGTCGCCAGGCAAAGGGAGCGGGTGGCTTCTCAACAGGAGCCCGTGCCCGAAAGGAAGAGGAAACCGTGAGTACAGGGACAGAGCAGAAGGGGCCGGAGGTCGTCATTGGCACGCCCCGCGAAGGCAAGTTCAACAAGAATGCGGCGCGGCGCGTGCGCGTGAAAGGCAAGTTGCCGGCGGTGGTGTACGGGGCCAAGGAGCCGGCCATTGCGCTGGAGCTCGATCCGAAGCAGCTGCTGCGCATCCTGCACTCGGAGACAGGGCACAACACGATCTTTGACCTCGAGATTGCAGGCTCACCGGCCAAGGCAAAGGCGATGATCGTCGACTGGCAGTTCGAGCCCATCAAGGACAAGCTGATCCATGTAGACCTGAAGCGAATTGCGCTGGACGTGATGATGCGTGTCGATGTGCCGGTGCAGTTGATCGGAACCCCGGTCGGCGTCAAGAACGACGGCGGCATGCTCGACCAGGTTTTGCGCGAGGTCGGTATCGAGTGCCTGCCGGGCGATATTCCGAGCCACATCGATGTGGACGTTTCCGCGCTCAAGATCGGCGACGGAGTGCGCATTGCCGACCTGCCGCATGGGGGCAAGTTCAAGTTTCTGGGTGAAGAGGATGCACTGGTGGCGCATGTAACCTCGATCCGCGAAGAAGAGGTAACCACTGCCGATGCGCTGGCAGCGGCGGCGCCGGAGCCGGAAGTGGCGAAGAAGGGCAAGGGCGACGCGGCCCCGGCCGAGCCGGCGGCGAAGAAGTAAGCGGTGCTGCTGGTGGTCGGGCTGGGCAATCCTGGCATCGAGTACCAGGGCACGCCGCACAATGCCGGGTTCCTGGCCATTGATCGGATAGCCGCGCAGCATGGGGCGGCGGTGGCTAATCGCCGGGGACGGGCGCAGACGGCAAAGGTGATCCTGGGTGGTCGAGAGGCCATCCTGGCCAAGCCCGAGACGTTTATGAACCTCAGCGGGCTGGCAGTGTCGGCCTTGGTGAAGGAGTTGGGAGTCGATCCGGCGACCGGGCTGGTCGTGCTGTACGACGAGCTAGCCCTGCCGCTGGGCTCGATCCGGGTAAGGCCGGGCGGGTCGGCAGGCGGCCACAACGGCGCCAAGTCGATCAACGGCGCGCTCGGTACCGAGCAGTGGGCGCGGGTGCGGATCGGCGTAGGGCCGGCCGCCGGCCAGGAGCATGGGCGCAGGGGATCGAGTTACCTGCTGGCGCCGATGCGGCGCATGGAGCTCAGCGTGCTCGACGAGGCGCTGGACCAGGCCGCGGAGGCCGTCGAGGTGATCGCGGCCGAAGGTATAGCCGCCGCGATGAACAGGTTGAACGGTGGAAGCCGCCGCGAGCGAAACAGCCCGGCGGAGTAGGTGCCGCACACGCGGCAAGGTCAGAGATTTGGAACCGCCACGGCGACAGATGCCGCGCGCGAGGAGAGAGAGCGGAATGGATCGTTTCTACGAAGTGATGTTTATTGTGCGGCCGGATGTACTCGAGGAAGAACTCGACAAGCTGGTTGAGAACTTTTCGGCAACGGTGACGGCGGGCGGCGGAGCGATCCGCGCTGTTGAAAAGCTTGGGCGCCGCAAGCTGGCCTACAGGGTTCGCAAGTTCAACGACGGCAACTACTTACTGCTGACCATCGAGGCGTATGGCCCGCGCGTGCTGGAGCTCGAGCGTCGGCTCCGCGTGTCAGAGCCGGTGATCAAGTTCATCACGGTGCGGATGGATGAGGAAGAAAAGCGCCTCGACAAGGTCCGCGCCCTCCGTGCGAGCAAGAAGAAGCTGAGCGCGATGCCTCCGGCGGAAGCGCCCGCGCCCCCTGCCGCGGCTCCGGTCGAAACGCCCGCAACCGCCTAGGCATCCAACGGCCAATCCAAAGGCCGGCGGAAGAGATCAACACTGGCAACAAATCTGCCTTTGTGCCGCGTGCGCGAAGGAGACTGAGGATAGAAGCAAATGGCTGACGAAACAACACAAAGTGCTGCACCGCAATCGGCGCCCTACTCTGACCGCCCCAGCTCGGGAGGCGGTTCCGGAAGCGGTTCTGGAGGGCCTGGTGGCTCTGGTGGTCCGCGCCCGGGCGGCCCGCGCCCCGGCGGCGCCGGCGGCCGCAAGTTCTTCCGCCGCAAGAAAGTGTGCAAGTTCTGCGTCGAGAAGATTGAGGCAATCCCGTACCGCGACGTGCGCCTGCTGCAACAGTTTGTTGCCGAGCGCGGCAAGATTACACCGCGCCGCTTGACGGGGGTATGCACAACGCACCAGCGGCGGCTGACGCGGGCGATCAAGCAGGCACGCAACATTGCGCTGCTGCCTTTCGCGGCACGCTACTAGAGCGGCAAACCAGGGATCATGGGTCGTCCGAGCCGCTGCGCCGGGCGCCAGACAAAGGGAGTTTTTCAGATGGAAGTCATTCTCAAGGAAGATGTCGAGCATCTCGGCAACCGCGGGGACCTGGTGAAGGTAGCCGACGGATACGGCCGCAATTATCTGCTGCCGAAGAAGCTGGCGCTGCAGGCGAACGCGGCCAACAAGGCAGTGATCGAGCAGATGAAGCAGTCGGCAGTGCGCCGCACGGCTAAGGAAAAGGCGGAAGCCGAGACACAGGTTGCGCTGATCGAGGCGATCGCGCTCGAGTTTGCACGCAAGGTCGGCGAGAACGAGCATCTGTTCGGCTCGGTCACCTCGGCCGATATTGCGGATGAGCTGGCGCACAAGGGCTTTACGCTCGATCGGCGTAAGATCCAGCTGGACGAGCCATTGAAGCAGCTTGGTGAGTTCCACGTGCCCGTAAAGCTGCACCGCGAAGTGACCGCGCACGTCAAGGTCACGGTAGTAAGCGACGCAGCGTAACTCGCGCACCTGTTGAAAAAGCGAGTCGTCATCGCTTACGAAGATGCAGCAAGGCCGCTCTCCCCCATGGAAAGCGGCCTCGCTGTTTCAGCACGGCAGGCTGCTGCCGCGCCTGGCGACAACTAGGTTCCGCAACCGCTTTCTGCCCTCGATGAGGAGATCCCGCCCCGTGTCCAAGCCCATCGCGCTCTACTACGAGCAGCCGCACTGGTTTCAGCCCTTGTTCGCAGAACTGGATCGCCGCGGCGTGCCCTACGTCAAGCTGCACGCGGCGGAGCACTCCTTTCGCGTGGAAGACGAGCCGGAGCGCGACTATGCGCTGGTGGTCAACCGGATGAGCCCGTCGGCCTGGAACCGCGGCCACGGCGATGCCATCTTCTACACGCTAGGCTTTCTCGATCATCTGGAGCGGCGCGGGGTGCGCGTGATCAACGGGCGTGCTGCGTATGCAAGCGAGTTATCGAAAGCCGCGCAGCTTTCGCTGCTGCATCAGTTGGGGCTTGCCTATCCCAAGGCCCGGGTGATCCATCGAGCGTCCCAGGCCGTAGCCGCAACCGAGGGGCTGCGGTTTCCGGTTGTGCTCAAGCCGAATATCGGCGGGTCGGGAGCGGGGGTAACCCGCTTCGATTCCGTGGAGGCGTTGTCGCAGGCGGTCGCGGCGGGAGATCTGGACGGGATTGTGCAGGAGAGCCTGGATGCCACGGCGCTGGTGCAGGAGTTTATTCCGGCACGGGGCGGCCACATCGTTCGGTGCGAGGTACTTGACGGGAAGGTTCTATACGCGATCAAGGTGTTTACCTCGGGCGAGACGTTTGACTTGTGTCCGGCCGATATTTGCCGGACCACGGGCGGCGTAGAGCTTGCCCGCGGCGCATGTGCTCTTGACGCGCCGAAATCCGGGATCCGCGTGGAAGGCTACCAGCCTCCACCGGAGATTGTTGCCGATGTGGAGCGGATCATGGCTGCCTCAGGCGTAGAACTCGGCGGAGTGGAGTACATGATCGACGACCGCGAACCGGGCGAAGGACGGCCGCTGTATTACGACATCAACGCGCTGTCGAACTTCGTCGCCGATGGCGAGCGTGTGGTGGGCTTTGACCCCTTCAGGCGCCTGGTGGATTGGCTCGAAGTAGAAGCCGCGCGGGCGAACGCGGGGCTTCCGCAGCAGGAGCGGCAGACCGCGGGAGCCGGGCGCTGATGGCCGCGGCTCCTATGCGCTACGGGTTCTGGCTGCCTGTCTTCGGAGGCTGGCTGCGCAATGTAGAAGACGAAGGCATGGAAGCGAGCTGGGCCTATGTAAGCCGGCTGGCGCGGCGTGCAGAGGAGCTCGGCTACGACCTTACGCTGATTGCCGAGCTGAACCTGAACGACATCAAGGGGGTAGAGGCGCCTTCGCTGGATGCCTGGTCGACCGCGGCCGCCCTGGCCGCCGTCACTCACAAGCTCGAGCTGATGGTCGCGGTGCGGCCGACCTTTCACCATCCGGCGCTGCTCGCGAAGCAGGCGGCAAATATCGACCACATTGCGGGCGGACGCTTGACGCTCAACGTCGTCTCGAGCTGGTGGGCGGATGAGGCGACCAAGTACGGACTCCACTTCGACCAGCATGACGATCGGTATGCGCGCACGGCGGAGTGGCTGGCGGTGCTGAACGGCTGCTGGGGGCAGCAGGGCTTTTCCTACCAGGGGCGGTACTACTCGGTGGCTGAAAATGTGCTGTCGCCCAAGCCGCTCAGCCAGCCGCGGCCGCGGCTGTACGCGGGTGGTGAGTCGGAGACGGCAAAGACCCTGATCGCGTCGCAGTGCGATGCATACCTGATGCATGGCGACCCGCCGGAGATCGTCGGGCGCAAGATTGCCGACATGCGCGAGCGGCGTGCGCGGCAGGGATTGCCGCCGATGGTCTACGGCGTGGCCGGGTATGCGATCGTGCGCGATACGGTTGAAGCCGCCAACGCAGAGGTGGCGCGGATCACCGATGTGCAACAGTCGGCGCGCGGGTACGGGAACTATCAGCAATGGGTAACGGGTTCAAAGCTGGAGCAGACGATCTCGCTCGAAGATTATTCGGTATCGAACCGCGGGCTGCGGTCCGGGCTGGTGGGAACGCCGGACAAGGTGAAGGAGCAGCTGGCGAAGTTCTCCGATGCCGGGGTGGACCTGGTCTTACTGCAGTTGAGTCCGCAGATGGAAGAGATGGAGCGTTTCGCCGAAGAGGTCATTGCGCGCTGATGCCGGAGCTGCCGGAGACTGATCCTGCGCTGGCCGAGGTGCTGGCGGAGCTTGTTGCGCGGGAGCCTATCTTTCATCGCCCGGAGCTTGGAACTGCGCAAGCCGATTTCGACGGGATGATGGCGCAGGATTTCTGGGAGGTGGGCGCCTCAGGAGCCCGGTATGGCCGTGCGCTGGTGCTCGATCTGCTGGCGGAGCGGCATACGACGCCGCAGCTGGAAACGCTTGAGCCCTTCGACTTTCGCTGCCGGGCGCTTGGAGCAGACACCTATCTGGTGACTTATACGCTGCTGCAGGGGGAGCGTACGACGCGCCGTGCGACGATCTGGCAGCAAGCCGCGGACGGATGGAAGATCGTCTACCACCAGGGCACTGTTGTGGCGGAGTAAGAGGGGAGCGTGCACTCGATCGCTCCCGGCAGGGCAATACGCGGATCAGACTAAGCAAGCGCCGGTTTCTGGCTCCCTGAGGCGAGCCCCAGGCGAACGTCGTGGGCGCGCATGCCGGCGCGATGCGCGGCTACCAAGCCTTCATCCGTATCTTCAAAGACGATGCAGGCGTCCGCCGGAACGGCGAGACGGCGGGCGGCCTCCAGGTAGAGGTCCGGCGCAGGCTTGCCTTCTGCGACTTCGTCGACCCCGACGACCGCGTCAAACAGCGCGAGCAACCCTGCTCCGCGAAGGCTTCCTTCTACATTCGCACGGACTCCGTTCGACGCAACGGCGAGCGGCACTTTGCCATGCCAGGCGCGCGCAACCGCGGCGACGGCCGGAACCTCCCGCATGGCGGCAAAGCTTTCTGCGTAGGCACGTGCGTGAGCCGCGGTGGCCTGAGCTATATCGAGCGAGAGCCGGTGCCCGGTTGCAAACTCGACCAGCAGTTCGCGAGCCGGGACGCCGAGGCGGCTGCTGTACCAGCTCCATGGCATCTCGATGTGCGCCCCGGCCAATGCTGCGTTGTAGGCAGCCAGGTGAGCGCGGGCCGTGTCGACCAGTGTGCCGTCGCAGTCGAAGATGAGCGCGGAGAACGGTGGGTCGAGGCGGAAGAGAAGGTCAGCCATGGAGCCATTGTGCCACCGCGGATGCGTGTCGCGAACGCTGTGTGCTGCCGGTAAGGCGGCTGATATCCTTACCACCATGCGAAGTTTGCAACTCCTCTGCCGATCGCTCTCCTTGTTTGTCGTCGCTGCCGCCGGTGTGCTGCAAGCGCAGAGCGGGGATACAGCCCTGCCGCGGATTGCGCACCAGGGAGAGCAGTACGCGCTGATGGTTGACGGAGCGCCGTACCTGATGCTGGGCGCGCAGATCAACAACTCGAGCGCATGGGCCTCACAGATGCCGGCGGTGTGGGCGCGCTATGGATGCGCTGCATGTGAACACGGTGGAAGCGCCGATCTACTGGGAACAGCTGGAGCCGCGGCCGGGCGTATTCGACTACGCGGCGGTAGACATGCTGCTGGCGCAGGCGCGCGAGCATAGGGTACACCTGGTGCTGCTCTGGTTTGCAACGTGGAAAGAACGGCAGCCCAGGGTACACGCCGGGGTGGGTAAAGCTGGACCACGCCAAGTACCCGTTTCTTATGGGTAAGGATGGGAAGCGCTTCTTTTCTATGCCTCCTTCAAACAGCGCGCTGCTGGCGCTGGACAAAGCAGCGTTTGTCTCCTTGATGCGGCACCTGAAGCAGGCCGATGCGCAGCACACGGTGCTGATGGTGCAGGTGGAGAATGAGTCGGGCGTGTTGGGGGCGGCACGGGACTACTCGCCGGCAAGCGAAAAGGTTTTTGCGCAGCCGGTGCCTGCGGCCGTGGTCAAGGCGATGGGCAAGGTGGGTCTCGGTTCAGAGAAAGCCTCATGGACCGAGGTCTTCGGCGAAGATGCCGACGAGTATTTTCAAGCGTACTCGGTGGCAACCTACATCAACCAGATTGCGGAAGCAAGCAAGCGCGAGTATCCGCTGCCGATGTATGTAAATGCCGCACTGCGCAACCCCTTGCATCCCAGCCGGCCGCCGAGTTTTGAGAGTGGCGGCCCGACCGACGACGTGTTGCCGATCTGGAAGACGGCGCAGCCCGCAATCGACGTCCTGGCGCCTGATATCTACATGCCGGATTATCCGAGTTACACCAGGGTCCTAGAGCTGTATCACCGCCCGGATAACGCGATGTTTGTCCCCGAAACAGGCAATGCGCCTGCGTGTCCACGCTACTTTTGGGCGGCACTTGGCGCGCAGACCATCGGCTGGTCTCCTTTTGGGATGGACAAGACCGGGTATGTGAATTATCCGCTCGGCGCGGCGAAGATCGATGAAGAAGCGCTTGACCGGTTTGTGCTGAACTATGCGCTGATCGGCCCGATGCAGCGGGAAGTTGCCGCGTTGAGCTATGCCGGCAAGGTGCGCGGCACCTCAGAAAGCCCGACCGAACACGTGCAGCGGCTGGACTTTGGCTCAGAAAACGGCAAGCCTGCGCAGTGGCGAGCGGTGGTGAGCTACGGGATGCCTGCGTTTTACTCCTCAAAGCCAGCGCCGGGAAACAAGACGCCAATGGGCGAAACCATGGTCGCACAACTGAGGCCGGATGAGTTTCTGGTGACCGGGGTGCATTGCAAGGTGGACTTTGAGCCGGTCACGGATGCAACCGGCCCGGACAAGCCACAGCGCTTGTGGAGCGTGGTGGAGCAAGGAAGTTATGAGGATGGAAAGTGGAAGGCAAGCCGCATCTGGAACGGGGATCAGACAGATTACGGCTTGAACTTTACCGATCAAGTGCAGGTGCTGCGAGTCAAAGTCGCCACTTTCTAAGCGCGAAGCCGGATGCCCATCAGCCGCCGACTGGTCATGGGGAATGGCGGAAACCGGTCGCGTGAGCACGCCTTGCCGCCTTGGTAAATCGCGGACAAGGGAACACGAGTGTACCGCAGTACAGGAGAACGGCTACGCCGGTTAGCCCCGCTTTTGTGCAGCCCACCTGCGCTTTTGGGCTTCCGCAATGCGCTGACGCGCTTCTTCACTCAACTGGCGCTTTTTCTTAGGGGCGGCAGCAGGTGCGGGGGCTGCCGAGGCTGACTTGGCTGGCCGGCCTCGCTTGCGCTTGGCAGGGACGGCTTCCCCGGTTCCACCTGTGAGCAGGTCGCGCACCTGGCGCAAACGGCTGAGTTCTTCATCGAGTGCTGCGAGCATGTTTGTTGTATTCATCACCCTGATTGTATCCAGCCTTTGGTCTTCCGGTCTTAGTCAAACGGCAGGAATGTCACGTTTCAAGGAACAAAAAGGGGCAAAGTGGCTCGCAATCAGCCAAAAAGTGGCCATTTTGAGGGCACCAAGGTACTTGAAAACCTTGGTTTCCGCGTTGACTCCGTCTAGGCAGGCTGCTAGCGTTGAGAAGCATTCCCTGAGTGCGGGGCAGCAGAGATCCACCCTCCCTTGTCGGAGTTTGAGCCTTCACATCGGGCAAGAGTGTTGCGGGCCGGCGGATTCGGTCTACCTGGTTTGCCCGACAGGGGCTCGGTCTGCAAGGGGCTGGCTTGATCCGGCAAGTGCAACGAAAGTTACAGGCGCACGCGAGTTTAGCTTTCTGAATCGAGTCACAGTTTGCGGAAACGCTATTACATTATTTTCGTAGCGCGGGAAGACGATGGGCGTCTGCGCAAGATACCTATCCCGCTCCATTACGCGTATGTGTTTGTGGCTGCAGCGCTTGTAGGCGCATTCACAATTACGGGGATGGCCGGATCCTACAGCCGGATGCTGCTCAAGACCGCGAGCTACAACCAGGTTCGCTCGCAGCGCGAGTCGCTGCGCAAGGACTATGCGCACCTGGAACAGCTTGCCCAGCAGAAGGATGTCCAAGCGGCCTCACTTGGCTCGCTTGCGAGCCAGGTGAGCGCACTGTACGGGTTGCACCAGGCGCACTCTGCCAAGGCTGTAGTCGCGGCTGCCGCGACGGCGCCGCTGACCGATACGCCCGGCGTGTTTACGCAGCAGGCATACGCCACCTCCCTGGACCAGTTTACGGAGCTGCGCGCGAGTGCTCTTTCCGGCCATCTGGAGCCGGGATTGCGCTTTGAACGGCCAGCCTTTGGAGATGCGGGCGCGAGCATGAACCTGGGCGATGAGCCGAATCTTTGGCCGGTCATCGGGCGTTTAACCAGCTCTTTTGGTGAGCGCGAAGATCCATTCAATGGAGAGGGTGCCTTTCACGCCGGCATCGACATCGCCACCGGGTATGGAACGCCGGTACGCTCCCCTGCGGACGGCTACATCCAAATGGCCGGACCGGCGAGCGGCTACGGACGCGAGATGATCATCGATCATGGGCAGGGAATCACGACCGTTTACGGGCACCTTTCCGGATTTGCCATGGTAGCCGGGCAGCAGGTGAAGCGAGGCCAGGTTATCGGATACGTGGGCTCTGCCGGCCGCAGCACCGGTCCGCACCTCCACTACGAGGTCCGCATCCGGAACACGCCGGTAAACCCGCATAAGTACCTGCGCGAGACCATGGAGCAGCAGGTAGCGGCGGCCCAGGCGGCAGGGCTGTCCGGCTCCGGTTCCTAAGAGGATTTGAGTCCGGGGGTGGGAGGCGCGGTCCAGGTTCAAACTGGCGCCGAGCCCCGTAGCCATGCAGTTCGTTTGCCCGGCTAGTGCTTTTCGGCATGCTTTCTTCCTCTCTTCGAAACTTGCAGCTCGGCCTGACCGCTTATCGGCTCTCTTTCCCTTGAGGCGGGACAACAGCCTTCGGGGACTCAACCAATCGTTCCAGCAGATGCTGTGGCAAGGTCGTCTCAAGCACCGCTCGGTTGCCAGTCTGCGTGACCACCGCGCTTTGCAGCAAGGCTAGGGCGTTGGCGTCGGTCAGCGAGTCCGGCAGGTTGTTCTCCGCCAGCCGTCCTATCTCAATCAAGCCGCGAAGTGCTCCTGCCGAGGCGGCTGCGGCTGTTTGTCCCGGGGCTATCTCTTCTACGCGCATTCGCAGCGCGCCGCTCCAGCGCAGCGATGCGACCAAGGTGGCGTCCAGAGGGATTGGCAGGGTGAAGCCGAAGAGGCGCAGCTGCCCATTCTCGGCGAAGGGGAGACCGATCTCTCCAACTCCCCAGGCAAGCGAAAGCAGGGGCACGTCGCGGTAGTGCGCGGTGAGCAGTGTTGGTCCTCCGAAGGGCGAGCTCCAGCCGCGGGCGCGATCCAGGATGGCGTGGATCTGTTCGGCGGTTGGGGTATTGCTGATGCCGACTGTGGCGCTGTCGAGAACGACGATACGCACCGTGCGACCGTCGCTTGGAACAGAGTAGATGGTGTGCTCGGCATAGCTTTCCTGGGAGGCAGCATTGGCTGCCAGGTAGCCGGTGAGGCGAGCGGGATCAAAACGGCCCGTGAATACTTCGGAGTACGCCACCGGGCCGTTCGGACCGAAGGGGTTGTCTGAGCGTTGCAGCGCGAAGGCCGCTTCCCGCAGGTCACGTTCCAGATCGATGCCGGTCGCGTTGATGAACTGCTGATAGGCGGGGTCATGCGGGACGGGATGGCGGTCAAAGTGGGTCGCGGCCCGGATCGGTGCGAGATCGAGATAGACGATAGCCTGCGATTCGGGCAACAGGCGGGCACAACGCGGAGGCGCTTGTTTTTGGAGGTAGACCCAGCCGGCAAGGAGAGCCAGTGCCAGCAGGGCCAGGCTTATGCGCAGGGGTGAAAGCCAATGCCGGGCAGTTGGTTGCTGCTTCATCGCAGCTTTATCCTCTCACTGCGGGCGACACGCAGCGCGGAGCAGATCTTCTTGTTCCTGACCAAAGCCTGTGCTAGTCTTCTGTCTTGTACGCCGCTTTTGCCGCGTGGCTGGTAGCCGCGTTGTTCTTGCGGGCGAGGTCCACCCGGGCTGGCGTAGCTCAGCTGGTAGAGCACCTGATTTGTAATCAGACGGTCGGGGGTTCAAATCCCTTCGCCAGCTCCATCGTTTCGATGTGTGTGTGTGTTTGTAGCAGTGGTGCTTTCCTTTCTGGCTCCTCGCAACAAACCGTTGTGAACACAAGCAGGAGGACACGCTCCTCGTGTGAGGTGCTTGCGCGGGTGCTTTTGGGGAAGCGGTTGCGCATGTTTGGGTGTACCGGGATGTGCACAGGTGGCCGAGTGGTTAATGGCAGCAGACTGTAAATCTGCCGCTCTTAGGAGCTACGGAGGTTCAAATCCTCCCCTGTGCACCATGAACTTCGCTCGAGTCGAGCGCCGTGGCGCTTGAAGGCCGCCGGCGCCCGCTCGCCGCGCGGGCTGTTTTATTATCCAC
>CAXTPL010000084.1:13629-14220 GCA_964246065.1 uncultured Acidobacteriaceae bacterium
GCAGTGGGTGGCCGTTGGGGTGCTGGTGGTTCTGGCTGGACTGAGCTGGGTGACGATGGCCGCAGGTCGTCCCCGGGCTTTGGTGCTGGTGCTCTTGGGTGGTTTTGCGCTGCGGATCGTGCTTTCAGGCATGGGTTCGCGGTACCATAAGGCGAGCGGCAGGGAATAGCCTGCGCCTATGTGGGAAAATCAGGCGACAGAAGGCTGTGCAAGCCGGCTGTCGGCGAGGGCTGATGTAGCTCAGTCGGTAGAGCACTCCCTTGGTAAGGGAGAGGTCGTCGGTTCAATCCCGATCATCAGCTCCAAAGTTTTTGCGAGGCAAGCTGCCTGGCAGTAGCCGGGCAGGGATGGGCGGGAGTAACTCAGTGGTAGAGTCACAGCCTTCCAAGCTGTTGGTCGCGGGTCCGATTCCCGTCTCCCGCTCCAGATCTTAGAAAAGGGCCCTGGCGGGGAGCCGGGGTTAGCGGAGTCCATGCAGGCGATGTTTGAGCAGGCAGTGTTGCCGATCCAGGATGAGGCGACCCACAGCGCGGTGCACCAGGCGATGGATCGGGCATTTGCTCCGAAGTATGTCGACACATTTTTGGAGAA
>CAXTPL010000084.1:14230-14536 GCA_964246065.1 uncultured Acidobacteriaceae bacterium
GGCTCGTCAGTTTGAGGCGATCCTGGCAAGTGGACTGCTTGGCGCGGAGACGCCGGCGCACTATGCGCGGTTGGGGGACTCCGATCGCGGGCACGTGCGCGAAGAGTACCTGTCGCTCGTCGAGAAGGTGGCTCCGGAGCTGCGAGCCAAGCACCTCAAGGCATACGCCTACTACTGAGGGTGGCGCCGAGGCGAGAGCACATGATTGGCGCGGCGCAGGGTCGTCGCGCAATTGGATTTTCGATCCAGAAAGCTTAGGGAGAGATTCGCGATGGGCAAGGAAAAGTTTGACCGCAGCAAGCCGCA